>NZ_JBEOXF010000040.1:0-72857 GCF_040296405.1 Streptomyces sp. NPDC002133 | reverse complement strand
GGTCGGGCAGCGGTGCGCGAGCAGGGTCGGCGCTGGGCTGGGTCGGGCAGCGGTGCGCGAGCAGGGTCGGCGCTGGGCTGGGTCGGGCAGCGGTGTGCAAGCAGGGCGGCGCTGGGCTGGGTCGGAAGCTCTTGGCGGGGCCGGGCAGCGGCGCCCGAGGCGGGCCCATCGCCGGGTGCCCTCGGCGGCAGGGCACGCCGGGCGGGCCGCTAGATTGACGTCGTGCTTCTCTCTCGCCTCTCGCGCCCCTGGGCTCTCCTCGTGTGTGCCCTCCCCGTCGTCGCACTGCTCGCGGTCGCCGGGCTCGCGCCGCTGCCCTTCGCCCTGGCGCAGCCGGGGCAGACCACGAACGTGCTGGGGGTGGACCACGGGAAGCCGGTGATCACGATCTCCGGGGCGCCCACGCGGAAGACGGACGGCGCGCTGCGGATGACGACGATCCTGGCGACCGGGCCGGCCGTGGACGTCGGGCTGGGCGATGTGGTCGACGCCTGGTTCCGTACGGACCGTGCCGTGCTGCCGCACGACGCGGTGTATCCGTCCGGGCAGTCCGACGAGCAGATCGAGAAGCACAACGTCGCCGAGATGAAGAAGTCCCAGGTCAGCGCCGTGGACGCGGCCCTGGACTACCTCGACGAGGACCCCGCGAAGGTGAAGGTCACCCTGCACCTCGCCGACGTCGGCGGCCCCAGCGCCGGCCTGCTCTTCTCGCTCGGCATCGTCGACAAGCTCGAGGGCAACGGCACGGGCGGCGATCTCACCGGCGGCCGTGACATCGCCGGTACGGGAACGATCACCGCGGAAGGCAAGATCGGCGCGGTCGGCGGGGTGTCCCTGAAGACGCAGGCAGCTGCCCGCGACGGGGCGACCGTCTTCCTCGTGCCCAAGGCCGAGTGCACGGACGCCCAGGCCGAACTCCCCGAAGGGATGCGGCTGATCCCGGTTTCCACGCTGAAGGAAGCGGTGGACGCGCTCCGTCTCCTGGACAACGACGAGAGCAAGGTCCCGACCTGCTGAGGTGGTCCTCGCCCCCTTCAGGCCGCGGTAGCAGTACGCGCCGGATGCGCGGCCACGAGGCGCAGGCCCACTTCGACCAGTGTCCAGCCCAGTTGGGCACGCAGGGCCGGGCGCGGTAGGCGTCGCGGTACGTCCGGTCGGTACGCGGCGGTGGCCGCTTCCCGATGAAGTTCCGCGGCGCGCAGTTCGTGCAGGCACAGATGTATGTCGGCGTGCATGACCTGGTCGGTCCCTTCAGTCGGTTTGCTGGGGGAACGCGTGCAGATGGATCCGGACCTTCTCCGAGCCCTCTCCGGGCTCGACCTCTCGGTAACTCTCGATGAGCGCCTGGGTCCTGTCGTTCAGCTCTCGCAGCTGAGCGGGGGAGAGGCGAAGGGTGAAGTCGCTCATGTCCGCGCTCTTCGGCCACGCGTCGGGCCAGTCGCGCATGGTGCCCAGCCAGGTGGAGAGCTCCTGGGCGTGCATCGTGGCGACCTCGTGCATGAAGACGTTCACGGCCCCCCGTGTCTCCGGATCGGGGTCGCCGTACAGCGACTCGTCGAAGAGGAGGCTCTGCTGGGCGGCCTTCCACCAGCGCTCCCGGCCCTTGCCGCGCTCCGGGTCGTCCGCCACGAAGCCGTACGAGGCGAGCTGGCGCAGGTGGTAACTGGTGGCGCCGCTTGACTCGCCCAGCCGGTCGGCCAGCTGGGAGGCGGTGGCCGGGCCGTGGTGGCGCAGGGCGGTCAGCAGCCGCATCCGCAGGGGATGGGCGAGCCCGCGCAGGGAGCGCGGGTCGAGCGTGCGGGACGGGAACGCCGACGGGGGCGAGGGCGCCGATGGTGACTTCTCGTGCTCGGGCATGGCCCAAGCCTAGAGTTGCAAAGAAGTCCTTGCAAGTACCTCTTTGCAAGAACTTCTTTGCAGCGGTTTCTTTGCATGTGCTGCGTCCCGCAGCGCCGAAGCGGGGACGGTGCGTCAGCCCCCGTGGATCCGGTTCGCGTCCTCCGCCGCCTGCTCCACCAGCGGGATGATCCGCAGCGGTACGGGGTTCTCCATCACGATCGCCGTCGACGCCCGCACGATCCCCTCGAACCCGACGACCCGGTCGATCACGCGCTGAAGGTCCGCGTTCGAGCGGGCGACGAGCCGGCAGAGCATGTCGCCGTGTCCGGTCGTCGTGTGCAGCTCCAGCACCTCGGGCACCGTCGCCAGATGGGCCCGTACGTCCGCGCCCTGTCCCTGCTTGATCTCCAGCGTGGCGAACGCCGTCACCGGGTACCCGAGCGCGGCCGGGTCGACATCCGGCCCGAACCCCCGGATGACTCCGGCCGACTGCAGCCGGTCGAGCCGCGCCTGGACCGTGCCGCGTGCCACACCGAGTCGGCGCGACGCCTCCAGTACGCCGATCCGCGGCTCGCGCGCGAGGAGCACGATGAGCCTGCCGTCCAGATGATCGATCGCCACGAGAAGCCTCCCAGTGGTCATCCTGTACAGATCGCCCGAACAAATCGGGCAACGACTGGGCAGGTTGCCCAGGCAATACACAAACTATTGCGCAGCTTGTGGATCGGAGGGAGTCTGCCGCCATGACTGAGATCCTGGATCACACCCCTCACACCGCCCGGCAGGCCGACCCCTTCCCGGTGAAGGGAATGGACGCGGTCGTCTTCGCCGTGGGCAACGCCAAGCAGGCCGCGCACTACTACTCCACGGCCTTCGGCATGAAGCTCGTCGCGTACTCCGGACCGGAGACCGGCAGCCGCGAGACCGCGTCGTACGTCCTCACGAACGGTGCCGCCCGCTTCGTGTTCACCTCCGTCATCAAGCCGGCCACGGACTGGGGCCGCTTCCTCGCCGACCATGTCGCCGAGCACGGCGACGGCGTCATCGACCTCGCGATCGAGGTGCCGGACGCGCGGGCGGCGTACGCGTACGCCGTCGCGCACGGCGCACGCGGCATCGAGGAGCCGTACGAGATCAAGGACGAGCACGGCACGGTCGTCCTCGCCGCCATCGCCACGTACGGCAGCACCCGCCACACCCTCGTCGACCGGTCCGGCTACGACGGTCCGTACCTGCCCGGCTTCTCGGCTGCCGACCCGATCGTCGAGCCCCCGGCGAAGCGCACCTTCCAGGCCATCGACCACTGCGTCGGCAACGTCGAGCTCGGCAAGATGAACGAGTGGGTGGCCTTCTACAACAAGGTCATGGGCTTCACGAACATGAAGGAGTTCGTGGGCGACGACATCGCCACCGAGTACTCGGCGCTGATGTCGAAGGTGGTCGCCGACGGCACGCTCAAGGTGAAGTTCCCGATCAACGAGCCCGCGATCGCGAAGAAGAAGTCGCAGATCGACGAGTACCTGGAGTTCTACGGCGGGGCGGGCGTGCAGCACATCGCGCTCGCGACGAACGACATCGTGGAGACGGTCCGCACGATGCGCGCGGCCGGTGTCCAGTTCCTCAGCACTCCCGACTCGTACTACGACACCCTGGGCGAGTGGGTGGGCGACACCCGTGTGCCGATCGAGACCCTGCGTGAGCTGAAGATCCTCGCCGACCGCGACGAGGACGGCTACCTTCTGCAGATCTTCACCAAGCCGGTCCAGGACCGTCCGACCGTCTTCTTCGAACTCATCGAGCGCCACGGCTCGATGGGCTTCGGCAAGGGCAACTTCAAGGCCCTGTTCGAGGCCATCGAGCGCGAGCAGGCGAAGCGCGGCAACCTGTAGCCCGCTCGGAACCGGGCGGGGACGGGCAGCGAGCCCGCCCCCGCCCGCTGCTCATTCGCCGGACGGGGTCTGATCCGACGGGGTCTGATCCGACGGGCCCTGATCCGACGGGGTCTGATCCGACGGGCGCGGTACGGACGGGCTGGGCTCCGACCGGCCGGAATCCGACGAGCTCGAGCTCGAGTCCGAGTCCGAACCCGGCAGGCCTGACCTCGAGCGGTCCGATTCCGACCCGCTCGACCTCGAGCGGTCCGATTCCGACGTGGCGGATTCCGACGGACCCGTCGTCGGCTCCTCGTCCTCGCCGGCCCTGCCTCGACCGCCCGAACCCGACTCCGACTCCGACTCCGGTTCCGCGTCCGACTCCGGCTCCACCCGCGTCAGTTCCAGGGGCTCGGCCTCGCCCCACACGTCCTCCGGCCCGCCCGCCGCGGGCTCACCCAGCTTCTCGAGCGCGGCCCGGGCACGCGGAGCCAGGAGCGGGGAGAAGTACGGGTTGATCCGCAGCGCCTCGGCCAGGTGGCGGCGGGCCGGGCCGTCCAGGCCACGCGCGCGCTCGATCTCTCCGCGGTGGTACGAGAACAGCGGGTTGCGCATGTTCGGTTCCGTCGCCCGCTTCGCGTACGTCAGCCCCTCACCGGCCCGCCCCGCCCGGTACAGCGCCCACCCGAGCGCGTCCGCCACCTCCAGGCTCCGGTGGCCGCGCTCCCACTCCATCGTCAGCCGGCGCACCGCGGAGTGGGCGTCCCCGTGGTCCGCCTCGTACCGGCCGAGGACCAGCTCGACGTTCACGCCCTGCCCCTGCGCCTTCGCCGCCCTGGTAGGCACCACCTGGTACTGCGTGCGCGCGTCCCCGTCCAGGCCCAGCGACTCGTACAGCTCGCCGGCCTCCAGCGCGTACTCCGGCAGCGGCCGCTTCTCCAGCGCGGCCGTGTAGTCCCGCATCGCCTCGTCCTTGCGGCCCAGCGCCGCCAGCGCACGCGCCCGCCCCGCCAGCGACGGATGGTGCCCGGCATCGGTCCGCAGCGCCGTGTCGTAGTGTCCGACGGCCTCCGCCGGCTCGCCCCGGCCCCAGGCCAGCTCGCCCAGCCGGAAACGGGCCGCCGCCCTCTCGGCCGCGGTCCGCGCACGTGTCATTGCCTCGTGGGCGGTCGCCGCCGCGTCCTCGGACCGGCCGCGACCGGCATACATCTGCGCCGCCCGGGCGAGGGTCGGCGCGGCGCCCGGGCGCAGGGCCTGGAGCCTCTCGGCGGCCTTGCCGGCCGCCTTGTAGTCGCCGAGCCCGTTGTACGCGTCGATCAGCACCGGGTACGCGGTCCACCGCTTCGGCGTCCGGGCCCGCACCTTCTCGCCCCACCGCTTGGCCGTCGCATAGTCGCGGCGTGCGTTCGCCAGCGCCGCCATCCCGAGCTGCGCGTCCGCATTGCCCTTCGCGGCAGGGAGCTCCTCGAGTGAACGTTTCAGCGCAGTCTCCGCCCTCGGGTAGTACGACCACTCGCCGACCAGCGTCCCGAGCTCCACGTACGCCGAGCCGAGCACCGCCCACGACGCCTCGTCGGCCGGGCGCGCCCGCAGCCACCTCTCGCGGTCCACCACCAGTGCCGACAGATCGTCCGGCGACGCCGGCGCACCGGCACCCACCGCGAGCATCGCCCGGGCCGCGGGCCCCGAGGCCGGCGGCGGCCCGCCCGCGCCGGGGCCGAAGACCAGGAAGCCGGCGACCAGGCCGCCGGCGACCAGCGTGCCGATGACGGCATTCCTGATGTTCGGTGCGTATCGCGTCTTCATGGCGAACACTGTGCGGTACCGGACACCTGATACGAAGAGCACACCCGGTGCAGCGAACGGGAACGCAGACGGGTTCACACCGATGGCCCCCGGTGCAAGGCTGGGATCATGGACGATCTTCTCCCGCGGCTCGTTTCGGAGCTGCGTGCGGGCCTTCCGGACGAGGCCCTCATCATCGACCCGGACGTCACGGCCTCGTACGCGAACGACATGGCGAGCTTCTGCGACGCGGGCACCCCCGCACTCGTCGTGCTGCCCCGCACCGTCGAGCAGGTCCAGCACGTCATGCGCACCGCGACAGCGCTGCAGGTCCCGGTCGTCCCGCAGGGCGCCCGCACGGGACTCTCCGGCGGCGCCAACGCCTCCGACGGATGCATCGTCCTCTCGCTCGTCAAGATGGACCGCATCCTGGAGATCAGTCCCGTCGACCGGATCGCCGTCGTCGAGCCCGGCGTCATCAACGCCGTGCTCAGCCGTGCGGTCGGCGAGCACGGGCTGTACTACCCGCCGGACCCCTCCAGCTGGGAGATGTGCACCATCGGCGGCAACATCGGCACCGCGTCGGGCGGGCTGTGCTGCGTCAAGTACGGGGTCACCGCCGAGTACGTCCTGGGCCTCGACGTCGTCCTCGCCGACGGCAGGCTCCTCAGCACCGGCCGCCGTACCGCCAAGGGCGTCGCCGGATACGACCTGACGCGCCTCTTCGTCGGCTCCGAAGGCAGCCTGGGCATCGTTGTCAAGGCGGTGCTCGCGCTCAAGCCCCAGCCGCCCCAGCAGCTCGTCCTCGCCGCGGAGTTCCCCTCGGCTGCCGCCGCCTGCGACGCCGTCTGCGCGATCATGGAGCGCGGCCACACCCCGTCGCTCCTCGAGCTCATGGACCGTACGACGATCCACGCCGTCAACAAGATGGCGCAGATGGGCCTCCCCGACACCACCGAGGCGCTGCTGCTCGCCGCCTTCGACACCCCCGACCCGGCGCCCGATCTGGCCGCCGTCGGTGAGCTGTGCGCCGCCGCGGGAGCGACCCAGGTCGTGCCCGCCGAGGACGCAGCCGAGTCCGAGATGCTGCTTCAGGCGCGCAGGCTGTCGCTCACCGCGCTGGAGACGGTCAAGTCCGCGACGATGATCGACGACGTGTGCGTGCCGCGTTCCCAGCTCGCCGCGATGCTCGACGGCACGGCGGCCGTCGCGGAGAAGTACGACCTCACCATCGGCGTCTGCGCCCACGCGGGCGACGGCAACACCCACCCCGTCGTCTGCTTCGACCACACCGACCCCGACGAGTCCCGGCGTGCCCGGGAGTCGTTCGACGAGATCATGGCCCTCGGGCTGCAGCTGGGCGGCACGATCACGGGTGAACACGGCGTGGGCGTACTGAAGAAGGAGTGGCTCGCCCGTGAACTCGGTCCGGTCGGCGTGGAGTTGCAGCGCGGCATCAAGCAGACCTTCGACCCGCTGGGCATCCTCAACCCGGGCAAGCTCTTCTGACCTCGTACGTGCGACCGTCCCGGGTCTGCCGGGACCACAGCCCTACGCCCCATGCCCGATGGCCCGGGGCACGGCTCCGTGTCTAGCGTGGAAGTACCGACTTCCGGTGACGAAGGAGGAGCCGTGCCCGCACGTCTTGACCACACCATCGTCCACTGCCGCGACCGGTTCGCCGCAGCCCGCTTCCTCACCGAGCTGATCGACGCACCCGAGGCGAAACCTTTCGGGCCCTTCGCCAGCGTCCCGCTCGCCAACGGCGTCACCCTCGACTACCTCGACGAGGGGCCGGAGTCCGAGATCGTCTCGCAGCATCTGGCGTTCCTCGTCTCCGACGAGGAGTTCGACGAGATCCTCGGCCGGATCAAGGAGCGGGAGCTGTCCTACTGGTCCGACCCGATGCACGCCGAGCCGCAGCGGATCAACCACCTCTTCGGTGGCCGCGGGGTGTACGTGGACGACCCCGACGGCCACTCCATAGAGTTCATCACCCATACCTACGTGTGACCACCGGGCCACGGCCCTACGCCTCACCGTCCTTCGCCTCGTCCGAAGGCCATGGATCGCGCAGGTACAGATCGTCCGCCGGGGTCGGCGTCAGCAGCTCCGCCAGCGCGTCGTCGATACCGAGCTGCTGCGACTCGGCTCCCGGCGGCACCGCGCGCAGTGTCCGCTCCAGCCATGCGGAGACCTGCGCGGCGGGCGCCTCCAGCAGGGCGTCCCCGTCCGGCGAGCTCAGGGCGACGAGTATGACACTCCGTCCCTCGACCTTGGTCGGCCAGATACGGACGTCCCCGTGCCCGCACGGCCGGAAGATCCCCTCGACGAACAGCTCTCGGGCGAAGGTCCAGTTCACGGGGTGCTCGGAGCCGATGTGAAAGGTGATGTGCACGGCGTACGGATCGGCCGTGCGGTAGGCCAGCCTGGCCGGTACGGGGGTGCTGCGCTCCGGCGACAGCACCAGCTTGAGCTCCAGCTCGCGTTCCACCACGGTGTGCATGAGAGTGCGACTTCCTTTCCTGGTACGGGGCCCGGGAGCGGGCCACGCAGGGAGAGAGCGCCTTCCCCGCCGACTATTACGCGACTTCCGACAACAACTTCTCAGTCACTCGGGGAACGGTTGCGGTGATGGGGCGCAGAGTTACCGGAAAGTGGGCCTTACGGCAGGACCGGCCCAGGACGGCGCGGCTGTCTGATAGATGTGGACCCTTGAATCGATGCCCCCATGCCTTCCAGGAGATACGGGACCACGGTGATGAGCGCCCCCACCCCGGCAACCGGCGACGGCAGCCCCGCGGCCGGCTTCTATCCAGATCCCTCCATCCCCGGATATGTCCGGTACTGGAACGGCGCGGCGTGGGTGCCGGGTACGAGCAGGCCGACCCCTCGGGACGGCGAGTCGCTGCCGGCGCCCCCGTCCGCAGCGTCCGTCGCGTCGGCGGCGCCGGCCGCGCCCCCGGCTCCGTCCGTCCCCTCGGTGGAGGAGACCGGCCCCGTCTTCCTCGACGAGGAGCCGGAGGCCTCGGACGCCGGCCGTCCCGAGCCCGCCTCGGCCTGGCACGCGGACACCTCCCATCAGTCGGGGTTCGGCGGCGACCGCGACAACCGTGTCTCCTGGGGCGCGCCCCAGGACCCGCGCACCGGTGACGCGCTCCCGGGCGGGCGTCAGGACCCGCGCACGGCGCCGGGCGCCGCACCCCGTTCGGGCGGCTCCCCCGGCGTCCGGTTCGACCGGGCGTCGGGCCCGTCGGCCGAGGACCCTCGCGCCGCGTCCGGCGGTACCGCGGCCCCGGTGGACCCCACCGGCGGCGCGCTGCCCGGGGTGCGGAGTGTGGGCGCCGACACCCCGCCCGCCGAGGGCCCGATGACGATCCGTTCGTTCGCGCCCGAGCAGCAGCCTCAGTATCCCCAGCAGCCGTCGCAGTCCCAGCAGCCCCAGCAGCAGCCTGCGCAGGCTCAGGCACAGGCCCAGGTGCCCGCCCAGCAGCAGGCGTCCGCCCAGCAGCAGGCGCCGGTGAGCGCCGGGTCAGGCGGCGGCGCCGCGTCCTGGGCGCAGCAGGTGCACCGGCTGGCCCAGGCGCAGGCCGCCGAGCAGCAGCCGGTCGTGCCGTGGAAGCCGCCGGTCAGCGACCCGTTCCTGCAGGCCGCACAGGCCCAGGCCGCGGCCAGGCCTGCCGCGCTCGGCAAGCGGTTGGTGGCCCGGCTGATCGACACGGTCGTGCTGGGCGCGCTCGTCGGCGCCGCGTCGATCCCGTTCGTCTCCGCTGCGCTGGAGCACATCGACGGGAAGATCGAGGCGGCGAAGCTGTCCGGCGAGACGGTCACGGTGTGGCTGCTCGACGCGACGACCGCGTTCCACTTCGCCCTCTCGCTCGTCGTTCTGCTTGTGCTCGGCACGCTGTACGAGGCGCTGCCGACCGCCAAGTGGGGCCGCACGCTCGGCAAGAAGCTGCTGGGCCTCGAGGTGCGGGACATCGAGTCGCACGCGCCCCCGTCGTTCGTGGCGGCCCTGTGGCGCTGGCTCGTGCACGGGCTGCTGGGGGTGCTGCTCATCGGTGTCGTCAATGTGCTCTGGTGCGTGTTCGACCGCCCGTGGCGGCAGTGCTGGCACGACAAGGCGGCTCATACGTTCGTGGCCGGCTGACCCGGACGGACCGGTCGTAGCTGCTGACGCCTTGTCAGCCCTCTGGCCGCGCGAGTCCCCCGAACGGCACGTGAGCCGTTGCGGCGCCTGGCCGGGCGGGATGCACTGCCCCCATGAGCAACGACCAGCCGCCCGGCCAGCCGCCTGAGGACGACCCGTTCCGCAAGAAGGAGCCGCAGGAGCCCACACCGCCCCCCGGTGGACCTCCGCCGGGCGGGGGTTCTCCGTACGGTGCACCCCCGCCTCCGGGAGGTGGCTCCCCTTACGGCGCGCCCCCGCCCCCGGGTGGCGGGTCCCCTTACGGCGGGGCGGGCGGCACGCCTCCGCCCCCGTACGACTCCGGCGCGCACGGAGGCGACCCCTACGGCGGCACCGACCCCCTCCATGGAATGCCACCGCTCGCCGACGCGCCCAAGCGCTTCCTCGCGCGCTTCATCGACTGGCTGATCGTCACCATTCCGCTCGCGCTCATCGGCATCCCGTTCGGGATCTACGAGGGGGTGACGAGATCGTCGGACGACTTGGACGACTTCATCACCAGCACGAACACCGGCGGGCAGTGGGTGTTCCAGCTCATCACGATCGTCGCCTTCGTCGGCTACGACACCCTGATGGTCAGGCGGACCGGCCAGACCCTCGGCAAGAAGCTGCTGAAGATGCGCGTGGCGATGCTCAACGACGGGAGCACCCCCGACACGAGTTCCTCGCTCATGAGGGCCGTGGTGCTCTGGCTGCCGCAGCTCATCTGCTGCCCCTGCATCTGGCCGTTGATCCTGGCGATCATGATCCTGGTGGACAAGCCCTACAAGCAGGGCCTGCACGACAAGGCGGCCAAGACGGTGGTGGTGTCAACGGCGCAGTGAGTGCTCGCCCACCCGCTCGGCTCCCGTGCGCGCGCGGGCGACGGACACCCGGGCGGTGGTGTCCACGGCGACCGGGGTCGCGGCGCCGGCCGGGACCTCCTCGGGGACGGCGGCGGCATGGTTCGAAGGGGCCCTGCGCGCCGCCTTCGCCTGTGCCCTGACCGGCAGCGGCACGGTCACGGCGACCAGCAGACCAAGCGCAAGAGCGGCGATCCCGATCACGGCGACGCCGATGCCCGTGGTGGTGCGGGAGAGCAGAAGCATGGCGACGGTCGAGACGACGACAGTGGCCGAACCGTAGGCGAGCTGTGCGGCAGTAGGACGCGGCATGACGGTTTCCGTCTCTCGAGGCGGTCGTTGGCGGTGTCGCAACGGGTCGCACTGTCCGGCGACTCTACGACGGTGGATGCCCGAGAGGAACCGGTAGTAAGCGTGACCTAACCCACGGTACCGGTGCATGGGGGGCGCATGGAGTCACCCGTTCCGCGGACTGGACGCTTCGGTGCGCCTGTTGCCGGTTCGCGTGGGGCAATAGGGTTTTCCCTTGCATGTGAGCGTCCCCGTGTCCGCATTCCGGAACTGCGCTACTGCATAGTGCAGTTGGCCTGCTCAAGTCAAGGTCTGTCTTTTCTTCATTAACTCCGGTCGAATGTCGTCACTTGTGACGCGCAGCCGCGCGCGGATCCACCCCACATCCTTGGCTCCGCGGTACGCGGGCGCGGGGGAGGACACTTCAAGTGACCAGCAGACGACGGGCGATCAGAACGTCCGCGGTGTTCGTGGTGCTCGCCGCCACCGGTGCGACGGCCTCGGCCTACACCGTGGCCCAGGCCGACAACCACGGCACGACGGCCGGCATCGAGCGCCATGATCCGGCACCCGGCGCGGGCCACGACAAGGCCCATGACAAGGGGCACGTCGACCACGACCTCGAGGGTCCGTTCAGCAAGCAGCAGGAGCAGCAGCGCCAGGCGGCGCTGGAGCAGGTCATATCCGGGGACGCGACCGTGCAGAAGCGCG
The DNA here is from genome assembly GCF_040296405.1 of Streptomyces sp. NPDC002133. Taxonomy (NCBI): domain Bacteria; kingdom Bacillati; phylum Actinomycetota; class Actinomycetes; order Kitasatosporales; family Streptomycetaceae; genus Streptomyces; species Streptomyces sp. NPDC002133. The sequence goes on along the minus strand of NZ_JBEOXF010000040.1, from coordinate 61,329 downwards.
GCGCGTCCAACGTCGTGAAGCTCGACGACAAGAAGTACGTCGAGCTCGGCCGTGAGAAGACCGACAAGATCTTCACGATCCTCGTGGAGTTCGGCGACAAGGTCGACGACACCACGATGTTCGACCCGGACGGCGACGGCCCCGAGGCTCCCGTCAAGAAGTACGGCGGCGCGCCCGGCCCGCTCCACAACGCGATCGCCGAGCCGGACCGCAAGGTCGACAACTCGACCGCCTGGCAGAAGGACTTCAACCAGGCGCACTTCACGGACCTGTACTTCGGCAAGGGCAAGAACAAGGACGGCAGCCCCAAGCACTCGCTGAAGACCTACTACGAGCGGACCTCGTCCGGCCGCTACTCGGTCGACGGCACGGTGTCCGACTGGGTCAAGGTCGAGTACAACGAGGCCCGCTACGGCTCCAACTACTGCGGCTCGTCCAACTGCGCCAACGTCTGGGACGCGGTGAAGGACGGTGTCAACGCCTGGGCCACCGACCAGAAGGCCAAGGGAAGGACCGACGCCCAGATCAAGGCGGACCTGGCCCAGTACGACCAGTGGGACCGCTACGACTTCGACGCCGACGGCAACTTCAACGAGGCCGACGGCTACATCGACCACTTCCAGATCGTCCACGCGGGCGAGGACGAGTCCGCCGGCGGCGGCGTCCAGGGCGGCGACGCCCTGTGGGCCCACCGCTGGTACGCGTACGGCACCGACGCGGGCAGGACCGGCCCGGCGGGCAACAAGGCCGGCGGCACCCAGATCGGCAGCACCGGCATCTGGGTCGGCGACTACACCATGCAGCCGGAGAACGGCGGCCTCGGCGTCTTTGCCCACGAGTACGGCCACGACCTGGGCCTGCCCGACCTGTACGACACCTCGGGCCAGGGCGAGAACTCGACCGGCTACTGGTCCCTGATGTCGTCCGGCTCCTGGCTGGGCAGCGGCAAGGAGTCCATCGGCGACCTGCCCGGCGACATGACCGCGTGGGACAAGCTGCAGCTCGGCTGGCTCAACTACACCAAGGCCAAGGCGGCGACGAAGTCCACCCACAAGCTGGGTGTGGCCGAGTACAACACCAAGAACCCGCAGGCCCTCGTCGTCGAACTGCCGAAGAAGGCCGTCACCACCACCGTCGTGAAGCCCGCCGAGGGCTCCAAGCAGTGGTGGAGCGACATGGGTGACGACCTCAAGAACACCCTCACCCGCACCGTCGACCTCACCGGCAAGTCCAAGGCGTCCCTGGAGCTTTCGGGCTGGTGGGACATCGAGGCCGACTACGACTACCTGTACGCCGAGGTGTCGACCGACGGTGGCGCGAGCTGGACGGCCGTCGACGGCACCGCCGACGGCGCGGCCATCACCCGTGACGCCAGCGGCTCCCCGGCGCTGACCGGCGCGTCGGGCGCGTACAAGAAGCTCGTGTACGGCCTGGACGCGTACGCCGGCAAGAAGGTCGACGTCCGCTTCCGCTACCAGACGGACGGCGGCGCGGGCGGCAAGGGCTTCGCGGCCGACGCGATCACCGTCACCGCCGACGGCGCCCCGCTGTTCTCGGACAACGCCGAGGGCGACGACAACGGCTGGACCGCGAAGGGCTTCTCGCGCATCGCCGAGTCCTTCACCAAGGAGTACGAGCAGTACTACCTCGCCGAGAACCGGCAGTATGTCTCGTACGACGCGACGCTGAAGGTCGGCCCGTACAACTTCGGCTTCAAGGCGCCGAAGGACAACTGGGTCGAGCACTACCCGTACCAGAACGGCCTGCTGGTCTGGCTCTGGGACACCTCCCAGAAGGACAACAACACCAGCCAGCACCCGGGCCGGGGCCTGATCCTTCCGGTCGACGCCAACGCCAAGCCGCTGAAGTGGGCGGACGGCACGCTGCTCCGGAACCGGATCCAGGCCTACGACTCGACCTTCAGCCGCTTCACGACGGATGCCTTCACTCTGCACAAGGCGGACAGTCCGCTGCGGATCGGTGCACACAAGGGCAACCCGGTCTTCGATGACCGCAAGGGCGTCTACTGGTACCAGGAGAACCCGACCGCCGGTGTCAAGGTTGCTGACACGAACACGCGTATAGCAATCGTCAACGAGCCGAAGAACGGCCGGACGATCACCGTGAACGTCGGCCCCTCGGCGAAGTAGCTCGCATCGTCACAGGTCAAAGCACGATCGGCCGTCGCCCTCTAGCGGGCGACGGCCGATCGTGTTTAGGTGCGTCTGACGAAGTTCTTATTGACAGCGAGCTCACGGGGGAGTGATGCGGCATGCCCGGCGGAGGTTTCTGCAAGTTGCCAGGAGGCAGCGTCGTGGTCGCGATAGGCCTGCCGAGTCCCGTCGGCGACGGCAGTAAGGTCCGGGTGCTGGTGCATGCGGCGAACCGGGCCAGGGCGCTGACGCGGCTGCGGAATCTGGGGCTGCGGGCGGTGTATCTGCGGGGCAACGCGGAGCCGCCGACGCCCGATGAGATCACGGCGGTGCTGCACCACCCGGACGGCCTCCTCTGGCGCACCCATGAGCCCCCGACCCAGGAACTCTGGCACCCCATCCGCGCGCTCCTGCGCCCGGCGGGCGGAGCGTAGGTCCGGGCCGGCGCCCGTGGGCCCGGACCCGGCCGTGGGCGGTGGCAGCGAGCGGGGGACGCCCCACAGACCTCCGGGCGTGAGCCCGGTACCTTCCGGGCGGCCCCGGTGTCCGTCCTCGGTCTGCCCCGGAGCTCTGCCTGAGGGGTGGCTGCCCCCCACAGCCTCGGAACGGGCCCCGCCGGCGATCGAGGCGCGGGGGTTCGGGGGGCGGTGCCCCCGCGACAGGGATCCGGGGGCTTGCCGCCGGCTCGGAGGGACGGGCAGGGGCGGGTAGGGGGAAACCGGTGCCCCCCACAGCCTCGGAACGGGCCCCGCCGGCGATCGAGGCGCGGGGGTTCGGGGGCGGTGCCGCCGCGACAGGGATCCGGGGGCTTGCCGCCGGCTCGGAGGGACGGGCAGGGGCGGGTAGGGGGAAACGCGCCTACACCACCGGCTTGCCGGACAGCTCCACGCCCGCCGCCCGCAGCTCCTCCAGTGCCCGGTCCGTCGTGTCCTCGGCGACGCCCGCCGTCAGGTCGAGCAGCACGTGCGTGCGGAAGCCCTCGCGGGCCGCGTCCAGCGCCGTGGCCCGCACGCAGTGGTCCGTGGCGATGCCGACGACGTCGACCTCGGTCACATCGCGGGCGCGCAGCCACTCGGCCAGGGTGGAGCCGTTCTCGTCGCTCCCCTCGAAGCCGCTGTACGCCGCCGCGTGCGCGCCCTTGTCGAAGACCGCGTCGATCGCCCCGCTGGCGACCACCGGCGCGAAGTTCGGGTGGAAGCCCACACCCTCCGTCCCGGCCACACAGTGGGCGGGCCAGGTGCTCACGTAGTCGGGGTGCTCCGAGAAGTGGTCGCCCGGATCGATGTGGTGGTCACGGGTGGCCACCACGTGGCGGTAGCCGGGCTGGGCCTCACCGATGAGGTCGGTGATGGCGGCGGCGACATCCGCGCCCCCCGTCACCGCGAGGCTGCCCCCCTCGCAGAAGTCGTTCTGAACGTCCACGACGATCAATGCGCGGTGCATGGCGGGTGTCCTTCGGTGGTGGGGGAGGGAGGGGGAGGGTTCGGCGGCAATGTTCTGAGGGTAGAGACTCCAACCGCCTTGCGGGAGGGGGCATTTGCCTGCTAGTGGCGCTGTCGTTGTCTCTCGGGCCATCCGCTGTTCATGCGCCTCACATGTATTCCGTCGGGATCACCGGCTCGCCGCGCGACAGCTGGACCGCCGACAGCGGCAGCCGCTCGCGCGCCGCGATGTGCCGCTCGCGCGCCGTGTCCAGCGGCTCGCGGGCGACGATCTCGCCGCCCTTGACCAGTTCCACCAGCAGCTGCCGGTCCTCGAGCTCCTCCGGTACCGGGCCGGTGCCGAGCACCTCGGCCTCGGCGTCGCCCTGCTCGTCGACCCGGCGGGCGGCCCACTTGCGGCCCCCCACGGACAGTTTCCCGCCGGTCGACTTCTTCGCCACCGGGATCAGCGGGGCGTCCGGATCGGCCGAGGTCGCGCGGGCGACCAGCTTGTAGACCATGGAGCAGGTCGGCTGTCCGCTGCCGGTGACCAGCTGCGTGCCGACGCCGTACGCGTCCACGGGCGCAGCGGCGAGCGACGCGATCGCGTACTCGTCCAGGTCGGACGTGACGACGATCTTCGTATTGCGGGCTCCCAGCTCGTCCAGCTGGTGGCGTACCCGGTGGGCGACCAGCAGCAGGTCCCCGGAGTCGATCCGCACGGCCCCGAGCTCCGTCCCGGCGACCTCCACGGCGGTGCGGACGGCCTCGGCGACGTCGTACGTGTCGACGAGCAGGGTCGTCCCCCGTCCGAGTGAGTCCACCTGCGCACGGAACGCGTCCCGCTCGGTGTCGTGCAGAAGGGTGAAGGCGTGGGCGCTGGTGCCGACGGTCGGGATGCCGTAGCGGAAGCCGGCGGCGAGGTCGGAGGTGGAGTGGAAGCCCCCGATGTACGCCGCGCGCGCGGACGCGACGGCGGCGAGCTCGTGCGTGCGCCGGGCGCCCATCTCGATGAGCCGGCGCCCGCCCGCGGCGGACGACATACGGGAGGCGGCGGCCGCGATCGCCGAGTCGTGGTTGAGGATCGACAGGATCACGGTCTCCAGCAGGACGCACTCGGCGAAGGAGCCCTCGACCCGGAGGATCGGTGAGCCGGGGAAGTACGCCTCGCCCTCCGGGTAGCCCCAGATGTCGCCGTTGAAGCGGTAGCCGGACAGCCAGTCGAGCGTGGGCCCGTCGATGATCCGCTGGTCACGGAGGAAGCCGAGAACGCCCTCGTCGAAGCGGAAGTTCTCGACGGCGTCCAGGACGCGCCCGGTGCCCGCCACCACGCCGTAGCGGCGGCCGTCGGGCAGCCGGCGGGTGAAGACCTCGAACACCGAACGGCGGTCGGCCGTCCCTGCCCTCAGCGCCGCCTGGAGCATCGTGAACTCGTACTGGTCGGTGAAGAGCGCGGTCGACGGCACGTCCACCGGCAGTCCCAGATCCGCAACGTTCACAACGGTCAACCTCGCACTCTCGTCGTTGCAGCCATGCAATGGATGCTACCCCCAATTTCGTCAGAGTGACGAGATGTCCCCGATCCGGCCCGGGCCGTTTGTGCGACAGGCCCCCTCGGATGGCAGCATGGGTGGAGTGACTGCGCCCGTAGAGATCGAACGTCCCCAGTCGGCCGAGGAGACCTTCGCCGTACCCGAGCCCGATGTCCCCTGGGTGACAATCGTCCACAACGATCCGGTCAATCTGATGAGCTACGTCACGTATGTTTTCCAGGCCTACTTCGGCTACCCCAAGGACAAGGCCCACAAGCTGATGCTCGACGTCCACCACAAGGGCCGCGCCGTCGTCTCCAGCGGCAGTCGCGAGGAGATGGAGCGCGACGTGCAGGCGATGCACGGTTACGGACTGTGGGCGACGCTCTCCCAGGACCGCGTGTGATGGCCGGACACTTCGAGGCGCTGCCCGGCGGCGGCGCCGCTGTCGCGCTCGACGAGGTCGAGATCTCCATCCTGCGCTCGCTGGCCGTGCAGCTGCTCGAGCTCATCGGCCCCGGTGACGAGCCCGCCAAGGGCGAGGACCCGCTCGCCTCGCTCTTCACGCAGGGCCCGAGCGAGCCGCCGTCCGACCCGGCGCTGGCGCGCCTCTTCCCGGATGCGTACGGCGGACCCGAGGGGGAGGAGGACGACGAACTCCGCGAGTTCTCCGCCGAGTTCAGGCGTTACACGGAGAACGATCTGCGCGCCCGCAAGCGCGACGACGCCCTCGTCGTCGTCCGCAATCTCGACGCGCTCACCGCGACGGGAGAGGGCGGCGCCGTCCTCAAGCTGACCGCCGACGACTCCCTGCACTGGCTGGGCGCCCTCAACGACCTGCGGCTGACCATCGGCACCCGTCTCGAGGTCGCCGACGAGGACGAGGGCGGTGACCTGTACCGGCTGCCGGACTCCGATCCGCGCAAGCCGATGGTCATGGCCTACCTCTGGCTCGGGGCGCTCCAGGAGACGCTCGTCGAGACGCTGATGTCGTGACACCCGGGGTGTCCGTGGCGCCGTGGCCCCGGCACCGCAGAGTCATCGCCGCGTACCCGTCCCGCACGATCATGTTCGCTCAGCGGACGCTCAATTCCGGATAACGATCCCATCACTCGATTACCCCACTTCGCCACCTCTTGGGGTATTTGTCCGCTTTTTCCTATGTGGTGCGCCACATCCGCCCTCGTCGATCATCGTTGCGGCCGTGATAAATCTTCACGACCGCCCGGGGACGCCACCCATGTCCCCGGGGGCGCTTCGACCGGCTGACCGCCGGTAGCACTCAATCCATATCCGGGGGGATCAGGACCTGGTCCGCAGCCGTACGCAGACGGCGCGGGTCGGCATGGAGAAAGGCGCTTCACCAATGACCTCAGTGCGGGTCGACAAGCATGACGGCAATGAGGCCGCGGAAACGTCCAGCGAGGGTTACGAGCGAGGCCTAGGACCTCGCCAGGTCCAGATGATCGCCATCGGCGGCGCCATCGGCGTGGGCCTGTTCCTGGGAGCCGGCGCGAACATCGCGAAGGCCGGACCCAGCCTCATTCTCATGTACGCCCTCGCAGGCGTGGTGATCTTCTTCATCATGCGGGCGCTCGGCGAACTGCTTCTGTACCGCCCGGTCTCGGGCTCCTTCGCGGAGTACTCCCGCGAGTTCCTCGGCCCGTTCTTCGGGTACGTCACCGGCTGGACGTACTGGCTGATGTGGATCGTGACCGGCATGGCGGAACTCACCGCCGCGGCGATCTACATCAACTACTGGTTCCCCTCGGTCCCGCAGTGGGTCACGGCCCTGGTCTTCCTGGTCGTCCTCTACATCGCCAACCTGATCTCGGTGAAGCTCTTCGGCGAGATCGAGTTCTGGTTCTCGATGGTCAAGGTGACCGCGCTCGTCGGCATGATCGTCATCGGCCTCGGCGTGCTGACCTTCGGCTTCAGTGCCGCCGGTGACACCGCCCAGGTCTCCAATCTGTGGGCCTTCGACGGCTTCTTCCCCAAGGGCATCGGCTCCAGCCTCATGACCCTGCAGGGCGTCATGTTCGCGTACCTCGCCGTCGAGCTGGTCGGCGTCACCGCCGGCGAGTCCGAGAACCCCGAGAAGACCCTCCCCAAGGCCATCAACTCGCTGCCCTGGCGGATCGCCCTCTTCTACGTCGGTGCCCTCACGGTCATCCTGTGCGTGGTCAAGTGGACCGAGTTCGCCCCCGGCGTGAGCCCCTTCGTCGCCGCCTTCGCCAAGATCGGCATCCCGGCCGGCGCGGCCATCGTCAACTTCGTCGTCCTCACCGCGGCCCTGTCGTCCTGCAACTCCGGGATGTACTCCACCGGCCGCATGCTGCGCGACCTGGCCTCCAACGGCGAGGCCCCGAAGGCGCTGGGCAAGCTGGCCGCCAGCAAGACCCCGGCGATCGGCATCACCGTCTCCGTCGCGCTCATGGGTATCGGCGTGCTGCTGAACTACATCGTCCCGGAGAAGGCGTTCGGCTACGTCACCTCGGTGGCCACCGCGGCCGGTATCTGGACCTGGATGATGATCCTGATCAGCCACATCCGCTACCGCCGCGCGGTCGAGGCCGGCCGGCTGCCCGCCTCCTCGTTCCCGGCCCCCGGTGGCACGGTCTGCAGCTGGATCGCCCTGGCCTTCCTGGTCTTCGTGACCGGTCTGATCGCGTACGACAAGGACTCCCGCATCAGCCTCTACGTGGGCGCGGGTTGGGCCATTGCCCTGGCGATCGGCTGGTTCGTCATCAAGGGCAACAAGCCCCAGGCCGCCGACGCGCCGGCCCGCGAGTACGCGGACATCGCCAAGTAGCCGCCGAGCAAGCGGCGCGCTCGCTCGTAACGTCATCGGGTCATGCCGGGCCACCTCGCCCGGCATGACCCGATGCGTGTGTCCGGGCCCGGATGTCCGGCCGCCGGATGTCCGGCTCCGGGCACGCCCCTCCGGAGACGCCCTCCCGGAGACAGCGGCTATGCCGGCCGGACGTCGTCCGCGCGGGCGTGAAGCGTCACGCCCGCATCGCCGACCGAGACGGCGGTCGGTGCCAGCCCGGCAGGCAGCTCCGGTACGGTCCGCTCCCGGCCGGCGAAGGCCCCGGCGATACGAGGGCCGGCCGGGTCGACCGCACGGCCCGCGAACGACGCGGCGACGGGCACCACGGTGAGGGTGCGGCCGGCCAGCCGCAGTTCGGCGACGACGGTCAGCGGCAGGCCGAGGTACTCACGGTCGATGCGCAGGCGCCCGTTCCCGTCCGAGGAGAGCGAGGCGCCCTCACCGAGACCGGCCCCGAAGGAGCCGAAGGGAGCGGTGAACCGTGCTTCGGCGGAAGCGGCCGTGTACGCACCGGACCGTTCGGCGACTTCATGCAGCTCCACCGACGCCTGCACGGGCAGCCCTTCCCCGGTGACGGCGTCGGCCCGTACCACCACCCGGGGAAGCGTTCCCTCCGAGGCGCTCAACAGGAACGGGAAGGCGTCGATGCTCACCCGCGGCGTGCCGACCACGGCTCTCTGCCGCCCGGCGATCCGGTCGGCCAGCCGCTTCTCGGCGACGGCGGCGGCGATCCGGTCGGCGACCGGCAGCGCGGCGAGCAGGGCACCCAGCGCGAGCGACGTCCACAACAGCCGCGTGCGGCTTCGGGTCAGGACCCGGGTCATGACGTGCTCCCGGTGGCCGCCAGGGGTGTGCCGCCGGCCTCGGAAGCGGCAGCTGCCGGGTCGTGGCCGTCGTCCTCGACGGCCATGTGCGGCAGCAGCCGGTCCAGCCAGTGGGGCAGCCACCAGTTGGCGCGGCCGAGCAGGACCATCGTGGACGGGACGAGAACGCCGCGGACGACCGTGGCGTCCAGCGCGACGGCCGTGGCCAGACCGATGCCGAACATCTTCACCACGGGGTCGTCGGACAGCAGATAGCCGAGGAAGACACTGACCATGATCAGTGCGGCAGAGGTGATGATCCGGCCGGTCGCGGCGAGCCCGGCGATCACGGCCCGCCGGTTGTCCGCATGGCGCAGATGGGCCGCGCGGACGGCGCTGAGCAGGAAGACCTCGTAGTCCATGGAGAGGCCGAAGAGCACGGCGAACATGAGCAGGGGGACGTAGCCGGGGATCGGCACGGGACCTTCGAGCCCGATCAGGGACGCGCCCCAGCCCCACTGGAAGACCGCGGTGAGCACACCGTAGGAAGCGGCGACGGAGACCAGATTCATCAGGGCGGCCTTCACCGCGACGACCGGGGAGCGGAAGGCCGCCAGCAGAAGCAGCGCCGCGACGGCGAGGACGAAGCCGACGACCAGCGGCATCCGCCGGGCCAGGCGTTCGTTCAGATCGGCCTGGGCGGCCGTGACGCCGCCCACGTGGGTCACCTGGCCGGTGCCCGCGGTGGCCTCGGGCAGGGTCGCGTCCCTCAGCCGGTGCACGAGTTCGGCGGTGGCCGGGTCGCCGGGCGCGGTGGTGGGAGTGACCTGCCAGCGCACGGTTGTGCCGTCCGCTGCCGTCTGCGCGGACCCGACGGCCGCGACGCCACGGGTCGCGCGCAGGGCGGCGGTGACGTCCGTGATCCGGGCGTCGCCCGGGCCGGATGCCGGGGTGGGCAGCGTGGACACGATCTGCAGGGGGCCGTTGGCGCCGGGGCCGAAGGCGTCGGCCAGCCGGTCGTACGCGGTGCGGCTCGCGGTTCCGGCAGCCTTGTCACCCGCGTCGAGCTGCCCGAACGTCAACCGTGCGGCGGGGGCGGCGAGCACACCGGTCAGGGCGAGAGCGGCCAGCAGACAGCGCCACGGCCGCGAGGCGACGAACCCGGCGATACGGCCCCAGCCGCGAGGCCGGTTCTGGCTGCCGGGCCGGTCCTGGCCCGCTCCGGCGAGCGCCGCAGCGGACGGCTCGCCGCCCGAGGTGTCCGCTGCGCGCGCCCTGGGCGTGAGCCGCTTCCCGAGCAGCGAGAGCGCGGCGGGCAGCAGGGTGAGCGTCGCGGCCATGGCGACCAGTACGGCGATGCCCGGCGCGAGCGCCAGTGCGTGCAGCAGGGGCAGACCGCCCAGCGCGAGCCCCGTGAGCGCGGCGATCACCGCGCTGCCCGCGAACACCACGGCCTTGCCGGAGCCGGCCATGGTGCGCGCCGCCGCGTCCTCGACCCCCACCCCGGCCGCCCGCAGCTCACGGAACCGGGTCAGACAGAAGAGCGTGTAGTCGATGCCCACGCCGAGGCCGATCATCGCCGCGATCGTGGTGCCCGAGGACGGCATGTCCATCAGATGGCCCGCCAGGCCGATCGCACACAGGGAGACGGCCAGGCCGATCGTCCCCGTGAGCAGCGGGACCCCGGCCGCGACCAGGCTGCCGAAGCCCAGGGCGAGGACGACGAAGGCGGCGGCGAGCCCGATGATCTCGCTGTGGCCGGTGGTGCCCTTGTCCGCGGCGGCGGCGAGATCGCCGCCGGGGGTCACCTCGATACCGGCCGTGGTCGCCGGAGCGGCCGCGTCGGTGATGCTCCTGGTGGTGCCTGGCGTGATGTCCCGGCCGGTGACGTCGAGTTCGACCACGAGCCGGGCGGTGCGGCCGTCGGCACTGAGGGCGCCACGGCCCGCCGGTCCGTAGGGCGTGGTGACGGCGACGACATGATCCACGTCCTCGACGGCGCGCGCGGCCTCCTCGACCACCGCCCGTTGCGCGGCGGCGGTGAGGGGAGCGGCGCCCGGCGGTGCGTACAGGACGACGGGCTGCCGGCCGGATGCCGCGTCGGAGAAGGCCCGGGCCGCGTCCCGGGCCGCCTGGCTGTCGCTGCCCGGGATGGTCACGGCCTCGGTGGTGACCCTTCCGAACGCCCCTACGGCGCCGGCCAGGGCGATGAGCAGCAACAGCCAGGCGGCCACGGTCCGTCTGGGTCTGCGGGCGCACCAGCGCCCTACGGACTGGAGCATCAGGAAGCCGTCCCTCTCGTGCGCGGCGGGCGCGCGCAGTCGTCCGCCAGGGGCATCCCGGCGGAAAGTCATTGCACTCGGCGTGCAATCCGCACGGTTGCATCGGGAGTGCAACAATGTCAACGCAGGGATGGGAGGACCCGACGTGAAGCAGTCGCACCCGCAGGCGCCGGATGGTGCCCGGAGCGCCGCTCGTGAACAGCGCGACGGCGCCCGGGAGCGGGCGCGCCGCGGTGCGCCCGACGGCCGCACCGAGCGCGGGCGGCAGACCCGCGAGAAGATCGCCGATGCGATGCTCTCGCTGCTGGACGAGGGGGAGACGCAGTTCCCCGCGGACCGGGTCGCCGAGCGCGCCGGGGTGTCGCGGCGCCTGGTGTTCCATCACTTCGCCGACATGGCCCAGCTCCAGGACACCGCGATCGCCCGGCGACTGGACCAGCTCGCAGCGCAGATCAAGCCGCTGCCGACGGACGGGCCGCGGCAGGCGCGGGTGGCGGCGCTCGCCGAGCAGCGAGCCCGGATCCTGGAGTGGATCACTCCGGCGCGGCTGACGATGATGCGCCTGGAGAACCCCTCCGAGCGCGTCGAGGAGGCCACTCGGCAGGTCATGGACTTCGCCCGCCGGAGGCTGACCGAGGTCTTCGCCGTGGAGCTCGGCCGGCTGCCCGGTGAGCGCGGGGCCGACCTGCTCAACGGGCTGGACGCGGTGACCACATGGGGTGCCTGGCACCACTGGCGCAGCAGCGGTCTCGACCCGGAGGCCGCTCGCCGCGCGATGGAGACCGCGGTGCACGCGCTGCTGGCCGTCACCGACCGGCCGGAGAGCGTCACCGACCTGCCGGAGACCCGCCCCGACGGGCCGGAGACCCGCCCCGACCCCGGGCCGCGGGCGTGATCTCACTCATCGGTCCCCGGATCTCAGATCGGGGTGCCGTCCGCCTATTCTCGTCACCATGCTGACCATCACCCAGGCCCTGTACGACCGGATCGTCGCCCACGCCCGTGAGGACCACCCCGACGAGGCGTGCGGCGTGGTCGCGGGACCGGTGGGCGAGGGGCGGCCCGAGCGCTTCGTCCCGATGCTCAACGCCGCGCGCTCGCCCACGTTCTACGAGTTCGACTCGGCGGATCTGCTCAAGCTCTACCGCGAGATGGACGACCGTGACGAGGAGCCGGTGATCATCTACCACTCCCACACGGCGACCGAGGCGTACCCCTCGCGCACCGACATCTCGTACGCCAACGAGCCCGGCGCGCACTACGTCCTGGTGTCCACGGCGGACACGGACGACGCGGGACCGTTCCAGTTCCGGTCGTTCCGGATCGTCGAGGGCGAGGTCACCGAGGAGGACGTCAAGGTCGTCGAGGCGTACTGAGGCGTACCGAGCCGCACGGAAGGGGCACGGCGTCCGTCTGGCGAACAGATCACGTCCGCGATTCGAGATCACATTCCGGGAGCCGGACCGGGAATCGTTACGATGAGCGCATGGTTTCGAACGACGTGAGCGAGAAGACGCCGGGCATGCCGCTGCTCGTGGCGCGGCTGCACGTCGACCTGTGCCGCCTCGCCAGCGCCATGTGTACGTGCTGCGCGGACCGCCGTCCGGTCTGAGCCACGGCCCCAGCGCACCATCCCCTGCACCGACCCCCCGCGCGGGGGCTGAGCCGCGCGCCCCTTACGTCACTCACGTAAGGCACTTACGTCCTCCCGACAGGAGCCCACGCCATGGCCATCGAGGTCCGCATCCCGACCATCCTCCGCACCTACACCGACGGCGCCAAGACCGTCGAGGGCAGCGGGGACACCCTCGCCGACCTCTTCGCCGACCTCGAGAGCCGGCACGCGGGCATCCAGGCGCGCATCGTCGACGGCGACCAGCTGCGCCGCTTCGTGAACGTCTACCTGAACGACGAGGACGTCCGCTTCCTGGACGGCATCTCCACCAAGCTCAGTGACGGCGACAACGTCACGATCCTGCCGGCCGTGGCCGGCGGCATGGTCTGATCCCGGATGCGCTACGACTCCCCGCTCGCAGCGGTCGGCAACACACCGCTGGTCCGCCTGCCCCGGCTGTCCCTCTCGGAGGACGTCCGCATCTGGGCCAAGCTGGAGGACCGCAACCCGACCGGCTCGGTCAAGGACCGCCCCGCGCTCCACATGATCGAGCAGGCGGAGAAGGACGGCCGGCTCACACCCGGCTGCACGATCCTGGAGCCGACCAGCGGAAACACCGGTATCTCGCTCGCGATGGCGGCGAAGCTCAAGGGCTACCGCATCGTCTGCGTGATGCCCGAGAACACGAGTGAGGAGCGCCGCCAGCTCCTCGCGATGTGGGGCGCCGAGATCATCTCCAGCCCCGCGGCGGGCGGCTCCAACACGGCGGTGCGCGTCGCCAAGGAGATCGCCGGGCAGAACCCGTCCTGGGTGATGCTCTACCAGTACGGAAACCCGGACAACGCGGGCGCCCACTACGCCACGACCGGCCCGGAGATCCTCGCCGACCTGCCGTCCGTCACCCACTTCGTGGCGGGCCTCGGTACGACGGGCACCCTCATGGGCGTGGGCCGCTTCCTGCGTGAGCACAAGCCCGACGTGAAGATCGTCGCCGCCGAGCCGCGGTACGACGACCTGGTCTACGGTCTGCGCAACCTCGACGAGGGCTTCGTCCCCGAGCTGTACGACGCCTCCGTCCTCACCACCCGCTTCTCGGTCGGCTCCGCCGACGCGGTCACCCGCACCCGCGAGCTCCTCCAGCAGGAGGGGATCTTCGCGGGCGTCTCCACGGGCGCGGCGCTGCACGCGGCGATCGGCGTCGGCAAGAAGGCGCTGAAGGCGGGCGAGTCCGCGGACATCGTCTTCGTCGTCGCCGACGGCGGCTGGAAGTACCTCTCTACCGGCGTCTACACGGCCCCCACCACCGAGGCGGCGATCGAAACCCTCCAGGGCCAGCTCTGGGCCTGACCGCCGTGCGCGATGTGCCCCCGGTACCGCGGGCGCGCCCCGGGTGGTGTCCGTCCTCGGTGCCGGACGGGTAGGGAGCGCCCCGGTACCGGTAGTGAGGGGCGGCCGGAGTGTCCGTCCTCCAGTACCGGACGGGCTGAGAACGTGCCCGGCACCGAGAGGCGCGGGACCGGTGGCCCGGGGGAGGGGAAGAGCTTGCCGCGGGCGCCCGGGGCCTCGACCGTCGCCTCACCGCGACAGGTGTCGCACCTGGTCCCACAGGAGCGGGTCCACCACACCCACCCGCCGGCGGAAGTCGCGCACCCTGACCTCCCGCAGCTCGTCCGTCTCCAGGAAACTCGGGCGCCCGTGCGTGTTCCCCACCGCCCCCGGCGGCAACGCGATCACACCGGGACGCTCGTCGTGGTACTTGCTGGTGATCTTGGCGACGCGGGCCGACCCGCCGTGGACGCGGAGGACGAGGCAGGGCCGGTCCTTGGAGCCGGGCCCGTCCTCGTAGGGGACGTCCGCCCACCAGATCTCGCCCGGCTCCCGGCCGGGCGGCCGGGAGCCGGACGACCCGGAGCCGGGCGCCGGCCATGGGGCCGCCCCGGGCCCCGGCCCCGCTCCTCGCGCCCGCGCGGCCTCCCGGACGGCCGGCCCGAAGGCCGCCCCCGCCCCACCGCGGCCACCAGCGCGATCACCACCACCGCGCCGAGCGCGAGCCACCAGGACGTGTCCATACCCCGACCGTACCCGGGGCGCATCTTCTGCCACCCGCCCCCCACACGCCCCGTCCGAGCTCGCACACACCCGCCGTACCTCGCCCTATCCGGTGACAGGGCAGGTGAGTTCCCCCACAACGAGCTGCCGCGAAGGAGCGGGCGACCCTTTCGCGCCTTACGCTCGACAAACCGCACGAGGCTCTTCCGCGCTGCCCTCAGCCCTCCCCGTTTCCCGTCCACGGACGACCGTCCACGGAGGTCCAAGCTCAATGAAGCTCACCGTCGTCGGCTGCTCGGGGTCGTTCCCGTCTGCGGAATCGGCCTGCTCGAGCTACCTCGTAGAGGCCGACGGCTTCCGGCTGCTCCTCGACATGGGCAACGGCGCCCTCGGCGAGCTGCAGCGCCACATCGGTCTCTACGACCTCGACGCCATCTTTCTCAGTCATCTGCATGCGGACCACTGCATCGACATGTGCGGGTACTTCGTGGCCCGCTACTACCGCCACGACGGCGGCCGCTGCGAGCCCCTCCCGGTCTACGCGCCGGAGGGCGCCGAGCAGCGCCTCACCACCGCCTACGCGGACACCCCCTCCGACAAGTCGATGAGCGAGGTGTTCGACTTCCACACGCTCAAGCCGGGCGCCTTCGAGATCGGCCCCTTCTCCATCCGTACGGAGAAGGTCGCGCACCCTGTGGACACCTTCGGCATCCGCATCGAGCACGGCGGGAAGTCGCTCACGTACTCCGGCGACACGGGCGTCTGCGACGCGCTCGTCGACCTCGCCGACGGCACCGACCTCTTCCTCTGCGAGGCCGCTTTCACCGACGGCAAGGAGGACATCCCCGACCTCCACCTCAACGGCCGGGAGGCCGGGGCGCACGCCGCCAGCGCCGGGGTGCGCCGTCTCCTCCTCACACACATCCCGCCCTGGACGGACGCCGAGCGCAACCTGGCGGACGCCCGCGCGGTGTACGACGGCCCGGTCGAGCTGGCGGTGGCGGGAGCGGTCTACGAGATCTGACGGCTGGGACTCCTCTCCCCAGGCCACGGACGCCTCGCCCCGGTAAGATCGCTCAAAGCCGGACACATCGTCCTGATCTGCGAGGAGATATGGCCGATGACGTCGCGGACACGCGCCCGCCCCCGCCCAGTGCGCACAGCCACGAGGAGGGGCCGGGGGAGCTGAAGCACAACGCGATCGGCTTCGTCGACGCGCTCGTCATCGGTATCAACTCCACCTCGCCCGCCTACTCCCTGGCCGCGGTCATCGGCCCGGTCGTGGCGCTGGTGAGCATCTACGCCCCCGGCGTGGTCCTCACGTCCTTCGTGCCGATGCTGCTGATCGCGTCGGCCTTCTTCCATCTCAACAGGGTGGACCAGGACTGCGGTACGACCTTCTCCTGGGTCACCCGGGCCATGGGGCCCTGGCTCGGGTGGCTCGGCGGCTGGGCGATCATGATGACCGGGGTGCTGGTGGTCGGCTCGCTCGCCGACGTCGCCGTCGGCTTCGGACTGCTCACCGTCGGCCTCGACAACTGGGCGGCGAACGATCTCGTCCGTCAGTCGCTCACCGTGGCCGTCATCCTCGTGATGACGGCCATCTGCGTCATCGGCACCGAGGCGTCCGCCCACGTCCAGAACGTCCTCATCCTGGCGCAGATCGCCAGTCTGCTGGCCTTCGCCGTCGTGGCGATCTACCGCGTCTACACGGGCACGGGCACGCTGGACCCGATCAGACCCGAGATCACCTGGCTCGACCCGTTCGGGGCCGGCGGCGCGGCGCTGACCGGGGGCTTGCTCCTGGCCGTGTTCATGTACTGGGGCTGGGAGTCCGCGGTCAATCTGACCGAGGAGGTCAAGCACTCCGAGAGCGCCCCTGGCCGGGCCGGTGTCTGGTCGACGGTCGTGCTGCTCGTGACGTACTTGTCCGTCACCTTCGCGGTCGTCGCCTACGCGGGACCGACCTACCTGGCCGAGAACGCCGACGAGGAGGAGTTCGTCTTCGCCATGCTCGCCGGTCAGGTGATGGGCGGCTGGGACTGGGTCGTGCTGTTCGCGGTCTCGACATCCGCGCTCGCCTCGACGCAGACGACGATCATCCCTGCGTCGCGCACGGCCCTGTCGATGGCCCGGCGGCACGCGCTGCCGTCGGTGTTCGCCCGCATCCACCCGCGGTTCCGCACACCGCATGTGAGTACGTGGGGCGTCGCCGTCGTCGCCATCGCCTGGTACCTCCTTGTCAGCCGGATCAGCGAGAACGCGCTCCTCGACTCCCTCACGGCGCTGTCGCTGCTCATCGCCTTCTACTACGCGCTCACCGGCGTCGCCTGCGCCGTCTACTACCGCCGCCATCTCACCGAGAGCGTCCGCAGCTTTCTGCTGATCGGAGCGGGCCCGCTGATCGGCGCCGGGCTGCTCGCCTGGCTGCTCGTCGTGTCGGTGGGCGACATGTCCGATCCCGCGAACTCCGCGGGCGGCGTCTCGTGGTTCGGCGTCGGCCCGCCGCTCGTCATCGGCATCGTCGTCATCGCCGTGGGCCTGGTCATCATGGTCGCGCGCCGCCTGTCGACCGGTGAGTTCTGGCGTGAGCGTCCCGGTGTGTGCGACCCCGACGCCGTACACGGCAGGAAGCCGTCCTGAATCCCGAAGGAGGCCTGGGATGTCCGTGGTCCTCGGATACGACGAGTCCCCGGGCGCCGCACGGGCGCTGGACGTCGCCATCGAGGTGTCGGCGGCCTTCGGCGAGCCCCTCGTGCTGGTCTTCGGCGCCGCGGCCCCGGGAGCGGCGGGCGAGGAGTACCGGGCACACCACGAGGCCGTCCGCGAGGCGGGCCGGTGCGCGCTGACCCACGCCGTCGAGGCCGCCGGCGAGGCGGGCGTACCGACGGCCGTCGAAGTCCTGGACGAGCGCCCGGCGCAGGCACTGCTGGACGCGGCGGCCCGTCACGACGCGCGGTTGATCATTGTCGGCAGCTACGGCGAGAGCCCGATGCGCGGCGCCCTGCTGGGCTCGACCACGCACAAGCTGCTGCATCTGTCGACGGTGCCGGTGCTGTGCGTACCGGCGGCGGAATGACCGGAGCCCCCGGCCTCCACAGGGAGGGCGGGGGCTCCGACGTGCTTGCCCGGCCGGGCTACTTGGCCTCGGCCTTCTCCATCTCGGCCAGCTCCTCGTCGGACTCACGGCCCGGCGTCGGCAGGTTGAACTTGGTGATCGCGAAGCGGAAGACCACGTAGTAGACCGCCGCGAACGCCAGACCGATCGGGATGATCAGCCAGGGGTTCGTCGCCTGGTTCAGGCCCAGGCCGAAGTCGATCAGACCCGCGGAGAACGTGAAGCCCGCGTGGACACCGAGGGCCCAGGTGATCGCCATGGAGAGGGCGGTCAGGACGGCGTGGATCACGTACAGCAGCGGCGCGATGAACATGAACGAGAACTCGATCGGCTCGGTCACACCGGTGACGAACGAGGTCAGCGCGAGCGAGACCATCATGCCGGTGACGGCCTTGCGGCGCTCCGGACGTGCCGTGTGCGCGATGGCGAGCGCGGCGGCCGGGAGGCCGAACATCATGATCGGGAAGAAGCCCGTCATGAACAGACCGGCGCTCGGGTCACCCGCGAAGAAGCGGTGCAGGTCGCCGTGGACGACCTCGCCGGCCGCGTTCGTGAAGTCGCCGATCTGGAACCAGGCGACGGTGTTCACGAACTGGTGCATGCCGATCGGGATCAGCGCGCGGTTGATGAGGCCGAAGATTCCGGCGCCCGCGGCCCCCAGGCCGGTCATCCACTCGCCGAAGTCGGAGATGACGTCACCGATCGGCTCCCACACGAGGCCGAAGAAGACACCCATGATCACGCCGACGAACGCCATGATGATCGGGACGAGCCGGCGGCCGTTGAAGAAGCCGAGCCAGTCCACCAGCTTGGTGCGGTGGTACTTCTGCCACAGGACCGCGGAGAGCAGACCCATGATGATGCCGCCGAGGACCCCCGGGTTGTTGTACGTCGCGGCGACGTCGACACCCTTGTTCGCGGTGGTGTTGACCACGGCTTCGGTGACCGGGAACGCGGTGAGGACGTTCTTGTAGACCAAGAAGCCGACGAGGGCCGCGAGTGCGGTGGAACCGTCCGACTTCTTGGCGAAGCCGATGGCGACACCTATGCAGAAGAGCAGCGGCAGGTTGGCGAAGACGGCGTCACCGGCGGTGGCGAACACCGAGGCGACCTTGTCCCAGCCGAGGCCGTCGGCACCGAACACATCCGGTTGGCCGAGGCGCAGCAGGATGCCCGCCGCCGGCAGCACGGCGATGGGCAGCTGCAGACTCCGGCCGACCTTCTGCAGGCCCTGGAACAGGCCGGAGCCCCATTTCTTGGCGGGCGTCGCCGTGGTGGCGGTGGCCGTGGACACAACTTCCTCCAGTGGGCAAGGCGCCGCCCTGGACCAGGGGAAAGAGGGGGACGGCGGCGTCTCAGGGGGGAACGCGGTGGTTGGTTCGGACCGCGTGGTCTACACCATTGAGAGGTGTAGACCTGTTGTAGCACGTGAGGCTGAGATAAGGAACCTGCGCATTCCGTGGCCTGGGTCATAAGCTGACAATGCCGACAAAGGCCCTCGGGTCACGGGATCCGAGGGCCTGTCGATCGCCGTCTCCCTGTCCCTGGCCGGGGAGAGGAGACGGCGCACCTACGGCTTGGTGGCGTCCTTCTCCAGCTCCTCCTGGACCTCCTCCGGTTCCCGCCCGGGGGTCGGGATGTCGAACGCCGTGATGGCGACACGGAAGAGCACGTAGTAGACGACCGCGAAGCAGGCGCCGATGGGAATGATCAACCACGGCTTCGTGTCCAGGTGCCAGTAGACGAGGTAGTCGATGAGTCCTGCCGAGAAGCCGAAGCCGGCGTGGACGCCGAGCGCCCAGGTGATCGCCATCGAGGCGCCCGTGAGCAGGGCGTGGAGCCCGTACAGCAGCGGCGCCACGAACATGAAGGAGAACTCCAGCGGCTCGGTCACGCCGGTCACGAACGACGTCAGCGCCGCCGAGAGCATCAGGCCCCCCACGCGCCTGCGGTGCTCGGGGCGGGCGCAGTGCGTGATGGCGAGCGCGGCGGCCGGGAGGGCGAACATCATGATCGGGAAGAAGCCGGACGTGAACTGGCCCGCGGACGGGTCCCCGTTGAGGAAGCGGTTGACGTCGCCCTGGACGACAGTGCCACCGGGTGTCGTGTACTCGCCCACCTGGAACCAGAAGAAGACGTTCAGGAACTGGTGCATCCCGATGGGAATCAGCAGCCGGTTCGCAACGCCGAAGATTCCCGAGCCCCAGGCGCCGAGGCCGATCAGCTGTTCGCCGAACGCGTTGAGCGCGTCCCCGACCGGCTGCCACAGCAGCCCGAACACCACACCCAGCGCGCAGCACACGAACGCCATGATGATCGGCACGAGGCGGCGGCCGTTGAAGAAGCCGAGCCAGTCGACGAGTTTGGTGCGGTGGTAGCGCTGCCAGATCGTGGCCGTCAGCAGGCCGATCAGAATGCCGCCGAGCACCCCGGGGTTCTGCGGAATGCCGTCCGGCGTCTTCTCGGTCACCGAGCCGGCGATCGGAAACGCCTTGAGGACGTTGAAGTAGACGAGGAAGCCGGCGACGGCGGCGAGCGCGGTCGAGCCGTCCGCCTTCTTCGCGAACCCGATGGCGACACCGATGCAGAAGAGCAGCGGAAGGCCGAGGGCGGGATCGAGGATGCCGAGGCCCGCCTTGAGCAGGACGTTCGACGTCCTGTCCCAGAACGCCCCGTGCAGATACGCCTCGAAGAGCCGGCCCAGGCCGATGAGCAGGCCCGCCGCCGGGAGGACGGCAACGGGCAGTTGCAGGCTCCGGCCGATCTTCTGGAGCCCGGGGAGGAGCCCGCTCCACCACTTCCGCTCCGGGGGTGCGGGCGCGGCGGCGCTCTCGGCACTCATCGGCGTCCTCCCGGGAACAAGCGACTCCTGGCGGCCGTTGCACACTGGTGTAGACCAGTTGCGATAGGCTCCCCCGGGCCCGACCGCAGGCAGGGCGCCGGTGATCATCATCATTCGATACGGGGCCGCAACTCGCCCGTGAAGTTGGGCCAACCGTGAGTTACCGTGACAAAACGGATGAGCGGCCGATGGTCCCCGGCCGTTGCATCTTCCGGGGGCACCCCACGGACCCCGGCCCGAAGACTTAGGGAGAAACACATGGCCAGCAAGGCTGAGAAGATCGTCGCCGGGCTCGGCGGTATCGACAACATCGAAGAGGTCGAGGGCTGCATCACCCGCCTCCGCACCGAGGTCGTGGACCCGAGCAAGGTCGACGAAGCCGCGCTGAAGGCCGCCGGCGCCCACGGCGTCGTGAAGATGGGCACCGCGATCCAGGTCGTCATCGGCACCGACGCCGACCCCATCGCCGCCGACATCGAAGACATGATGTGAGCTCCCTCCCCGCTCACCCGTGAGGGGCCCGTTCCACACCGGACCGGGCCCCCATCTCCGGCCGGATAGGCTCTTTGCATGTCTCGAATCGACGGCCGCACCCCCGAACAGCTCCGCCCGGTCACCATCGAACGCGGATGGAGCAAGCACGCCGAGGGCTCCGTCCTCGTCTCCTTCGGCGACACCCGCGTCTTCTGCACCGCCTCCGTGACCGAAGGCGTGCCGCGCTGGCGCAAGGGCAGCGGCGAAGGCTGGGTCACCGCCGAGTACTCGATGCTGCCGCGCTCGACCAACACCCGCGGCGACCGCGAGTCCGTACGCGGCAAGATCGGCGGCCGTACGCACGAGATCTCCCGCCTCATCGGCCGCTCCCTGCGCGCCGTCATCGACTACAAGGCACTCGGCGAGAACACGATCGTCCTCGACTGCGACGTCCTCCAGGCCGACGGCGGCACCCGCACCGCCGCCATCACCGGCGCGTACGTCGCCCTCGCCGACGCCGTCACCTGGGCGCAGGCCAAGAAGCTCGTCAAGGCCGGCCGCAAGCCGCTCACCGGCACCGTCGCCGCCGTCTCCGTCGGCATCGTCGACGGCACGCCGCTCCTCGACCTCTGCTACGAGGAGGACGTGCGCGCCGAGACCGACATGAACGTCGTCTGCACCGGCGACGGTCGCTTCGTCGAGGTCCAGGGCACCGCCGAGGCCGAGCCCTTCGACCGCAAGGAGCTCAACGCCCTGCTCGACCTGGCCACCGGCGGCTGTGCCGACCTCGCCGCGCTCCAGACCGAGGCACTCGCCCGCACCCTCGAAAAGTGAGGAAGCGGCGAAGGTGAAGAAGCAACCAGGGACGCCACTGCCGGCGTCTCTGACGACACGGGCGTGCGGGCCGAACCGTACTCCCCCTACGCCCTGCGGCGTGGGGGACCCCCACGTCCGCAAACCCCGGGGAGGGACCGTTCCATGCGCAGCCGTCGTATCGCACTCGCCGTCGTCACCGCTCTCGCGCTCACCGGGGCCGTCGGCTGCAGCGCCGTCGACAAGGCCCTGGACTGCGTCAGGACCGCCGACGCCATAGCCACCAGCGTCGACAAGCTCTCCCGGGCCGTCTCCACGGCAGCCGACGACCCGACGCAGCTGACCGAGGCCCTCGACGAGATCGACAGGGAGCTCGTCAACCTCAAGGACACGACCGACAACGCGGATCTGTCCCAGGCCGTCGACGACCTCACCAAGGGCGTCGACAACGTCCGTACGGCCGTCGAGAACGGCGACGCCACCCCCGACATCGCGCCGGTGACCGACGCCGCCGCCGAGATCGGCAAGGTCTGCACCTCGTAACCCCGGTGGATCGCCCGTAGATACTGGGCGCATGACCCGCCTGATCCTCGCCACCCGCAACGCCGGGAAGATCACCGAACTCCACGCGATCCTCGCCGACGCAGGCCTCGACCACGAGCTCGTCGGCGCGGACGCGTACCCCGACATCCCCGACGTCAAGGAAACCGGCGTCACCTTCGCCGAGAACGCCTTGCTCAAGGCCCACGCCCTGGCCGGCGCCACCGGCCTACCGGCCGTCGCCGACGACTCCGGCCTCTGCGTCGACGTCCTCGGCGGTGCGCCCGGCATCTTCTCCGCCCGCTGGTCCGGCACCCACGGCGACGACACCGCCAACCTGCGTCTGCTCCTGGCCCAGCTCGCCGACATCTCCGACGACCACCGCGGCGCCCACTTCGCCTGCGCCGCGGCCCTCGCCCTTCCGGACGGCACGGAGCGCGTCGTCGAGGGGCGGCTGCGGGGCGTCCTGCGCCACGACCCGGTCGGCACGAACGGCTTCGGCTACGACCCGATCCTCCAACCGGAGGGGTACGACGTGACGTGTGCGCAGCTGACGCCGGAGGAGAAGAACGCGATCAGCCACCGGGGCAAGGCGTTCCGCGCGCTGGTCCCGGTGGTGCGTGAGCTGCTCGCGTGAACCGCAGAACCGCAGAACCGCAGAATCGCGGAACCGCGGAACCGCAGAAGTGATGTGGTGCGGCCGGAGGGACTCGAACCCTCACGGGTGTTACCCCACTGGGACCTAAACCCAGCGTGACTGCCAATTCCACCACGGCCGCGTGTGCCCGGCCATGCTACTGGCCGGGCGTACGGGCTCAGATGCCCAGGTCCTTGATGATCTTCGCGACGTGACCGGTCGCCTTCACGTTGTACAGCGCACGCTCGACCTTGCCGTCCTCGTCGACGACGATCGTGGACCGGATCACGCCGGTCACCGTCTTGCCGTAGAGCTTCTTCTCGCCGAAGGCGCCGTACGCCTCCATGACGGCCTTCGACGGGTCGCCGACCAGCGTGACCTTGAGGTTCTCCTTGTCACGGAACTTGGCGAGCTTCTCCGGCTTGTCCGGCGATACGCCGATGACGTCGTAGCCGGCGCCCGCCAGGACGTCGAGGTTGTCGGTGAAGTCGCAGGCCTGCTTGGTGCAGCCGGGCGTCATGGCCGCGGGGTAGAAGTAGACGATGACCTTGCGGCCCTTGTGGGCGGCGAGCGAGACCTCGTTGCCGTCCGCGTCGGGCAGGGTGAAGTCCGGGGCGGTGTCGCCGGGCTGGAGTCGCTCGCTCATTCTCGGTTCTCCTCAAGGGGTACGGACGTACGGCACCGAGCGTAATAGGGGTGCCGTGGGGTGCGGCGGGCATCGAGCTGACAGACTGTCGATGACGTAGCAGTTGACGACGAAATACGGATACGACCACGGAGGCGGCGCAGTGTCGGATTCCAGGACCCCTGCGCAGATCGAGGCGGACATCGTCCGCCGGCGTGAGCGGCTCGCCGAGACACTCGACGAGATCGGGGTGCGGGTGCACCCGAAGACGATCATCGGGGACGCGAGGGCCAGGGTTGCCGCGACCGTGGACCAGACCGCAGGGCAGGCGTTCGTCGCCGTGAACCGGGTGGTCACGGACATGAAGGGCCGTTTCGTGCACAGCGACGGCGCGCCCCGGCTGGAGCGCGTGGTGCCGGTGGCCCTGGTCGTCGTCGGGGTCGTGGGGGTGCTGGCGCTGTCCGCCAGAAAGCGGAAGGCGTGACCCCGGCGAGGCGTGCGACGAGGACGGACAGGTAGGTTCGTGGTCGTGAGCGAGAACACCCACCACGACAAGCTGCCGATCAAGATGCTGCACGACCGGGTGCTGGTCCGGTCCGATGCCCCGGAGGGCGAGCGGCGCTCCGGCGGCGGCATTCTGATTCCGGCGACCGCGGCGGTCGGCCGCCGTCTCGCCTGGGCGGAGGTGGTCGCGGTCGGGCAGAACGTCCGCACCGTCGAGGCCGGGGACCGGGTGCTGTACGACCCGGAGGACAGGGCGGAGGTCGAGGTGCGCGGCGTCGCGTACATCCTGATGCGCGAGCGTGACCTGCACGCGGTGGCCGCCGACCGGTTCGAGGGCGGCGAGGACACGACGGGGCTGTATCTGTAGGCGACACCTGCGGGCGAGCCCGGTACGGGATGCGAAAAGGGCCTGGTGACCGGTGTCACCAGGCCCTTTCGCATCCGTTTGCTACCTTTGGGGGAACCCGACGAGACGCGCCGTACCGGGCATCGCAAAGACGACGCACCCCGCACGAAGTCCGCGTCTCGGAGGTGCCTGTCATGGCCTGGGTTCTGCTTGTCGTCGCCGGTCTGCTCGAGGTCGGCTGGTCGATCGGGATGAAGTTCACCGACGGTTTCACCCGGCTGTGGCCCAGTGTCTTCACCGGCGCCGGGATCGTCGCGAGCATGTTGCTGCTGTCCTACGCCGCGAAGTCCCTGCCGATCGGAACGGCGTACGGGGTGTGGGTCGGCATCGGCGCGGCCGGTGCGGCGGTGGTCGGCATGGTCGCGCTGAACGAGCCGGCGACCGCGGCGCGGATCTTCTTCGTGGTGCTGCTGCTGGTCGCGGTGGTGGGCCTGAAGGCGACGTCGGGCCACTAGGGCCTGCGCTTCCCACCAGGGCCCGCGTTTCCCACCAGTGCCCGCGTTTCCCTCGGCCCGACCTTTCCCGATGCGGCGGGCCGAGGGGAAACCCACGGTCAGAGCCGCCGCGGGAACACGCTGAGACCGTCGTCGTCCGGGGCCGGGACCCGGGTGGGGCCGGGGTCCGGGGTGCCGGGGCGGGAGGCAGGGCCGGTCCTCGCGGGGCCGTCCGACGGAACGGAGGCCGCCGGGCCGGAGCCCGACGGGCTCGGCGTCGGCCCGTCCGTCCGCCCGTCTCCGCCCACCGCACCCGTCCCGTCCTCGTCCTCCTCGCCGGGCGACTCCGACGCGTCCGGCGAGAACGACGAGTCCGGCGCCGGAGGCCACTCCTCGTCGACCCCCTCCTCCAGCACCAGGTCGAACTCCTTCACCTCGCCCCCCTCCAGCGCCGCCGCCGTGAACTGCCCCCAGATCGCGGCAGGCCGCCCGCCGCCGCTGATCCGGGGATCCCCGAGCGCCCCGTACAGCGGCTTCTGCTCCGCCGTGACCGGGTCCTGGCCCATCACGGCGACGACCGTGGCCAGTTCGGGTGTGTAGCCCGCGAACCAGGCCGCCTTATCCTCCTCCGCGGTCCCTGTCTTTCCGGCCGCCGGCCGGCCCGCGGACTGCGCCGCGGTGCCCGTGCCCCCCTCGACCACGCTCTGCAGCATCGACGTCGTCGTGTCGGCCGCCTCCCGGCTGACCGCCTGCCTGGTCCGCGCGTCGGGCAGCTCGATCTCCTCGCTGCCCTTGGTGATGGTCTCGACGAGCGTGTACGTGCCGTGCCTGCCGTGGTTGGCGAGCGTCGCGTACGCCTCCGCCATGTCGAGGACGCTCGCGGTGGCGACACCGAGCGCGATGGACGGCGACGCGTTCAGATCGGGGGTGTTCGCGGGGATGCCGAGCGCGACGGCGGTCTCCTTCACCTTGCCCGGACCGATGTCCTGCGCCATCTGCGCGTACACGGCGTTGACCGAGTGGTCGGTGGCGTTGCGGACCGTGATGGGGCCGTACGAGCGGTTGTTCTCGTTCTCGGGGGCGTAGCCGGTGGGCCCGCTCGCGCCGTACACCTCGCGCTGGTCGGTGCCGTCGTAGACGGTGTGGGGGGTGATGCGGCGGCCGTCCAGGGTCCGCGAGCCGTGCTCGACGGCGGCGGCGAAGACGAACGGCTTGAAGGTGGAGCCGACCTGGTAGTCGCGCCGGGTGGCGTTGTTGACGAACTGTTTGGTGTAGTCGATGCCGCCGTACATGGCGACGACCTTGCCGGTGGCCGGGTCGATCGCGGCGCCGCCGACCCGGACGTTGCGGTCCTGCGGCCGGCTCGCGCTTCGCCGGGACATGACGTGGTCGTCGACGGCCTTGACGAGGGCGTCCTGCTTCGGCTTCTCCAGCGTGGTGGTGATGCGATGGCCGCCGCGCGCCAGGGTGTTGTCGTCGATGATGCCGTTGCTGGTGAGGAAGTCCTCGACGGCCTGGACGATGTAGCCGCGCTGGCCGGACAGACCGGTCGCGGGGCGTGCGGTCTGCGGCATCGGGAACGCCATCGTGGCGCGCTCGGCGGTGCTGAGCCATCCCCGCTCGACCATCCCGTCGAGCACGTAGTTCCAGCGGGCGTGCGCGGCGCGCATGTTCTCGGGGCGCGTGGTGACGTCGTACGCGCTGGGGGCGTTGAGCAGCGCGGCGAGATAGGCGCCCTCGGCGGTGCCGAGTTCGCCGACGTCCTTGGAGTAGTAGGCCAGCGCCGCGGCCTGGATGCCGTAGGCGTTGCGCCCGAAGTAGCTGGTGTTGAGGTAGCCCTCGAGGATCTCGCTCTTGCTCGCCTCGCGATCGAGCTTGATCGCGATGAAGAACTCCTTCACCTTGCGGGTGACGGTCTGCTCCTGGACCAGGTAGTAGTTCTTGACGTACTGCTGGGTGATGGTGGAGCCGGACTGCTTGCCCTTGCCGGTGAGGGTGTTCCAGCCGGCGCGGACCATCGCGAGGGGGTCGATGGCCCGTTCGGAGTAGTAGTCGCGGTCCTCGGCGGCGAGTACGGCGTGCTGGACGGTGTGCGGGACCTGCGCGAGATCGACGTTCTCGCGGTTGACCTCGCCGTCGCGGACGATCTGGGTGCCGTCCTTGTAGAAGTAGACGTTGGACTGGGCGGTGGCGGTGGCGTTGGCGGGCGGGATGTGGACGAGCATGTAGCCGGCGACGAAGCCGGCCATGAGGATGAGCGCGCCGACCAGGAACGTACCGAGGAGCGTCCGCCACGAGGGTACGAGGCGCCGCAGGCCCCTGCGCCGGAGGTCGGGCCGGGGGCCTTCCTGGGCCGCCTCGCCGCTGTCGCCCTTGCGTCCCCGGTGGACCTCGTCGCCGTGATGGCCCGGGTGGCCATGGGGGCCGTAGTAGCCCCTGCCGTTCCCGTTGCCCGCGTGGCCGTTGCCGTGGGGCGCGGGCCACGCGTTCGTCAGGTCCCGGGGATCCCAGCCTCGCTGCGGTGGCTGCTGTGGCTGCTCGTCGCTCATGTCGGTGGTGACTCCTCGGCCCCGTTGTCACAGACGCTGTCATATCGGGCGATTGGCTTGGTGTGCCCATACTGCACTTCTCGCCCTTCTAACCCCCGGACCGCCGCTGGGAATACGGTCGCGTGGCCGATCCCGCTGGACTAAGGTCGTGCGCTTTGGCGCCGGCGGGCGCCGGCGATGCCGACGATCGCGGAAGGGGGGCTATGGTGCGGCTCTATGCGGTCGTGCTGGCCGGTGGGTTCCGGCGCTATGCGACGTACCGGGTGGCAACGGCGGCAGGGGTGTTCACCAACACCGTCTTCGGCTTCATCGTGGCGTACACCTATACCGCCCTGTGGGATGAACGTCCGCAGCTCGGGGGTTACGACCTCTCCCAGGCGCTGACCTATGTGTGGCTCGGTCAGGCCCTGCTGATGACGTGCGCCATGATGGGCGGCGGCTTCGAGGACGAGCTGATCGAGCGGATCCGGACGGGTGACATCGCCATCGACCTCTACCGTCCGGTCGACCTCCAACTGTGGTGGCTCGCCGGCGATTTGGGCCGGGCGGCATTTCATCTGCTCGGCCGCGGCGTCGTACCGATGCTGTTCGGCGCGCTCGCTTTCGAGCTCGCGCTGCCTGGTGACGCGCTGACGTGGCTGGCCTTCATGCTCTCGGTGGCGCTCGGCGTCGTCGTCAGCTTCGCGGTCCGGTACGTCGTGGCCCTCTCCGCGTTCTGGCTGATCGACGGGGCGGGCGTCCTGCAGATCGCCTGGCTGGCCGGGCTCTTCTTCTCGGGGATGCTGCTTCCGCTCACCCTCTTCCCCGGCGCCCTCGGCGAACTGGCGCTCGTCCTGCCCTGGTCCGCGCTGCTCCAGGTCCCGGCGGACGTCTTCCTGGGCAAGCACACGGGGTGGGGGCTGTTCGAGGCCTACGCCTTCCAGGCGGGCTGGGCCGTTGCACTGCTGGCCGCCGGGCGGCTGCTGCAGTCGGTCGCCACGAGGAGGGTGGTGGTGCAGGGTGGTTGACGGGCTGCGCGCATACGGGCTCATCGCCATGATGTGGATGCGCTCGACGATGGCGTACCGCGCCTCCTTCGCCATGACGGCGCTCGGGAACTTCGCGGCGACCTCGTTCGACTTCGTCGTGATCATTCTGATGTTCGCGCACACGGAAGCGCTCGGCGGGTACAGCCTGCCCGAGATCGCGCTGCTGTACGGGGTGTCGGGCACCGCCTTCGGCCTGGCCGATCTGCTGATGGGATCGATGGACAAGCTGGGGCGGCGGGTGCGCGACGGCACCCTGGACACCCTGCTGGTGCGGCCGGTCCCGGTCCTCGCCCAGGTGGCGGCGGACCGCTTCGCGCTGCGCCGCCTCGGCCGGATCACGCAGGGGCTGTTCGTCCTCGGCTACGCGCTGGTCGCGCTCGACATCGCGTGGACGCCGCTGCGGGTGGCGGTGGTCCCGATGATGGTGCTGAGCGGGGCGGCGATCTTCGCTTCGCTGTTCGTGGCGGGCGGGGCGTTCCAGTTCGTCGCCCAGGACGCCGCCGAGGTGCAGAACTCCTTCACGTACGGCGGGAACACGCTCCTCCAGTACCCGCCGACGATCTTCGCGAAGGACCTGGTGCGGGGTGTGACCTTCGTCGTACCGCTGGCCTTCGTCAACTGGCTGCCCTCGCTGTACGTCCTGGGGCGGCCCTATCCGCTGGATCTGCCGCCGTGGCTCGCCTTCGCGCCGCCGCTCGTCGCGGCGTTGTGCTGTGGGCTCGCCGGGCTGGCATGGCGGACGGGCCTTCGTTCGTACCGGAGCACGGGGAGCTGACGCGCCATGGACATGATTGACGACGGCACCGAGGACGTCGCCGAGAACATCACCGAGGAATTCATCGAGGACTTCATCGAGCTGGACGCCGTCGAGAAGGTCTTCGACGTGCGCCGCAGAGCGGGCCTCCTGCGCCGCGAGAAGACACAGGTGCGGGCGGTCGACGGCATCAGCTTCCGCGTGCCGCGCGGCGAGATGGTCGGCTACATCGGCCCGAACGGCGCGGGAAAGTCCACCACCATCAAGATGCTGACGGGCATTCTGACGCCGAGCGGCGGGCGGCTGCGCGTCGCCGGAATCGACCCGTCTCGCGAGCGGACCCGCCTGGCGCGGCGCATCGGCGTCGTCTTCGGTCAGCGCACCACGCTGTGGTGGGACCTGCCGCTGATCGACTCGTACCGCCTGGTCCACCGCATGTACCGGATCCCCGACGCGCGCTACCGCGCGAACCTCGACCGGTGCGTGGAGCTGCTGGACCTCGGCGAGCTGCTGAACGTGCCCGTACGGCAGCTGTCGCTCGGGCAGCGGATGCGCGGCGACATCGCGGCGGCGCTGCTGCACGACCCGGAGGTGCTCTATCTCGACGAGCCGACGATCGGGCTCGACGTCGTGTCGAAGGCGAAGGTGCGTGAGTTCCTGCGGGACCTGAACGCCGAGCGGGCGACGACCGTGCTGCTCACGACGCACGACCTCACCGACATCGAGCAGCTGTGCAAGCGGGTCATGGTCATCGACCACGGCCGGCTGATGTACGACGGTGCCCTCGCCGGGCTTCACGAGGTGGGCGCGAGCGAGCGGACGCTGGTGGTCGACCTGGACCGGGAGCTGCCGCCGATCGAGGTGGCGGGGGCGCGTCCGGTCCGCGTGGAGGGGCCGCGGCAGTGGCTGTCCTTCCCGGCGTCGGAGTCGGCGGCGCCGATCGTGGCGGCGATCGCGGCGGAGTATCCGCTGGTGGACCTGTCGGTGCGGGAGCCGGACATCGAGGCGGTGATCGCGAAGATGTACGCGGGGGAGAGGCCGGCGCTGTGAGCCGCGCAGCGGGTCGACCGCCCGGTGTGGTCACCCCGTGAGCGACCGTGAATTCCCGGTACGGGGCGGCGCGAGACCCGGGCGGTGCACCACCCCTGTTGATTAGGCTTCTCGTATGACGAGCGATCTTCCGGAGATGCGTGCCTCCGATGCCGAGCGTGAGCGGATTGCCGAGCGCCTGCGCGAAGCGGTGGCCGAGGGCAGGCTCGACATGGAGGAGTTCGAGGAACGGCTGGACTCGGCGTACAAGGCGCGTACGCACGGGGAGCTGGAGCCGCTCGTACGGGACCTCCCGGCGCCGGGCGGGCCGGTCGGGAGCCGGTCGCAGCTCGCCGCCACGGACTCCGCGGGCGGCCTGGCGACCTGGTCCAGCCGCATCGGAAAGCCCGCGACCTCGAAGGGAGCGTTCGCCTTCTGGGGCGGATTCGGGCGCAAGGGCACCTGGACGATCGGCCGCAGGTTCACCGCCGTCGTGCTGCAGGCGGGCGGCGAGATCGATCTGCGCGACGCGAACTTCGAGGACCGGGAGATCGTGATCCGCTGCGTCACGATCATGGGCGGCATCCAGATCACGGTCCCGCCGGACCTGGATGTCAACGTCAAGGGCTTCGGCTTCATGGGCGGCTTCGGCGAGACGGGCTCGGGCGACGCCCAGCCGTCGCCCGGCTCGCCCCGCGTCACGATCACCGGCTTCGCCCTGATGGGCGGCGTCGGCGTCGAGCGCAAGCTCCGCAAGGCCGACAAGCAGAGACTGAAGGAGGCCCGCCGGCGCGAGCTGGAGTGAGGGGGGAACTCGGCGTGCGTCCCGGGAGTACCTGAGGTAGGGAAGGGACGATACGTACAGGGACGGGTGGAGCGGATGGAACGCACAGACCTCTCAGAACCGGACGCGGCACCGGAGTCCGGGAAGGGGACGGGCGACGGCCGTGACCGCGGCCGGGGCACCGGCACCCGTGCCGGCGCAGGTCCCGCCGGGGTCGGAGGCCGCACCAGCCCCCCTCCCTCCTTCGCCTTCACGGCCGACGACGAGGAGAAACGCCGCGGCGTGCGCCGGATGAAGCTCACGGCCACCGGCCTGCTCCTCCTCGTGACGCTGATCTTCGTGCTCGCGACCTGGGCGAAGAACTCCGGCATCGACGGCTGGCCCGGATACGTCGCCGCGGCCGCCGAGGCCGGCATGGTCGGTGCGCTGGCCGACTGGTTCGCGGTCACGGCGCTCTTCAAGCACCCCCTCGGCATCCCCATCCCGCACACCGCGATCATCCCCACCAAGAAGGACCAGCTCGGCACCTCGCTGGGCTCCTTCGTCGGGGAGAACTTCCTGTCCGGCGATGTCGTACGGACCCGGCTCCGCGCCCTCCAGCTGGGCGCCAGGCTCGGCGCCTGGCTCGCCGAGCCCGCGCACGCCGACCGCGTCACCGCCGAGCTGTCCACCGCCCTGCGCGGTGCCCTCACCGTCCTGCGCGACTCCGACGTCCAGGCGGTCGTCGGCGAGGCCATCACGCGCCGCGCCGAGGCCGCGGAGATCGCGCCCGGCATCGGCAAGACCCTCGACAAGGTCGTCGCCGACGGCGCCCACCACCGCGCCGTCGACCTGATCTGCACCCGCGCCCAGCACTGGCTGATAGAGCACGGCGACTCGGTCATGGACGCGGTCCAGGGCGGGGCACCCGGCTGGACCCCGCGCTTCGTGGACCGCAAGGTCGGCGAGCGCGTCTACAAGGAGCTGCTCCGCTTCGTCACCGAGATGCGCGATTCCCCCTCGCACCCCGCGCGCGGCGCGCTCGACCGCTTCCTCGCCGACTTCGCCGCCGACCTCCAGGCGGACACGGAGACCCGGGCGCGGGTGGAGCGCATGAAGTCGGACCTGCTGGCCCGTTCCGAGGTGCAGGACATCATCGCCTCCGCCTGGTCCTCCGTACGCGCCATGATCATCTCGGCGGCGGACGACGAGCGCAGCGAGCTGCGGCTGCGTGCCCGCACCTCCCTCATGTCCTTCGGCGCGCGCCTGGCGACGGACGGCCGGATGCAGCAGAAGCTGGAGGGCTGGGTCGAGGAGACCGTGGTGTACGTCGTGACGACGTACCGCGCGGAGATCACGTCCCTGATCAGCGACACGGTCGCCGGCTGGGACGCCGAGCACACGTCCCGCAAGATCGAGGCCCACATCGGCCGTGACCTGCAGTTCATCCGGATCAACGGCACCGTCGTCGGCGCACTGGCCGGCCTCGTCATCTACACGGTGGCCCACGCATTGGGCGCGTAACCGGACCCTGTCGTCCGGTTACGCGCCCAGCCACCGTGGGGAGTGCCCTTGTGTACGTACGGGATGCCGCGGCCGTTCAACGCGGTCCCGGTTTCTTCGGGCGGGCGCCGAGGGCGTCCGGGATGACGTGGGCGTCCGGGGCGCTGTGGACGTGGTTCGGTGGGCCGGCCCCTCAGCGGTCCCCGCGCGTGACGGCCCACGACGCCAGCGCCACGCCACCCGCCACGGCGAACACCGCGGGCCACGCCCCCACCTTCTTGGCCAGCGGATGCGATCCGGCGAAGGCGGCGACGTACGCGGCGCTCAGCCCGGCCGCGGCCTTCCCGCCTGCCTCCTGCTGCCACTGCCGGGCGGCCACCGCACCCGCGGCGGCCAGCGCGACCCCGCCGAGCGGGCGCTTGCGGGTCCAGCGGGCGACTCCGTAGCCGCCGATGAGGCCGCTCGCCGCGACTGCGCCTGCCGGAATCCTGGCCATGGTGTGCCGCCCTTCGTTGAGTCTTCGGCTGAGTTTCGAGCCTGAAGGAGCCTAAAGGAGCGGTTTCGGCAGGTGCCGGTCAGGGGGACGCCGGGCTCGGTTCGCCCGCCGGCTCAGCCGAAGAGCTGCCCGCGCACGGCCCCGTCGGGGAACTCCGCGGTGTGGATGTTGGAGTAGTAGGCGCTCGGGTTGTCGCGGACCCGCTTCACGACGTCCGGATTCTGCCCTTCGAGACGTCCGGAGACGGCGAAGATCCCCTCGGGCACCGGCCGGTTGAAGAAGTCGAAGACGACGTCGCCGTTCTTGCCGAAGCGTCCCTTGTGGAGGTGCCCCTTCGACGGGCTCTGGATGCCGACCCAGGCGAAGGAGTAGTCGACGGCCGTGCCCATCGGGTGCAGGAACGTCACCGCATGCCCGTCCGGGTCGCCCACCTTGGACGCGTCGTTCTTCGGGACCTCCTGGTCGCCGTTGGAGAGCGCCCGCAGCTTGCCGCCCTTGATGATGTGCAAAGGGTTGATGCTCTGCTTGAGCGGCTCGAGCCGGCCACGGACCGCCCCGCCGGGGAACTCCGCGCTGTGGAGGTTGACGTAGAAACCGGAGGGGTTCGCCACGATGCTCTTGGCGAACTCGGCGTCGGTGATCGCGACCTGCCCGGCCGCCGAGTGCACCGTGTCCGGCATCGCGCTGCCGAAGAGCGGCACCTTCACGGCGCCGTTCTTGCCGGCCGCGCCCTCGTGGATGTGGCCGAGGCTCGGTACGAAGCCCTTCCAGCGGAGCGCGAACGTGACCCGGTCGCCCTCCACCTTCACCAGTGCGACGGCCTTGCCGTCGGGGTCGTTCACGGCTGGGCCGCCCTGGACCGGGACCTCGTCGGCGCCGGAGAGCTCGGCGGCGAAGGCGACCGCCCTGCCGGTGGCCGGCTTGGTGAACGTCGTGGTGGCGTCGCCCGCCTTCGTATCGGTACTGGCACCGGAACCGGAACCGGAACCGGAACCGCGACCGTCGCCCGAACCGTGGTCGTGCGAGCCATGGGCCATCGCCGGGGCAACACCCGCAACACCGACCACAATTGCCACGGCTGCCACTGCAAGAATGCGCTTCTGCATTGTTCTCGTCCTCCCGTTGGGCCCGGCCCGAGTGGAGCCGGGTTCGCCGGGGAGTACGCACGTCGACTTGGGCTCGTTCAACGTAGAATTTCTCGAATTCGATTGAACCGTGGGTCAGTTGCAGGCGTACTACCTGGCGTACCCACATACATCACATCGGGGGGCTCACCATGCGCAGGACACGCACCGGGACACACACCGGCAGGCGTACCAGGACCACGATCGTCGCCGCGTCCGCGGCCGCTCTCGCCGTGCTCGCGCTGAGCGCATGCGGCGGCTCGTCCGAGCCGGAGGGCGGGCCGTCGGACTCGCCGTCGAAGCCGCGCACCGCGGCCGTCTCGGTCAAGGTGTCGGACTCGCCCTTCGGCAGGATCCTGGTCGACGATTCGGGCCGTACGCTGTACGGATTCACGAAGGACAAGCCCGGCGCCGGGAGCGCCTGCGACGCCGACTGCATCGCGGTCTGGCCGGCCCTCACCTCCGCCGAGGACGTCGCGGCGGGCAGTGGCGCCGACGCGTCCCTGCTGAAGGAGATCAAGCCGGCGGAGGGCGCCGAGCAGGCGACGTACGGGGACTGGCCGCTCTACTACTACGTCGGCGACAGGGCGCCGGGCGATGTCAGCGGGCAGGGCCTCGACGGCGAGTGGTTCGTGATCGGGGCGGACGGAAAGCTGATCAAAAAGGCGCCCTGACGCCACCTGGAAATTCACCGCTCCATTCATTTGGGATGATCGGGAATTCCGATGAGTTGATCGCGAATCATCGCCGCGCACACAAACCTGCGCGGCAGGAATTCATCTCCGTCTCCATCTCCGGCTCGGACTCCCGGGCCCTCCGCGCCGCCGCATTCCCGGTGATCGCTCCGCCCAATTCCCCTGCGGTGGACGACTGCCGGGAATGTCGCTGTTTTCCCGTCCGTACCTGGTTGCGGTGGCGAGCTGCGGAACGCACCCTGGAGGAGGAGACGGGAGTTCGATATGCCCAATCTCGAGGAACAGATCGACATCACGGCGCCTGGTGACGTGGTCTGGGACCACCTGCATCAGGTCGAGGACTATCCACGCTTCGTCGGAGGAGTCCGAGATGCCCGGCGCGAGGGTGCGTCGGGCGTACATATGGATCTGGAGACCCGCGGTGCGGTCCAGGGACTCGACGCCGACACCAAGGACCTCAGACCCCACGAGACCATGACCTGGAAGACCACGGACACACCGCACCTGAGCGGCTCCGTGTCGCTCCTCCCGATCGACGCGACCCACACCCGGGTGCAGGTACGCATGGAGTACGACCCCTCCGAGGCACATGACGCCTTCGGGGGCCCCAAGGGATTTGCCCAGTCGTCCGCCATCGAACGGACCGTCCGGGAGGATCTCCACCAGTTCAAGGACCTGGTGGAGAAGGCACATCCCGCCAGATGACCACCCACCCCACCCAGGCCCCGCGCGCCGGGGCTGACGGAACCGTACGGCGAAGGTGATCCGTCATGACGCAGCACTGGAACATCGATTTGTCGTTCGAGGAAGACGGGACCCGCACCGCCTGCACGGCCTCCCTCAACGGCACCAATGCCCCCGGCGTCGAGGGCAAGGGGATAGCCAGGCGGAGCCCGGGCGACACCCCGGACGCCAAGATCGGCGAGGAACTCGCCGCCGCCCGCGCCTGCTCCGAACTGGCCCACGAGCTCGTGGGCCGGGCGGCAGCGGACGTGGAGACCCACACCCACAGGCCGGCCGACATCTCCATGTGAGCCGGCATTGCCATGTGACATGTGACCGACAGCGACAGACACCGACAGACACCAGGGGCCGGGCGTGACGCCCGGCCCCTTCGTCATGCCCTCGGCTCCCTGGCGACCCCACGCCTCGGCTCCCTGACGACCCCACGACGGACGTCCTCACGATGTCCGCCCCTGACGGACGTCCCTCACGACGTACGCGGTCAGGACCAGGAACTCCGTACCTCGAACCCGCCGCCGAGCCCTTCGGGCTCCTCCTCCGAGACCTCCACGCCCTCCACCACTGCGGCCGGCGGCCCTTGCCGCGCCCACCGCACGAGGGTCTCGACGGCGTCCGGCTCCCCCTCGAACACCGCCATCACACTCCCGTCCTCCAGGTTCCGCACCCACCCGGAGACGCCGTACTCCTGAGCCACACGCCTGCACGTGTCCCGGTAGAACACGCCCTGGACCCGCCCAGTCACGACCACGCGCTTCCGCACCATGACCTCCGGATCGTACGAGCCGCAGGAGCGTGGGCACGGCGCCGACGCGGCACGGCGCGCCTCGGCGCCTATGGGCGCACCCGCCTCAGGGCCAGAGTCGGTACGTCACGTCCTGCGCTGTCTGCGCCGGCTTGCTGTCGGTGGTGAAGACGATGCGCAACTGGGTGAACCTCATTTGCCCGGGATCCTTCTTCCACGGCTCCGGGCTCTGCAGCGTGACGTCCACGGGGTAGGAGTGGAACTTGCCTGCGGCGCAGTAGGGGATGCAGTCGTTCACGTAGTTGAGCCCACTGCCCTTGGCAGAGGTCCGCCCCCACTCCGACCACTTGAGCTCGGTGAGTCCGTTGTTGCCGTCCCCGCAGGCGATCAGGTAGTCGCCGGGACGCACCTGCGGATTCATGAAGCAGTCGATGACCACCACGCGGTCGCCCGGCTCTGACCTCGCGGAAACGGACGCGGATGCCGGTACGAGTGCTGCTGCGAGCGACGTGGCGGCAACCAGGACCGCCGTCATCAGCTTGTGTCTCTGCATGTCTGCTCCCCAGCGTCTTTCCGAGCCCACGTGGCCCTCCGTGTACACCTTGCTCCGCCCCGCCCTGCAATGCGCGCACCCGAAGCGCGCGCCGGACGGGCGCTGCGGACCTCCTCCCACCGGTTGCTCCTGTATCGACGCTACGACCGCGCCCGGGGACTCACCACCTGCGCAGGTCACGGCTTCACAGAACCGCGCATACCTGAACGTAATCGTCGGCTCGTCGTCACGCCGTGATGCGCACCGACCAACGCCAACTCCCCATGGAGCACGCGGCCTTTGCGGCCGTCGACAGCGACGTCACGACTGCTCACCGCCCGTGACAAGACGTATCGGGCGGGCGGTGCGTGCCGATCTGTGGCATTGACGGACCCTGAAATGGGAAATGCCTCGGCCGTACGGGACTCGCCTGGCCGCCTGTCTCGAGCGGCCGAGTGCCTGGTCGGCCTCCCGGACGGGGCTCGAAAATCCGCAGGAAGGGCAAACCCCCGGTTCGATACGATAACGGTGGCTTGTCGACCCGACCCGTTACCGTGTGTGACGTATGCGTGCGATCCGAGTGGTCGCGTCGGCTGCAGCCTCCCGATTTGGCCCGCCGCGGCATCGTCACCGTCCCCGGCACCGTACGCACGAAATGGAGCATCCCAGGATGGCTCGACACCTGGTCACCAGCGCGCTTCCCTACATCAACGGGATCAAGCACCTGGGCAACATGGTCGGGTCGATGCTCCCGGCGGATGTGTACTCCAGGTACCTCCGCCAGCGCGGTCATGACGTCCTCTACATCTGTGCCACCGACGAGCACGGCACGCCGGCCGAGCTGGCCGCGAAGGAGGCCGGACTGTCGGTCGCGGAATTCTGCGCCCAGGCCCATGACGCGCAGAAGGCCGTGTACGACGGGTTCGAGCTGGCCTTCGACTACTTCGGACGCAGCTCGTCGCAGCAGAACGTCGAGATCACCCAGCACTTCGCGCGCAAGCTGAACGAGAACGGCTTCATCGAGGAGCGCGCGATCCGCCAGGTCTACTCGCCTGTCGACGGCCGCTTCCTGCCCGACCGGTACGTCGAGGGCACCTGCCCGCACTGCGGCTACGACAAGGCCCGCGGCGACCAGTGCGAGAACTGCACCCGCGTCCTCGACCCGACCGACCTGATCAACCCGCGCTCGGCTATCAGCGGCTCCACAGAGCTGGAGGTCCGCGAGACCAAGCACCTCTTCCTGCTGCAGTCCAAGCTGCAGCACGAGGTCGAGGCATGGATCGACGCGGTCGGCGAGGAGTGGCCGCACCTGTCCACGGCCATCGCCCGCAAGTGGCTGACCGAGGGCCTGCACGACCGCGCGATCACCCGCGACCTGGACTGGGGCGTTCCGGTCCCGGCCGACACCTGGCCGGACCTCGCCGCTGAAGGCAAGGTCTTCTACGTCTGGTTCGACGCCCCGATCGAGTACATCGGGGCAACGAAGGAATGGGCGGACGCCGCCCCGGACGGCGAGACCCGCGACTGGAAGTCGTGGTGGTACGAGGCCGACGACACCGTCCGCTACACCCAGTTCATGGCCAAGGACAACGTCCCCTTCCACACGGTGATGTTCCCCGCGACCGAACTCGGTGTGCGTGAACCGTGGAAGAAGGTCGACTTCGTCAAGGGCTTCAACTGGCTGACCTACTACGGCGGAAAGTTCTCCACATCCCAGAAGCGCGGCGTCTTCACGGACGCCGCCCTGGAGATCCTGCCCGCCGACTACTGGCGCTACTTCCTCATCGCCAACGCCCCCGAGTCCGACGACTCGTCCTTCACCTGGGAACACTTCACCGCCACGGTCAACAAGGACCTGGCCGACACCCTCGGCAACTTCGTCAACCGCGTACTGTCCTTCTCCCGGAAGCGGTTCGGTGCCGAGGTCCCGGCGGGCCACGCTGCCGGCGAGGCGGAAGCCAAGCTGGGCGAGGAGATCGCGCAGCTGCTCGCCGAGTACGAGGAGCACATGGAGGCCCTCCAGTTCCGCAAGGCCGCGGCCGCGCTGCGTGCCCTGTGGTCCGCGGGCAACTCCTACCTGGAGGAGAAGGCCCCCTGGCTGGAGATCAAGACCGCCCCGGACGGCGCCGCGCTGACCCTTCGTACGGCGATGAACCTGATCCACCTGTACGCGGTCGTCTCAGAGCCGTTCATCCCGTCCTCCGCCGCTGCCATGCGCGAAGCCTTCGCGCTGCAGGGCGACACGGCAACCTGGGCGACCGCCGAGCAGGCCAAGGCCCTGAGCACGGTCCCGGCCGGCACTGCGTTCACCGTCCCGCCGGTGCTCTTCGCGAAGATCACGGAGGAGGACCAGGAGTCCTACCGTGCCCGCTTCGGCGGCGCCGAGGACGCCTGACCGGACTGCTCGCCGCCCGTACCGCCGCGTTGTCGTCGGGCGGTACGGGGAGTGCGGCGACCGGGCGGCGCGGCAATCACGGCCACCCCGGACCGGCGGACGGTCAGTTGGGCAAAGTGACCTGCCGCGTCAGCCGACTCGTCCCGCCCCAACGGCACTGGCAAAGTCGCGCCAGGCTCGTGTGGTGAACGCGAGCCGGGGCCCCAGCGGATCCTTGCTGTCACGTATGGCGGTTCCCTCAGGCACGCGTGCGGCCTCCACACACTCAGTCTCATTTGCGCCGCTGTACGACGACTTGAACCACCTCAGCTCGACACGTCTGACAGGGTTCGAGGGCGCCATCTCACATCTCCTCTTGAGCGCGTCTGATCACGTCCGACGATGCGTCGATGTCCAACGCTTGCGCGCGCAGGTATTCGAACGCAAGCCGATAGCGCTCAAGTTCGTGTTCCTTCTCCATGAAGACCGAGCCCACATGAAGGTCGACGTACACGACGTCGAGTGACGGCTCAGCGCCGCCAAGGATGACAAAGCTGCCGAGGGCGGCACCATGGGCTCCGCGAGAGAAGGGCAGGACCTGCAGTGTGATGTTCGGCGCCTTGGTGGCCTCGGCGAGATGGCTGAGCTGCTCGCGCATGACCTCTCGCGAGCCCACAGCACGGCGGATGACCGACTCGTCGAGGACTGCCCAAAGATGGGGAGCATTCGGCCGGGTGAGGATCTCCTGCCGCTTCATCCGGATGTCCACGAGCCGCTCGATCTCAACCGGCGAGCGCCGCATCTCGTTCGCCTGCTGCAGTGCGCAGGCGTAGGGGCGGGTCTGAAGCAAGCCCGGCACGTACACGGAGCAGAAGTGGTCCTCTCGTACGGCCTCGTCTTCGAGGGTGAGGAGGAGGTTCATGCTCTCGGGGATCGAGTCGTGGAACGAGCTCCACCAGCCCTGCTGCTTGGCGTCCTTGGCAAGCGCGACGACAGCCTGACGCTCCGCTTCGCTCGCTCCGTACTCGCGGCAGAGTGCATCCACGACGAGCCACTTGACCGGCCCCTCCTGGGTCTCGTAGCGGCTGACCGTGGCCTTTGACACGCCGACGCGCCCACCGGCTTCCTCAAGCGTCATGCCGGCACGCGCACGCAGCTTGCGCATGGTCGCGCCGAGTTGGCGCCGTCGCGTCGTGGCCCTCGTGGGCATGGTGCCTCCCCTA
Source organism: Streptomyces sp. NPDC002133 (assembly GCF_040296405.1). Classification (NCBI taxonomy): domain Bacteria; kingdom Bacillati; phylum Actinomycetota; class Actinomycetes; order Kitasatosporales; family Streptomycetaceae; genus Streptomyces; species Streptomyces sp. NPDC002133. The sequence goes on along the minus strand of NZ_JBEOXF010000040.1, from coordinate 20,692 downwards.
ACTGTCCCGTCGCGCTGGGACGGGATAGCGCCAGTCAGGCTAGGTGGCAACGACGTTGACGAACCAGCGGATTCACCCGACTGGGTTTCGTGAGAAGTTACACAGCAAGACTTCTCGCTGCCATACTCGCAGCGAAAGCACTACGCAGCGTCGCCGTACGGACACGGTGGGCGCAGCGCTGTCGTTGTGCGGGAGGGAGAGTCTCGACATGGCCGACTACGGAATCTCTGAACCCAGGCTCCGCAGCGTCCTGCCGTTCAAAGCGGCGCCGGCGGAGGTGCGGAATCTCAGGAAGGCGGCGCGGTCGACGCTCGTTCGGTGGGGCGTGGATCCTGTCGCTTGTGGCGAAACGGAGCTCGCCGTCAGCGAGCTCGCGACGAACGTCCTCAAACACGTCGGCGAGGGCAGCGCAGCGACGCTAGTCCTTGAATCGCTCCAGCACGTGATTCGGGTGGAAGTCCACGACGAGAGCCATGCGGTGCCGTCGCCGACGCCCCCCGGCTGTGAGGCGGAGTGCGGGCGCGGTCTCCACCTCCTAGCCGGGATGGCCGCAAGGTGGGGCACGCTCATGACGGCCACCGGCAAGGCGGTGTGGTGCGAGCTGTCGCTGGAGCCGTCGCGTCAGTGCGTACGGGTACAGCGCGCTGCTGCCGTGCTGGAGGGATACCGGCAGGCGGCGGGGAGCCGGAACGTGGTGCCGACGTACCCGGTCATGGAAGAGTCGGTCACCGATCTCATCGCCGACCTTCTCCACTGGTTGGCGGCCCAGGGCCGGGACCCAGACGACATCCTCGACCGGGCGCAGATGCACTTCGAGGCGGAGCAGGAGGCGGACGTGGCGTAGGCTGCCGTATGCCCTGAGTTCAGCGAAGTGCGTGATCGCATCCGGGTTGAGATGGTCAACCGCTACACCGACCGCGTCCCGGAACGGTTAGGTCCTGTACGGCAACCAGGTCCACGAACACCTCTTCATGGTCCTCATGCGGAGCCTCGGCGAGCCGGTCGACAGCGCCCCGCTCCGAGTCTCGACCAGCGACAAGATCCACACGGAGCGTCACACGATGGAGCTCCGGGAGCTGGAGTTCAACATCGTGACGTCAGAGGCGGACGGCAACCAGTACTACACGCTGGTCGACCTGCAGATCGACAACACGAAGCTTCCTAAGCTTGTCGAGAATGTGATACGCGACTCCAGGGCACTCACCAGTGCCGACAAGCACAGCTTGATCGTCAAGCCGTCAGAGTGACAGATCGACGGCGGGCCGACCCGGTAGCCTCGGCGTCTCGGCCCGCCGCTCACTCAACCCCTCAGCTGATCTTGGCGCGGTGCTGCGCGAACTGGTCGTGCCGCTGGTGGTTCTCTTGGCCGATGAACGCCTTGAACTCCCCGATGCGGTAGGCGATGGCCCCGTTGGACCGCGTTTCAGTGGTCAGCTCGAAGTCGTGGCCGAGATGATTCAGATGGCGCTCGACGTCTGGCTGGTCCATCTGCGTACCGAGTTTGGCCAGCCTGCCGATGATCTGATCGACTGTCAGTGCCCGGACCTCGCCGCGAAGCTGTTTGTACACCGGGTCCAATACGGCATCAGTCGTCTCCACGAGGCGCCGCGTCTCGCCGATCTTCAAGATCGCGCTCCGGATCGAGTCCCCCAGCGCTTTCGCGACGGGCGGAGGGAAGGCGTTGCCGATCTGGCGGTAGACGGCGGTCTTACGGCCGGGGAACTCCCAGCGGAACTCCTGGACCTCCTCGGACCCGTCAGTCTTGACCGGCCGGATATCGTCCCAACCCTGGATGCGGGCCACCATGGCGGTAGTGAGCTTGGGGCCGGGAGCGCCGTCTGCGGGCCGCCAACCCCTTTCCGGCGGGGCGTCCCTCACACCCATCGCATCCACCCCCAGTTCCGCCCATGCGCGCTTCGCGCGGGTCGGGCCGAGGTCGGCGCCACCGTGCCTCTTCGAGCCGCCGACGATCGTGGGGGCAATGGCGTTGGCCTTCTTGACCCACTCGTCGACTTGCTCCTCCTCCCAACCGTTGCTGCCCATGAGGTCCCTGAGGAGTTCACCCACTGTCCTGGGCTCCTCGTCGAGCGGCTCCGGCCACCTGAAGTACTCGGCGTACTCGGGCTGGAGGGCGACAAGCACGAAGCGGGGGCGGAGCTGCGACACCCCGAACTCGTTGGCATGCAGCAGTTTCCACTCACCGATGTAGCCGTAGTCCCGCAGCTTGTCGAGTACGTGCTGCCGATAGCCGGCGAACCGGTTAGCGCTGAGTCCCTTCACGTTCTCAAGAAGGAGGGCCTTCGGCTTGATCCTTCCGCAGAGCTCAACCGCCCAGGCGAACAGATCGCGCTCGTCATTCGCGCCCAGCTGCTTTCCAGCGATGCTGAAGGGCGGACACGGGACCCCCCCTGCCAGCAGGTCCACTTCCGGGTGCTGGTCCGGCTTCCAGACCTCGGGATCGGCTACGTCCCCGATTTGTACGGTTTTCTCTACCTCGTCTTCGCTATAGCCGAGGAACTTCACCAGGTTGTGCTTCAACGTTGCGGCGGCATGCTGGTCCAGCTCCACTGCGAGGCGGTGGCGGAACCCAGCCCGCTCCAGCCCAAGCGTCTGGCCTCCGGCGCCGGCGCAGATCTCGACAACCTCGAGGCGCTTCGTGCCCTCCGACGCTGACATTTGAATCTCCTTCCAGACGCGCAGGCTGGGCCAGCGCACAGGCCGTAGGGCTCGGCCGCACGTTCACAGCAGGTATCCGACCGAACACGGACCCTTCGGCAGCACACTAACCACCGACCTTCGGCGGCGGCAGCTGATCAGGATGGTGAGCCGGACAAGGTTACGAAGTCTACGGCGCCCCACTGGTATGCCCGAATCCCAGTTGCCTCATGTGCCTGGCGCGGGCCGGATCGATCAGTTCTCGAGCGCTGCTCGCACCTCGTCGCGAGCAGCGGCCGGAAGGCGCCGGTAGGTATTCCAAGCGCGGTCCAGGTGGGTGGAGCCGCGCCTGCCGCGCTCGATCCACCGCAGGAGTCGGCGCTGGTCGCGAGGATCCAGCTCCTTGATGTCAGCAACGGCTTCATCGGCCCGGGCTGGGCGGTCGTCAGCACCTGCTCGACATCGCTTGCATTCAGTTACCAACAGGGTCTCTTCCCGGCCATCTGGAAGCACCGTCTCGCGACGGGTGACCGACAACACAGCCGTCTGGTTCGAGTCGTCGATGTACTCCTCGCCCCCTGAGATGCCGCAGAGCGTGCACATGTAGTGATCGCGGGCCATGGAAGCCTGCTTCTCCCTGCTGGACACAGCCTTCTGCGGCGCTGAAGCCCGGCGGGCGGCCGGGTCCCAGACAGGGACCCCGGCCTTGACGAAGCGCTGGTCTTCGGCTGTGAGCGTCGCGTCTTCAGAGCTCGTGCGCAGCACCCATCCGTAGTCCCGCAAGTCGCGGATGCGGCGGTCGGCCTGGGAGACGCCTGGAAAGGCGCCGCGGAGCTGGCCCTTTGTGTACGTGTTCCCCTCGCCGATGACCTGCACTAGCCAGAGCGCTCCACGGACCATGGTTCCGGCCTTGAGTTCGGGGTCGTTCCACACAGGGAGGGGCACCACTTGCTCCGTTCTCCATTGTCAGCGAGCCGATTGTCTATGATCGCAGGCCCGTTGTCAGCGGATCCTGCCATGATGCACGTTGGGGGGAACTACAAGATCATCTGGGCTTTCTGGAGGCTCTGGCTGTGGCTGTGAATTTCGGGGTCCCACCCCTGGGCGAAACGATCCGCTCCCTTGTCAAGGACCGCCTCAGGGCAGCCATGGACGAGCAGGGCGCCAAGATCACAGTCGAGTGGAGGGGTGAGCAGAAGCACCTACATGTGATCTCCATGCCGGTCGACATGCTCTACTTCAACCCCGACACCCACCGCATCCGCGCGCAGCGGACTCTGGACCCGCAGCGCAACCGGATCCTGGAAGAGGAGCCCTGGGGTGAGGCCGCTCAGAACTACCTGTTCGACCTTTTGCGCCGCAGCCCGTCGAATCCGAACCAAACCGACCCGGACTACATCGCACTCCAGGGCGAACTGGATGATTTCGGCCAGAAGGAGCCTGGAATCATCAGCCCGCTCGGCATCCTCGTCGACGGGAACACACGGTGCGCTGCCCTCAGGGAACTGGGGATCAAGGACATCAGGGTTGGCGTACTGCCCGAGGACACCTCCCGCCGCGACATCAACAGCGTTGAGCTCGCCCTGCAGCTCCGTCGGGACAAGCGGCGCGACTACTCGTACATCAACCGGCTCATCGCCATCGAAGACGAACTTTCCAGCGGCCGCCGCGAGGAAGACGTCGCTCGCGACTTCAACATCAAGACCACTACTCTCCAGCAGGACCGGTGGGTCTACCAGTTGATCAACGACGCCATCGATCGCAGCGCCACCGAAGACGGTGCTGCCCTGCGCTTGGTGGACTTCGAGGACCACCAGGAGAAGCTGCGCGAGCTGCAGCGCGACTTCACCAAGCTGGCCAAGACCGATTCTGAAGCGGCCGAGCAGCTGAAGGAGTCGCGGCTGGCCATGGTCGTCTTGAACTACCCGAAGACGACTGTGCGCTTGGCGGAATCTGATTTCCACGCCCGGTACCTGGATGAGCGGCTTCCCGACGACCTGCGTCCAGCTGCCCAGGAGTCCGCTGCAATGGAGGTCCCCGGCCTGCCCGGCGTCGTGGTCGAAGACGCCTCTGCAGCCGTCAAGACCACGCGTGCACTGACCGACGCGCTCCTGCAGGCTAAGGCCATATCGGTGACCAAGCAGCTGGGGGAATCCGGGGTTGCTGACGCCGACAAGGTGATCAAGACAGCGCGCAAGACCTTCGACGTGGCCGTGAAGCTTGCCGGCGCGAATGCTGAGCTCAGAAAGCGCCAGATTGCAGTCCCTGAGCGCCTCACTGACGCGGCGGACTACGTGAACCAGTGCGCCAGGGAGTTTGCCGACGCCAAGGCCAAGCACGCTCTGGATGAGGACGCCTTCGACGACGCGCTCCTCACCCTACGTACCAGCCTCGCGCAGTTGGCCAAGCACGCCCGGCGCACCTTCAGCTCTCCTGGCGACGGTGTGGCCTGGCTGCTCGACGCCACACGGGAGAAATGATGGCGTCAACCACCGCACCCAGCCTTCAGATCGGCTTCGGAGACGGTGTTACGAGGGCGCGGCTGCAGGCAGGGGCCGATTACGAGACCGACCTTCGCCGTCTCGCACTGCGTTTCCGCAGCAGTGTGCAGCGCTCCCCTGGGACGATGGAGGTGGAGATCGACGACCTTCTGACGAACCTTGCCGCCCTCGGGACCTGGCCCCAGCCTGGCAGCGTGGTCTGGGACTCTCAACTGGCCCGGCTTGCAGCTGACTCTGCTCAGGACGCACAGACCGTGGCCAAGCGACTCGACCTAGCTGCCGACAGCACCTCGGCTGTCGACCCCTCGCAGATCGCGGACCTGCTCGGCCCAGAGTGGACTGCCGACCTCACATCGTTCCAGCGGCGGGACATCGCGAAGCTGCTGTCGCTGCGCCACGGCGCGAACTTCTCCGTCCCCGGAGCTGGAAAGACCCGCGTCGGCCTCGCGGTTTTCCAAGCTCTACGGCAGACCAAGGGAATCGAGCGGGTACTCATCGTCGGACCGAAGTCCTGCTACGAGTCATGGCAGTACGAGAACGAGACGTGCTTGGTAGAACCGCTGCGCATGGAGGTGTTCTCTCGCGGCGCCGATCCTGCTGCGGACGCGATCATCGTCAACTATGAGCGGCTCGCCGGCTCCGTGAACGAGCTCGGCCAGTGGCTGGCTGCCAGGCCGTCGATGCTGCTGCTCGATGAGGCGCACCGTATGAAGCTGGGAGCTGACGGAACCTACGGCGCGGCCTGCCTGGCCCTCGGCCCGCGCAGCCACCACCGGCTCATTCTCACGGGTACGCCGGCCCCGAACGGCGTCCGGGACCTGGAGAACCTCTTCGGTTTTGTCTGGCCCGGCCACGGAAGACAGAAAGTCACCCAGGCCGTCGGAGGCGGAGACCTCGCCAAGGCCAGCCGTGCTCTGCGTCCGCTGTTCACCCGAACTACAAAGGGCGAGCTCGGGCTCCCTCCCGTAGCCACGACCGTGGTACCCGTGGCCCTGCCACCCCTCCACCAGGAGGTATACGAGGCACTCATCGGGCGGTTCTCCGCCCGTGCTGCGGGCTCCGAGGGGGACTTCCAGGCCATCGGGAAAATCATTGTCTACATGTTGATGGCCGCGACCAGTCCGGCACTGCTCGCAGTCGGCACAACACGCTATGAGCCGCTGTCTTATCAGGTACCGCCACTGTCAGTGCCCGACGGGACGCCTCTGTTCGAGCTGATGCGGGACCTGCCGAGCTACGAGCTGTCGCCGAAGTACCGCGAAGTCCTCGCGATCGTCGACAAGAATGCTAGACAGGGCCGCAAGACTCTTGTGTGGTCGACGTTCATCCGCAGTCTCAACACCCTCGAGCGCATACTCGGCGAATTCTCACCCGCGATGGTCCATGGTGGGACGGAGGACCGCGAAGCTGAGATCGACCGGTTCCGGAATGACCCCGACTGCATGGTGATGCTCTCGAACCCGGCCACTCTCGGCGAGGGCATTAGCCTGCACCATCACTGCCACGACGCGCTCTACGTTGATCGGGACTTCGCCGCCGGCCGTTATCTCCAGAGCCTCGACCGGATCCACCGCCTCGGCCTCGCGCCCGAAACGGAGACCCGCATCACCGTGCTCGCCTCTCAGGGCACTATCGACGAAGTCGTGGCCCAACGGCTCAGCGACAAGCTCCAGTTCATGGGGCAGATCCTCGACGACCCGGCCGTCCAGCAGCTCGCCGACCTCGAAGAGGAGCCCGCCATTGGCGGCGGCCTGGACCAAGGGGACCTCCAAGCGCTGATGGGCCACCTACGTGCCCGTGCCTCCTGATCCGGTCCTGCGCGCGGCAGTCCGCTGGCTGGAACGGCTCCCCGCCAGCGGCGCCGTGCGGATCCGCGCCCTGTTCACGACGCACAGCGACTACAGCGACATATCGCCAAACCAGTACGAAGCCGCGTACACGTGGCTGCAGACCACCGGGCTCCTCGATGACCTGCGCAGCAGCGTCCCTGGGCCCCGCCGCGTGTTCGACGCCGCGATCGCGCACAGCGGCGCACCCTGGCTCCCAGACGCCGACCTTCTCGTCCGCGGCCCGGACGAACTACCCGACGATGTCCTGCGCGCCGCCTCGTCACTGGGCCTGAACGAAGGCGACGCCTTCGGGCAACTCGGCGCCGTATGGGGCAAGGTCGATGCGCGCGAACGCGAGCGAATCGGAGCGGCGGGCGAACTCGCCCTCGTCGAGCTGCTGGAAACCTCAACGACGGCACGGGTCGAGCACGTTGCCGCCTGGTCCGACGGCTTCGGTTACGACATAGCCGTCCACTCCGCCCGACACCCAGGGCACATCGAAGCCAAGTCCACGACCCGCCGAGGGCGCCTCACGGTCTTTCTCTCCCGCAACGAGTACGAGACCATGCGGCGCGACCCGCTCTGGGAACTCGTCGCCATCCGCCTCACGGCGGACCTGAAGCCCGAGGCGATCGCTACCGTCCCCAAGGAGTGGATCGCAGACCAGGCGCCAACTGACCAGAGTCGGCAAGGCCGCTGGGAGTCGTGCCGCCTGGAAGTGCCCCCCGATGTGCCCGTGCCGGGCATTCCCCGCCTTGCTCCAGTGCTCACCAGCGACTGCTCGGAGCTGCTCGACGGCATGGCCGGGTGGCCCGGTTAGGCCACCACCTCCCAGTTGTCATCAGCGCTTCCATGTCCGCATCAGGGAACCTGTATGCCGATGCAACCCACCTGCTGGTTCGTGATCGGCACAGCGAATTCCCGTCCACGCCGGGCCTTGATGCGCCCATATTGAATCTCGGGACTGACAGGCTCGTCCCGAGATTCCACCCGGCGAATGCTTCACCACGCCTTCAGATCCGCACTCCTGCGTTAGACAGCAGAAACTCCACTGTCTCCGCAGGCCACGGCTCGTCCGTAGGCTCAGGGCACTCGTCCAAGGGCTGCGCATCATCGAATGCCTGCTTAACCGAGGAACGCCACTGTTCGAGCGAACCGCGGATCAAGAAGGGACCGACCGCGAAGGTGACGATGCCCTCATCGTCAACGCGCACGGCGACTGATTCACCGCCTACGGAAACGTCACTGGCAAGCCCGGCGGACGCTGCGTCGAGCGCCGTTTCAAGCTCGTCTCGGAGAACCCAGCCGATCCATCGCCGACCCTGCAGCTCAGTGTCAGCGACCAGCACAGACCTGCCGCTGCCCACGTAGCCGCCGAGTTCAAGCGACCAGCTCGGCTGATCGCCGGCCTCAAGTATTTCACCATCAAGGACGTCTGGCTTGAACCGGTCGAGGATCGCCATTATGCGATCAGCCAGCAGTTCCCTGCGGGCAGCGAGGAAGCTCCGGTAGCCGTCGGTCACCAGCAGCGCGGGGTCGTTCGGGATGGCGTGCGCCGCCAGGTCGCTGCCCGCGACATCGTGCACGTAGGCAGCCGGGGAACGGCTTCCGATCATGTTCTTCGCCGTGTCCTGAGAGACGAAGACGATGTTCGCCAGCTCGTTGATCTCAGCCGACGAGAACTTGCCGCGGTGTCCCCGCAGCGTCACGGCCGGGTGTACAAGGCTGTACTGCGGCTTTCCTGAGCCGTCGACGGATGCTGAAATGGGTTCACCGTCCCACCAGTCCGTGGCGCCGGCATGGGCTACCGCGAGGTAGCTGAACATGAGATACGGGCTCTGATGGGTCCGGCGGGCCAAGTCGCCGGCCGTGACGGAAATGCCGTTCTCGCCGATGCCTAGGTTGGACAGGAGGTCCTTCACTGGGTCCTCGGAGTCGAGCGCCTTGATGTCCTGGGTGAGAGTAGTGTCCGTCGCGCCTCCGTACCGGTTCCGGGCTGTGGCGGCCATGAACCAGTACAGCAGCCCCTTCTCGACAGTGCCCGGTGTCTGACCGCCCTCGGGCTGGCGTCCGTAATAGACGATCAGCGGGTGGAGGGCCGCGAGGGACGGGATGAGCGAGGTAGTGGGAACCAGGAGCTTCTCCTGGAGCATCGATACGACTTTGGAGAGCCCTCGCTGAACCTTCGCCCACCCCTCTTCGACGGACTCCGTGCTTGCTGCAGTCAGCTTTGCCACAGACGACAGCCGCTTGCCGGAGATGGACAAGTTCAAGGTCAGGGCCTTGATCAGGAAGTTGACGTCGAGAGCGCCGTAACCGCGCTCGGCCCAGCGGGCCGACTCCGCTTCCAGCTGCCCTAGGAAGCCGGGCGCCCGGGCGGAGAGCGTTGCCAGGGCGAGGTCAGTGGTCTTGAGCGCCCGGCCACCGCTGTTCACGCGGACGAAGATCTCCGCGACTTCCTCGTACTCGAAGTCGTGAAGGACCTCCATGTGGAAGTCACGCTGAGTGATCTTCTGGAGTGCGCTCAGGCGACGGCCGATCTCGACGTCAGGGATACCGAGTCCCGCCGTCTTCAGCTCGCCGTGCACCGTGAAGACGTCGGCATCCGGGCCTACGACGTCGTAGACCTTGATCCATTTCTTGTTGCGACGGGTAGCCGCGCTCTGGTTCTGGAAGGCCTCGGTCTCGATGTTGAAGACGACCTGGGCTTCCGGATGGTCGGTGAGTACCCGGAACAGCGACGTGAGCCGCTGCTGTCCGTCAAGGAGGTACAGAGGAATAACGCTCGCCAGCGCCTGGGGCGTGCCAATGGCCGCCTGCCTGGTCTCGGCCACGTGCCCTGTCTTCCAGAACAGCAGGGATCCAGCCGGGTAGCCGCGGTACAGGGACTCAATGAGCCGCGCTACCTGCGACGCCTTCCAGACATATCCGCGCTGGATCTCCGGAAGCTTGATCTCCCCGGCGGCAATCTGGCTGATGAGCGTCCTGACGTCCCGGTTCGAACGTTCCACTGCCATGCCTCGGTGCCCCCACCCTCCCTAACGGGAAGCCGTGCCCAGCCGCTTTCCCGTCCGTCGTTCCGATTGCCGCGACGGCAGCAGCCTCAGCCCAGCGAGGCTCCCCAGCCGCCGTAGTCGCAGCACACAGGGTATGTGAGGAAGCGGTCAGCTTGTCCCGAGGACTGCCGCATTGGCGGGACATTGGGGACTCAGGTCGGTGCGCCGCCCGTCCAGGGTCCTCGCGGCTTGGTGCTCGCCGCTTCCCGCCGCGCCGCTACCGCGTCGTGTACAGCGCGGAAGCACTCCTCGGCAGACTCGTGCTCCCAGAACCGCAGCACCAGCCAGTCGGCTTCAGCGAGCCGCGCGTCCGTGTCCTGGTCGCGCTGCCTGTTGCGCCCGATCTTCTCGCGCCAGTAGTCGGGGTTCGTCTTCGGCGGTACGAAATGGTCGGGGCAGCCGTGCCAGAAGCAGCCGTCAACGAAGACCGCGACGCGCGTCGGACGGAAGACGAGGTCGGCGGTGCGGCGCATGCCGGGAAGCGGCTTGGCGGCAACCCGGTACCGCAGCCCGGCCGCGTGCACGAGGGACCGCAGGGCCCTCTCGGGCGAGGTGTCCCGATTGCGGTTGCCCAACATGCTGCGGCGGTTGGCAGCGGAGGAGGCCCAGGACCCCTTCGGCGGAGTCCACGGCTCGGGTTCTGAGGAGGTTGCCTTGCTCATCGCCAGGGAAATTTAGGTCGAAACTCTGTTACCTGCCGTCATGGAGCCCGACAGCGCACGGAGTGCTGCAGAGCGGGTACGAGTCCAGACTAAGGCGTCCCACTGTGATGCCCGAAGCTGCCATTGTTGCCAACCGGTTCGGTCTCGATCACGTACCCATCGCGAAATGCATTGCCTGCTCGCAGACGGCGTGCGAACGGGCCTCGGGGATCTGGGCGGATTGCAATCTCTCACGCTGTTGCCAGCCTTGCCGGTTCATATCGGCCGAGACGGAGACGGAAGAAGGCCCGACTTCAGGCACGGTCGTGTTGCCTCCGCGTTGGAAGGAAGCGACGCGCGCTCAAGCCAGGAGCCGTCAGTCCCGGCCCACCCCGTGACACTCGCGGTACGGCTGCCCCGACCCGCACCAGCACCCCGCCCCCCTCTGCGGCGGCCAAGCCACAGCCCGCCCTCGCGCCGCAAGCGTCGTCGCGTACTGCGGCAGAAGGTTCGGGTCGGCGGGGGAGGCGGCCTCGGAGGCGGCGAAGGCCTCGTAGGACGGGACCGTGCCCGTGACGATGCCGAGGTTGCCCGTGCCCGTGGTGGAGAGGTCGCGGAGGGCCGACTCGATGGAGGTGAGGTGGGCCTCGTGGCTGGGGTACTCGGCGGCCAGTGAGGGGTACGCGGCGAGGAGTTCGGCGAGTTCGCCGGCCGGCCAGTGGAGCATCGCGACCGGGAAGGGGCGGGAGAGGGCCGCGCGGTAGGTGCCCAGCTCGGTGCGGAGGCGGGCGATTTCGGCGCGGAGTTCGATGGGGTCGGAGGAGCCCAGGGACCAGAGGCGCTTGGGGTCGTGGAGCTCGTCCAGGGGGACGGCCGCGGTGTGGAGGCGGTCCGCCAGGGAGTCCCAGGAGTCGTGGGGGAGAGCCAGCAGGCGGCGGACGCGGTGGCGGCCGGTCAGGAGGGACAGGGAGGAGTACGGGATCTCGTCGTCCGGGTCGACGAGACGGGTCACGGCCGTCGTGAAGGTGTCGTGGGCCGCGTCGAGCTCGTCGTGGGCCTCCAGGGTCTCGGCGACGATCTCCCATGGGGCCGCGTCGTCCGGGGCGGCCGCGCGGACGCCGTCGATGATGGCGCGGGCCTCGGCCTCGTGGCCGTACTCCCACAGGTTCGCCGCCTGCAACGCCTTGATCAGATGAGGGCTCTCGGGCCCGGCGGCGACGAGGCCGTCGTACAGGCCGCTCGCGCGGGCGCGTTCGCCCGCGAGCTCGAGATGGGCCGCGGCTTGGAGCATCAGCGGCTCACGATCCTCCGGGTACTGCTCCGCGGTGCGCAGCAGGCGCTCGGCTTCGGCGGTGTGGTCGGCAGGCGTGTCGGGGCGCATGGAGCACACCGTACTGCTGTACGGGCCCGCGCAGGGCCCTGGTGAGTTGGAGGGCCTGCCCTTATCGTGCGGGCCGTGCGGGAGCGGATGCCTGTAGTCGTGCAGCGGGGGCGGACCCGGGGGTGGGTGGCGCTCGCCCGTGGGCTGTGGGCTGCTGCCGAGGTCGCCGTGACCCTCGGCGCGGTCGTCCTGCTCCTCGTCGTACACCAGCTGTGGTGGACCAACCGGGAGGCCAGGGAAGGCGCCGAGCGTCAGGTCCGGGCGCTGGAGCGGGAATGGGAGGGGGACGAGGCCGCCCCCGAGGGTTCGGACGCTCCCGCGGCCCCCGATGCCTCCGAGGGTGAGGCTCGCGAGGAGGGCGGAGGCGGCACGGGCCGCCGGGCCCCGGCCGCCCGGCAGACGGCACCGCGCTGGGACCAGGCCTACGCCGTGCTGCGCATCCCGAAGCTCGGGGTCGTCGCCCCCGTCGCGCAGGGGATCGCGAAACGGGGCGTTCTGGACAAGGGCTATGTCGGGCACTATCCGCGGACCGCCCAGCCCGGGCAGGCCGGGAACTTCGCGGTCGCCGGGCATCGCAATACGCACGGCGAGCCGTTCCGGTACATCAACAGACTGCGGAGCGGGGACAAGGTCGTGATCGAGACGCGGGACGCCGTTTTCACCTATCAGGTGGACAAACGGCTCCCGCAGACGTCCGCCCGCGACGGTGGGGTGATCGCGTCCGTGCCGCGGAGTGTGGTGAAGCCGGGGTACGGGTACAGCGAGCCCGGTTATTACGTGACGCTGACGACCTGCACCCCCGAGTACACCTCCAAGTACCGGCTCGTGGTGTGGGGGAAGCTCGCCTCGATGCGGCCCCGCTAGCCAGGTCAGCCAAGAGGGGCCGGCGTGGTCGCGCGTCCCGGCCGGAACACCAGCACCGACAACGCACCCAGCAGTGACAGCCCCGCCGAGACGGCCAGCGCCGCATTCGTACCCGCCGTCGCGACCGCGATCGTGAGGGCCACGCCCGCGGAGGAACCGATGTAGCGGGCCGTGTTGTTGGCGCCCGAGCCCATCGCCGCGCGCTCCGGCGGTACGGACTCGACGGAGAGGCGGGGCAGGGCCGCGTTCAGCAGTCCGCTGCCCACGCCCGCGACGGCGAGGCCCGGCACCAGACGCATCCAGCCGCCGCCCGGTGCGGGCACCGCGCCGAGCATCGCGAGGACACCGGCCGCCGACAGGACGAAGCCCAGGGCCAGTTGGTGGCGCGCGGTGACGCGGCCGGCCAGCCGCTTCACCTGCAGGGCGACCAGGAACGCCGTACCCGACCAGAGCAGGAACAGCCATGCGGCCCCGAGCGGAGAGATCTTCGTCTGCTGCTGCAGCATCGTGGGCAGGTAGCTGAACAGGCCGATGACCGCGAGGCCCGTGAACAGCGCGCCCGACGACGCGGACAGGAAGAGCGGACGGCGGAAGAGCCCGAGGTCGATCATCGGGGTCGCGCTCCGGCGCTCGACCAGCACGAACACCGCGAGCAGCACGGCGGACGCGACCGCCAGCACGCCGACGGGTGCGCGCAGCCAGCCGTCGCGGCCCAGCGTGAGGGCCGTGAGGAGCGCGGTCAGCGCCAGGCCGAGGGCCAGCGCGCCCGGCAGGTCCGGGCGGCCGCCGCGTGGGGCGCGGGACTCGGTGAGCATACGGAACGCGAACGCGCCGGTCGCGAGGCCGGCGAGCGCGAGTACCTCGTAGACGAGCCGCCAGTCGACCGTGCCGAGCGCGCCGGCCAGCAGCGGGCCGAGGGCGATTCCGGCGCTGACGAATGCGCCCCACACGCCTGTGGCCCTGATCCGCGCGGCTCCGGCGGGGAAGGCGTGGACGAGGAGGCCGAGGCTGCTCGCGAGTATCGCCGCGCTCGCCGCGCCCTGGGCGACGCGGGCGAGGGTGAAGGTCAGCGTCGAGTCGGCGAACGCACCGATGCCGGTCGTGACGCCGAGCGCGAGCGTGCCCGCGAGGAAGATACGACGCCGTCCGTAGTCGTCGGCGAGGCTGCCCGCGACGAGGAGGAGGGCCGCGAGGCCCAGAGGGGTGCCGTTGAGGAGCCAGGCCTGGGCGGCAGGTGCGGTTCCGAATGCCGCCGCCATGTCGGGGAGCGTCAGCATCGGCGCGGTGTAGTTCATGAGCGCGACGGTGGTCGCGGCGCTGGTGACGGCGAGCGTCGCGCCGGGCCGGGCTCCGAGGGCGGATCCTGCGCCGGGGTTGTCGGGCTCCGCCACCGGGTGTGTGTCGGGGCCTGTGCCGGGGTGCGTGGTGGCGTGGGTGTCCTGGGCCGTGTGCGGGGCTGCGTGCGGATCGGCCGGCCGTGCCGGGTGTCCCATTGGGGTTCCCCATCGATTCGGATCTGTCGAGCGGGCGAAGGCGGGCAGGGTTCAGTGAATGAACCCGCGCTCGGTCGAGGACCTTAGCACGGTGAGTTCGGTGATTGAACCGTCCAGGGTTACGCTGGTGCCATGGCTCTGGGCAAGGACTACGCGGCGCAGAACTGCTCCATCGCCCGCGCGCTCGAGGTGGTCGGTGAGCGGTGGACGCTCCTCATCGTGCGCGACGCCTTCTACGGCGTGCGCCGATACAACGACCTGCTGGTGCACATCGGCGCCCCGCGCGCCGTGCTGGCCGGGCGGTTGCAGGCGCTCACCCGCGCCGGGGTGCTGGAGAAGCGCCGGTACCAGGAGTCCCCGCCGCGCGACGAGTACGTACTCACGGAGCGCGGCCTGGAGCTCTGGCCCGTCCTGCGCTCGCTCGGGCTGTGGGGACGCGGCCTGCCCGGTGCCCAGCAGATGCGGATCTTCCGGCACGCCGCGTGCGGTACGGAGCTGGGCGCGTACGGCGAATGCCCGGCCTGCGGCGTCGGGGTGCCCCCCGGGGACGTCGAGATGCACCCGGGGCCGGGGCTCGACATGGATCCCGCGGACTCGGTCAGCCGTGCACTGCTGAGGCCGCGGCGGTTGCTGGAACCCCTCGAAACGGAGCGCGTCTGAGCGCTTGGGCGCGCTTGGACGGGCTCGGACGGGTCGGTCGTGGTCGGTCGCGGTCAGAAGTGCTCGGGCGCGCTCGGAGCGGCGTGCGGGCGACCGCGTCGGCGTGTGTCCGTGTCGCGTCGGCGTCGTCGGCGGTCCGTGCCACGCGGGCGGGTGTTGCCGATGCGGGTTTTCCACAGGGAACCTGGGGGCGATTTCGCTCGTGTATAACGAATGAAGGAACGAATGGAAGCTCGTATCACCCGTGCCGAGGAGCGAAGGGGGCAGGAATGACCGGAAGTTCGTGGCGGATGCTGCGGCCGCCGGTGCTGCTGGCCTTCATCCTCGTCGAGGTGTTCCTTGCCGAGGGGATCGGCTTCTCCACCGCCGTCGCCCTCGCCGCCACCGCCGCGGTCGGTGCCGCGCTCGTCGCCTGCGCGCTGGTCCTTTCGCGGTCGGTGCCGCGCGTACCGCGCACGCGAATACGGACCGCGATACGCGACCGTGAGCAGCGCACGGCCTTCCTGCCGCAGCGTGACCCCGACGCCGCGGGCCGTACCAGGCCCCGGGCTCCAGGCCGCCCCTCCACGACGGCCGCGTAGGGGCACACCCGAGTTCATCCACCCCATCCATGGGCCCCTTTGCGGTGCCGTCATGCCGACATCTCTGTTTGTTTCCGGCACGACGAGCCCGGGAGGGCCTCCATGTCCGCTTCTGCGTCCGATCCATCCGTCACGTCCGCCGCGTCCGTCACTTCCGCCTTCGCCGAGCTGGTCGACCGGCTCGCCGACCTTGTGCAGCCCGTGTTTCACGGTTCCGCTGCCGCTGTGGCCGTCGTCCTGTTCACCGTGCTGGTGCGGGCCGCCATTCATCCGCTCTCGAGGGCGGCGGCGCGCGGCCAGAAGGCCCGGGCGCGGCTCGCGCCGCAGATCACCGAGCTGCGCAAGAAGCACGGCAAGAACCCGGAGCGGCTGCAGAAGGCGGTTCTGGAGCTGCACGCGAAGGAGAACGTGTCGCCGCTGTCCGGGATGCTGCCCGGCCTGATGCAACTGCCGGCGTTCTTCCTGCTGTACCACCTGTTCGCGGGCGGCAGCATCACCGGCGATCTGTTCGCGGCGCCGCTCGGTGGCCGGTGGGCGGATGCGCTCGGGGACGGCGGGGTGTTCGGGGCGGCAGGGCTCGTGTACGTCGCGCTGTTCGCGATCGTCGGCGCGGTGGCCACGTTCACGTATGTGCGAACGCGGCGGCAGCTCGCGGTCACCGGCCGGCAGGAGCAGCCGCAGCTGCCGGGCATGGGGACGATGGCGAAGGTGCTGCCGCTGCTGTCCTTCGGCACGCTCGTCACCGTTGCCGTTGTGCCGCTGGCGGCCGCGCTGTACGTCGTCACCAGTGCCACGTGGGGCGCGGTGGAGAGGGTGCTTCTGTACCCGGCTACCGCACGGTAACGGTCCAGTGTGTGATCGAGGTCTTGCGGGGTGGTCGGATGTCTTGGAGGATCAACCAACCTCTGATTCTCCGATGGTCGCACCCCATCGGCCGGGGCCACCTCGAGCACAGGGAGAAAGACCATGAAGCTGCTGCGTGTCGGTACGGCGGGCGCGGAGCGTCCGGCGCTGCTCGACCAGGACGGGACGACCCTTCGCGACCTGTCCGGGCTGGTGGCGGACATCGATGGCGACCTGCTGGCCGACCAGGCCGCGCTGGGCCGGATCCGGGCGGCGGCCGACGCCGGCGAGCTGCCCGTGATCGACGGGGGCGGGCTGCGCATCGGCCCGCCGCTGGCGCGCATCGGCAAGGTCGTCTGCATCGGGCTGAACTACCACGATCACGCGGCCGAGACCGGTGCCGCGACCCCGACGGAGCCGGTCGTCTTCTTCAAGGCCGCCGACACGGTCGTCGGACCGAACGACACCGTGCTCGTACCGCGCAAGAGTGTGAAGACGGACTGGGAGGTCGAGCTCGCGGTGGTCATCGGACGTACCGCGCGCTACGTGGAGTCGGCCGAGGAGGCGCTCGCGCACGTCGCGGGTTACGCGGTGGCGCACGACGTGTCGGAGCGCGAGTTCCAGATCGAGCGCGGCGGTACGTGGGACAAGGGCAAGAACTGCGAGACGTTCAATCCGCTGGGCCCCTGGCTGGTGACGCGGGACGAGGTGCCCGACCCGCAGGCGCTGTCGCTGAAGCTCTGGGTCAACGGCGAGCTGAAGCAGAACGGCTCGACCGCCGACCAGATTTTCCCGGTGGCCGAAGTGGTGCGGTACGTCAGCCAGTTCATGACCCTGTACCCGGGCGATGTCATCAACACAGGTACGCCGGCGGGCGTGGCGCTGGGGCAGCCGGAGCCCAAGCCGTTCCTGCGGGCAGGGGACGTCGTCGAGCTGGAGATCGCGGGGCTCGGGCGGCAGAGGCAGGAGCTCAAGGACGCGTAGCGCTCACGTGGGGCTCGCGCAGCCGGCCCTCGCGCAGAGCTCACACGGAGCCGGTGCGAGGGCTCCTGGCGAGTCAGGTGAGAGACCGCGGAGGGGGTGCGGGGGATTCACCCCCTCCGCGGTGTCAGGCGGACATGAGGCGCGTCAGCGCCTCGACCACCATCGCGTGGTCCTCGGCCTGAGGAAGGCCGGAGACCGTGACCGTGCCGATGACGCCTGCGCCCTTGACGCGGATCGGGAAGGATCCGCCGTGGGCCGCGTACCGGTCGGGATCGAGGCGGGACGACTCCTCGAACGTCGTCCCCTTGGCGCGGAACCGGCTGCCGACGAGGAGCGAGCTCTCGCCGTAGCGCTCCACGACACGGCGCTTGCGGTCGATCCAGGCGTCGTTGTCGGCCGACGAGCCCGGCAGCGCGGAGTGGAACAGCTGCTGTGTGCCCCGCCGGATGTCGATCGCGACCGGCGCGTGGCGCTCGCGCGCCAGCTCGACGAGCATCGAGCCGAGCGCCCAGGCGTCGCTGTACGTGAACTGGCGCAGCGTCAGCTGCCGTTCCTGGGCTTCGAGTTCCGCGATGTCCGGGGTGGCGGGGGTGGCGCTCACGAGCCGAGCTCCACCGTGACGCCCTCGTGCGCGGAGCGGCGCGCCGCCTCCAGGACGTCCAGGGCGGCGGCGGCCTCGTGGGCCGTGACCGGCGGCGGCGTGCCGTCGCGGAGGGCGGCGGCGATCGCCGCGTAGTACGCCGGGTAATTGCCCGGCAGGGTCCTGGCCGGGCGCCCGCCGCCCGTGAGCGGGGACTCTCCCGAGCCGATCCGGCCCCACAGGGATTCCGGCTCCTCGCCCCAGCCGGTGTCGCCCGGGAACGGGCGCTCGCCGTCGCGCAGGGCGGCTTCCTGGGGGTCGAGGCCGTACTTGACATAGCCGGCGGCCGAGCCGAGGACCCGGAAGCGGGGGCCGAGCTGGGCTGTGGTCGCGCTCACGTACAGGTGCGAGCGGACACCGTTCGCGTGGGTGAGAGCGATGAAGGTGTCGTCGTCGGTCTCGGCGCCGGGGCGGCGTACGTCGGACTCCGCGTACACCCGGACCGCCGGACCGAAGAGGACCAGGGCCTGGTCGACGACGTGGCTGCCCAGGTCGAAGAGCAGGCCGCCGATCTCCTCCGGGGCGCCGGATTCGCGCCAGCCGCCCTTGAGCTGGGGGCGCCAGCGCTCGAAGCGCGACTCGAAGCGCTGGACCTCGCCGAGCTCGCCGTTCGCGAGGAGGGCCTGGAGGGTGAGGAAGTCGTTGTCCCAGCGGCGGTTCTGGAAGACCGAGAGGAGCAGACCGCGCTCCTCGGCGAGGGCCGCAAGGGCGCGTGCCTCCGCGGCCGTGCCCGCGATCGGCTTGTCCACGACCACCGGAAGACCGGCCTCCAGGGCGGCGGTCGCGACCGGGACGTGGGTCTTGTTCGGCGACGCGATCACGATCAGGTCGAGCTCGTCGGCGCGCGTCCAGAGCTCGTCGGGCGTGGCGGCGAACCGGACGTCGGGGAACTCGGCGAGGGCCTGCTTCTGGCGCTCCTCGTTCGACGTCACGATCGTGTCGAGGACGAGGCCCTCGGTCGAGGAGATCAGCGGGGCGTGGAAAACCGAGCCCGCCAGGCCATAGCCGACGAGTCCGACGCGCAGGGGGGAGGCGGTACCAGTCACACCTCTACTTAAGCAACGCTGTTGCCAAAGGGCAAGCGGGGAGCACAATGGGAAGAGTGAGGGTGAACAGGGCCAGGGCGATCGGAGCACCGGGAGAGGACGCGGGTGCGGGCTCCTCCGTGGGTGGAGGGCCGGGCGTCAATCTGCCCTTGCTGCGCAACCACAACGCCGCGCTGGTGCTCGATCTGCTGCGCACGGCGGGGGAGGACGGCATCAGCCGGCTCGAGCTCGCCGACCGCACGGGCCTCACCCCGCAGGCCGTCAGCAAGATCACGGCCCGGCTCCGGGACGAGGGGCTGGCCGCGGAGGCCGGACGCCGCGCCTCGACCGGAGGCAAACCCCGCACGGTGCTGCGCCTGGTGCGTGCGGCGGCGTACGCGGTGGGGCTGCAGCTGGACCGCGACGAGATGACGGCGGTCCTGCTGGACCTGGCCGGCACGCGCGTCGCCACCCGCGTGGTTCCCCTGGACCTCGGCGCGGGCCCGGACGTCGTGACCGAACAGGCGACGCAGCAGGTGCAGACCCTGCTGGCCGACTGCCTGGCCGAGCCGCGGGTCGTGGCCAAGGAGCAGGCCGAGCACGCGGTGGACGCCGGCGGTCCGCGGAGCGGAGCGGAAGCAGAGGCAGAGGCAGAGCCGGAGGAGGACGCGGAACCGGGGGCGCTGGTGCTCGGGGTCGGGGTGGCCATGCCCGGGCCGCTCGACCATGTGGCCGGGGTGCCCCACCGCGTCACCGGGTATCCGGAGTGGGACGGGTACCGGCTGCGGGACAAGCTGGCCGCCCGCCTCGGGCTCCCGGTCGTGCTCGACAAGGACACCAATGCCGCCGCCCTCGGCCTCGTCCTGCGCGGCACGGGCGGTTCCTTCGCCTATCTGCACCTCGGGACGGGGATAGGCGCGGGACTCGTGCTCGACGGGGAGCTGTACCGGGGGTCGCGGACGGGCGCCGGCGAGTTCGGTCACCAGATCGTCCAACTCGACGGACCTCCCTGTGGCTGCGGCAAACGCGGATGCATCGAGGCGCTGTGCCTGGCCGCGGTAGCCCGGGGCGACCTCGCCGAGGCCGCGCGGGTGCTCGGGGTCGGTGTCGCGAACCTGGTCGAGCTGCTCGACATCGAGCAGGTGCTGCTCGGCGGACGTGTCGTCGCCGCGGCCGAGTCGGAGTTCATACGAGGGGTGCGATCCGTGCTCGTCTCGCGCACCCGGGCGCGGGTCGGGCCCGCCGCGGGCGGTGCCTACCGGGTCGCGGAGGGTGCGGCCCAGCTGGTGCTCGCGCCGGTGTTCGGGCGGGCGGAGGCGTCGTACGCGTCCCCGCCGCCGCTGGGATCGAGCCGCGCGGTGCCCGATCCCGGTCTCGTGTCCTGACGGCCGCGGACGGTGGGGGCGACGTGGCCTGACGGCCGCGCGCGGTGCCCGGTCCCGGCCTCGTGTCCTGACGGCCGCGGACGGTGGGGGCGACGTGGCCTGACGGCCGCGCGCGGTGCCCGGTCCCGGCCTCGTGTCCTGACGGCCGCGGACG
>NZ_JBEOXF010000039.1:0-73116 GCF_040296405.1 Streptomyces sp. NPDC002133 | reverse complement strand
CACCGAGGACGTGCCGGGCGCGCTCACCGGGATCGGTGTCATCCTCAGCAGCTCGGTCCGGGAGAGCTTCCACTGCGCCCTGGTCGAGGGCGCGGCGGGGCGGGTTGACCGCCCCGGCACCACGTCGGTGGGGACGGGGTTTGCGGTGCCGGTACGGGGACAAGGACCCGGTGCTGTCACGTGGGCCTGTGGCCCCCTGGCCGACGTCATGTGTGGTCTGTTGACCGCTTGTTCCGCTCCGCGCCCAAGCGGGCGAAGTAGGCGATCAGGTCGGGGTTGTCGACCGCCGAGGGGTTCAGGACCTGCTCGGCGGAAACGCCCTGGAGCAGGCGCTTGACGGGAACCTCGAGCTTCTTGCCGGTCTTCGTGTGCGGGAGGGCCGGTACGGCGAGGATCTCGTCGGGGACGTGGCGGGGTGAGGCGCCGGTGCGGATGGCGTCGCGGATCCGGTCGCACAGGGCGTCGTCCAGGCCGACCCCGTCGGCGAGGACCACGAAGAGCGGCATCCAGTAGCCGCCGCCGGGTTCCTCCGCGCCGATGACGAGGGCCTCGGTGATCTCGGGGAGGCGTTCGACGACATCGTGGATGTCGGCACTGCCCAGGCGCACGCCGTTGCGGTTGAGGGTGGCGTCGGAGCGGCCGTGGACGATCACCGAGCCGTGCGAGGTGAGGGTGATCCAGTCGCCGTGCCGCCACACACCGGGGTAGGCGCCGAAGTAGGCGTCGCGGTAGCGGCTGCCGTCGGGGTCGTTCCAGAAGTACAGCGGCATGGACGGCATGGGCCGGGTGACGACCAGTTCGCCGACCTGGTCGAGGACCGGGGTGCCGGTCGTGTCGTAGGCGGCCAGCGCCACGCCCAGGCCGGGGGCGGACAGCTCCCCCGCCCAGACCGGGGTCGTGGCGGCACTGCCGGCGAAGCCGGAGACGACGTCCGTGCCACCGCTGGTGGAGGCCAGTTGGACACCGGGGCCCACATGGTCACGGACCCAGGGGTAGGCAGAGGCGGGCAGAGCGGAGCCGGTGCAGCCGACGACGCGGACGGCCGACAGGTCGTGCACGGAGGGTTCGATGCCCAGCTTGCTCATGGCCAGCAGGTACTGGGGGCTGGTGCCGAAGACGGTGACCTTGTGGCGGGCCGCCAGCTCCCACAGGATGTCCGGTCGCGCAACCGGCGCCGGGCTGCCGTCGTAGGTGCAGGTGGTCGCGCCGGTAAGCAGGGTGGAGACGACCAGGTTCCACATCATCCAGTGGGTGGTGGTGTACCACAGCAGGCGGTCCCCGGGGCCCAGATCGGTGTGCAGGCCGAGCATCTTGAGGTGTTCGAGCAGGATCCCGCCGTGCCCGTGGACGATGCCCTTGGGCAGGCCGGTGGTGCCGGAGGAGAAGACGACCCACAAAGGGTGGTCGAACGGCACCGGGACGATGGTGAGGTACTCGGTGCGGGTGGCGGCGTCCTCCCAGGGAACCATCAGCCCCGGGTGCCCGCCCTCGGGCCAGGCAAGGCCCACGTGGTCCACGAGCACCGTGGCCGTCAGCGTCGGCAGGGCGGCGGCCAGTTCGAGCGAGGCGGTCCGGCGGTCGTGTGTGGTGCCGTTGAAGAGGTAGCCGTCCGCGGTGATCAGCACCGTGGGTTCGAGCTGGGCGAAGCGATCGGCGGCGGCCTTGGGTGCGTAGTCCTGGCCGCACACCGACCACACCGCGCCCAGGCTGGCGGTGGCAAGGAAGGCGATGACGGCGTGGGGGGTGTTGGGCAGATAGCCCACCACCCGGTCGCCCTGTCCGACGCCCAGGTCGCGCAGGGTGGCGGCGACGGAGGCGACCCGGGCGCGCAGTTCCCGGCCCGTGATCTCGTAGCCGGCTCCGGTCTCGTCCAGCGCGGTGATGGCGGGAGCGTCCGGCTGCAGGTTGCGCAGCGCGTGGTGGGCGTAGTTGAGGGTGGCGCCGGGGAACCAGCGGGCGCCGGGCATGGTCTCCTCGGCCAGCACCCGCTCGTACGGAGTGGTCGCGTCGATGTCGAAGTACTCCCACACCGCGGCCCAGAACCCTTCCAGGTCGGAGACGGACCAGCGGTGCAGGGCTCGGTAGTCGGTGGGGTCCTGGATCCCTTCGGTGCCCTGGTGCCGGGCGGCCCATCGGGCGAAGTCCGCGATGCGGCTGCGGGCGGCCGTCTTCGGGTCGGGGGTGAAGAAGGGTTCCGGGTACGGCGTGGGGTGCGGGCTGGTCATGGAGTGGTGTTCCTCGTCAGGAGACGGGCCGGACATCGGCGGTATGGCGGGCCGTGTGCAGCAGGGGAGCCCAGGCGACGGCGTCCGTGAAGTCGCCGGTGCCGGTCCGGACGGTGTCCATCACGACCCGGTCGGGGCGCAGCAGGACGGCATCGGCCCGGCCGCGTGCCAGCCAGCCGGCCAGGGTGTCGTCGTCGCCCAGGTCGTCGACGTGGATCGTCGGGGCGCCCAGTGCCGTGGCCACGGCCGTCATCTGCGCCGTGGGCGGCACAGCGGTCAGGACGGCGAAGGAGTCCCCAAGGACGTCATCGAGGCGCACTCGCCTGCCGTCGTGCCGTACCCAGGGCTGCGGGCAGAAGGTGCCGGCCAGCACGCGGCCGGTCAGCCTGGGGCGGCGCCGTACGAGTGGACCGGCGGTCAGGGCGGGGCTGAGGTCACGGCTCACCGCCGCGGTCACGCCAGGGATGCGACAGACCGTGCCCACCACGGCCCGGCGGAACGCCGCGCCTCGGTCCTGCCCGCCGGTCATGGCCCAGCCGACGGCGACCGCCACGCGGATCACATGGCGGGCGTGCGGCTTGCGCTCGCGTTCGTAGGTGTCCAGCAGCCCCTCGTGTACGCCCTGTTGGAGCACGCGGGCGAGCTTCCAGGTGAGGTTGTAGGCATCGCGCAGGCCCGCGCACAGACCCTGCCCGACGAAGGGTGGGGTGAGGTGGGCGGCGTCGCCCAGCAGGAAGACGCGCCCCCGGCGCCACCGGTCGGCGAGACGGGCCCGGAAGGTGTACTGCGCCTGACGGATCACCTCGAAGTCGTCGGCCGCCGAGACATCGGGCGGCAGGTCCACCCAGGGGGCGACCAGCTCACGCAGGCGCGCCCACCCGTCCGGGCCGTCCAGGTGCTCGTCCTCGGCCAGCCGGAACTCCCAGCGGTAGCGGTCCTCGCCGACGCGCATGAACGTGCCCGGCCGGTTGGCGCAGCAGATCTGCTCGGCGCCTTCCCAGGTGCGTACCGGGCGGCTGGTGCGCACGTCGATGACCCGCCAGCTCTCCTCGAAGTGCAGGTCCTCCCACACGGCGCCGATGGCGTCTCGGGTGAGACTGCCCGCACCGTCGCAGCCGAGGACGGCATCGGCCCACAGGTGCTCCTCCTCGTCGCTGCCGTCGCGGCGGAAGGTGACCCGGACCGGACCCGTGGGATCGTTCGATCCGTCGGTGTCCTGGGTGACGGACACGACCTCCACACCGCCCCACAGCTCGCACTCGGGGCGGCGCGCCAGGGCGTCGCGCAGCAGGCGTTCCAGCTCGGGCTGGTCGAACATGCTGGTCTGCGGGAAGCCGTGGTGCCCGTGCAGGGACCGCGGGAATTCGGTGATCATGCGGCGCCGGGCATCGAGCAGCCGTAGCCCGCGCGCCGGGCGTGCGAGGGCGGCGAACTCCTCGTGGACACCGACACTCTGCAGGATCCGGCGGACCTCGTCGTCCACGACAACGGCGCGCGGCTGGGGGTAGACGTCCCGGTGGCGTTCCAGGACGACGCTGCGCACTCCGTGCCGGGCGAGCAGGAGGGCGGCCGTGACCCCGACGGGTCCGGCACCGATGATCACCACCGGTATCCGGGATACGGCCTTCATGGTGCGTCCGTAACGGGGGTCCGCTGCTCGCCAAGGTCGATCTGCCCGTCGGGGGTGGCGATCGTGGCGGTGATGAGGTCACCGTCGCGCAGGTAAAGGGGGTTCTTGGCCTGGCCCTTGAAGAACGCCTTCCACCTCACCGCGGGCGACAGCAACGCACTGATCTTCGCGATCGGCTTGGGCGGGGCCTTCAGGGCCGTGCCGCCGGGAGTGCCAGTCAGCAGCAGGTCGCCCGGGGCGAGGGTCTGGAAGCGGGCGAGCAGGGTGAGCGCCTGCGCGGGCCGTACGATCATGTCGGCGAGCGTGCGGTCCTGGCGCGGCACGCCGTTGACCGACAGCCGCAGCCGCAGGTTGAGCAGCAGGGCGAAGTCCTCGGGCTCCAGCAGGGCCAGGTACGGCCCCGTCGGCGTGAAGGTCGGATAGGACTTGCTCTCGTAGAACTGGGTCTTGGTCAGCTGGACGTCGCGGGCGCTGACGTCGTTGGTCAGGACAAGGCCGGCGACGTAACGGGGCAGGTCCTGCTCCTCAACGACAGTGCCCACGGGCAGGGTCGCGCCCATGACGAGGCCGAGTTCCACCTCGTAGTCGAGGAACTTCACGTGCGCGGGGCGGATGATCGCGTCACGGGGGCCGCTGACCGAGCCGGACGCCTTGCGGAAGAAGGTGGGCGGGATGTCGCCGGTGAAGCCCGAATCCTTGGCGTGGCTACGGTAGTTGACCATCTGGGCGACCACCCGGCACGGGGTGGTGACCGGAGGCAACGCCACCAGGTCGTCGACGGGCGTGCCGCTCTCGGCGGAGGCAGCGGCCTCGCGGACCGCGTCCCGGTCGGCGAGCAGCTCGGCGGTGGTGACCGCCTTGGTCTCGACGCGGACGGCGCGCTCGTCCCGGACGACCCACCAGCCGTCGGAGGTGCGCAGAACGTTGGTGCTCATGAGCTCATCGCCTTCATCAGGCCCAGCAGGCGTGCGGGGTCGAGTTCGTTGTCGCCACGCAGGGCCGTCATGACCTCGCGCAGCTTTGCGGGGGACGGGTTGGTGCCCAGGAAATCGCGGGTGACCGGCGGGCCCCATTGGGACAGGCCGCTCGCCGACATCGGCGCCCAGCCGGGCTCCAGGTCGCAGGAGAAGAGGTCGCCGTCGGCGAAGTGCTCCAGCATGAAGTGGTCGGGGTCGCGCCAGTAGTCGAACAGCTGGCTGCCCTGGATGTGCCGGCCGATGCCCCAGCTGCGCTTGTAGCCGCGCTCGGCCAGGTACTCCCCACCGGCGCCGATCGCGTCTAGGTCGGTGACCTGGTAGGCGGAGTGGACGTAGCCGGTTCCGGGCCCCAGGTGCAGGGCCAGCGTGTGGTGATCGACGGCCACGCTCCCCTGGTCGCAGCGTATAAACGCCATCGTCGGCCCGCGCCCGCGCTGCCCGTCCAGGAACAGGAAGTCGGACACGATCATCCCGAGGGTGTCCAGGTACCAGTCCAGGGTGCGGGCGAACACCCGTGTCTCCAGCACCAGATGGCCCAGCCGCTGGATACGGGACGGCTCACGGGGCGGACGCTGGGTGGCGTTCGTACGACGGTGATCGGTACCGAAGTTGAGGATCAGCGGCTCCTGCTCGGGCAGCGCGGGCAGCTGCTCGGCGCAGTGCACGACACGGACCGGCAGGCCAGAGGGATCGAGCAGTTCGACCGACTGCCCACCGCCCGGTACGCCGATGTCCCGGACGGTACCGCCGGTGGCGCGGGCCAGCCGGTCAAGGTCGGCCCTCTCGGCCGCGCGGAACGCCGGCCCGATGAACCGGGACGCACGCCCCCGCCGGATGACCATGCAGGGTGAGCCCGCGAAGGTGCCGCGCAGCCACAGCTCCCCCTCGGTGCGGGCGGCGATCGCGAACCCGAAGTCACGCGCGAAGACCTCGGCCCGGTCCAGGTCCGGCTTCTCGAACTCAAGCCAGGCCAGATCCGCCACCTTGATCACGGGATTCCGGGAACGTCCGGGGTGCTCTCCGCGCAGGGCGCCCTGCTCACTGTGGAGGTCTTGGTGGGGCGTCTGGGGAGCGGCCCTGTTAACGGGAGTGTGGGACATGGTGTCCTCCAAGCAACACTGCTGTAATGAGGAAATCATCAACTTTGCCGTTACCCATCGTCAATAGGGTGGACCCAAATAATTGATGATCTCATCAGTAATGGCAGACTCATCGCGACGGTTGTTAGACTCTCCGTATGCCGACGTCAGCCCCGCCCAAGAACCGCTTCGAGCGGCGCCGTGCCGAGACCCGTCAGGCGCTCGTCCGTGCGGCCCGGCAGATCCTCGCGGAGACCGGGGACACCAGCGCCAGCATCCAGGCCATCGCCGAGCGCGCGGACGTCGGTTTCGGTTCCTTCTACAACCACTTCGAGTCCAAGACGGAGCTGTTCGACGCCGCGGTGACAGACGCCCTGGACGAGTTCGGGCAGGTCATCGACGAGCGCGTACAAGGAATCGACGACCCGGCCGAGCTCGTCGCCGTGGGCTTCCGGCTCACCGCCCAGATGGCTGACTCTCACCCTGAACTCATGCGGATCCTGCGTGACCGAGGTCTGGCCCAGATCCACACCGACCGGGGCCTCGCCCCCCGAGCCCTGCGCGACCTGGAGATCGGCATCGCCTCGGGCCGCTTCACCTGCACCAACCCGACCACCGCCCTGTCCGCCCTCGGCGGGACCCTGCTGTCCCTCGTGGCGTTGCGGCTGGCCCGCCCCGACCTCGACGGCGACGAGGCCGCCTCGGACCTGGCCGAGATGGCCCTGCGCATGCTCGGCGTCCCGCCGGACGACGCCCACCAGGTGACCAGGAGGCCACTGCCCGACCTCAGTTGACCCGGAGCACCGGCTGCGCCAGGCCCCGCGGACACCGGAAAGCCGTGGGCGCCACCCCGCCCGCCGGTGGCCGCACGGACCCTCGGCCTCGACCACGACCAGCCCGTGAGACCGGGCTCCTCCCGGACACCGCGCAGCCAGATGAGGCCGGCTGAGGCTTCGCGGTCCACCAGGACGGCGTAACGTCGTCAGAGTGGACTTCACCGCGGACAGTCTTCTGTCCCGTGCCGCGCATGAACTCAGCCCGCGAGCGGACGAGCTGATCCACGACATAGAGCAATGCCTGCGGCGCGAGGTCCCCGAGCTGTGGGACGAACCGGACATCGCACAGATGACGGCGGAGAACGTCGCCGAGCACGTCGCCGCCATACTTTTCGGCATCGAGCACGACACCGAGCCAAGGCGGATCTATCCGCCGGCCGCCGACGCAGAACGCGCGCGTCGGCTGGCTCAGCGCGGGAAGCCGGTCACAGCAATGCTGCGCGCCTTCCGGCTCGCGCAGGGCCGTCTCCTCGACCGGCTACTCGAAGAGCTGCCCCGGCTCACCAGCGATGCAGAGCCCATCAACGCGGCGACACGCAAGCTGATCGCACTGGCGACCGAGTACCTGGACCGCACATCGGAGACGGGCGTCCTGGCCTTCCAGAAGGAGCGGGATCGCCAGGTGCAGTGGCGGCTGTCGGTGGTGAACGAGGCGAGCGTACGCGTCGGAACGACCCTGGACATCGCCCGCACCGCCCAGGAGTTGGCGGACCTGGCCACCGAGCACTTCGCCGACGCCGTCACCGTCGACCTCCTCGACACGTCTTCCGGAGAGGAGCCTCCTGCGGAGGGCACACTCGTGGTCCGCCGGGTCGCCCAGCGGTCGGTGATGGACGGTTACCCCGAGACGACCCACCTGGAAGCGATCTACGCGGGTTCGTCGGTTCCGCCGCAGCAGCTCCACAGGCATCCGGACGGATCACCACCGGCTCGCGCCCTGGTAACCGGCCGGCCCTCACGGCACCACCTCAGCCCGTCCGCATCAATGCTGCTGGTACCGCTGTGCGCCCGTGGCACCACGCTGGGTGTCGCTCAGTTCTTCCGTCACAACAAGTCCGACGCGTACGGGGACGAGGACCTGCTCCTCGCCCAGGAGATCGCAGCCAGGGCGGCGGTGGCCATCGACAACGCCAGCCGATACACGCACGCGCGCGCCACCGCCCTCACCCTCCAGCGCAGTCTGCTCCCGCGCAGTACACCCGCGCAGTCCGCCGTGGAGGTCGCCTGCCGCTACCTGCCCGCTGCCGCCCAGCTCGGCGTGGGCGGCGACTGGTACGACGTCATCCCGCTGTCCGGTGCCCGGGTCGCACTTGTGGTGGGCGACGTGGTCGGCCACGGCATCCACGCCGCCGCCACCATGGGCCGGCTGCGGACCGCCGTGCGCACCCTCGCCGACATCGACCTGCCGCCCGACGAACTCCTCACCCACCTGGACGACGTCGTCATCCGCCTGTCCGCCGAAGTCTCTTCCGAATTCTCTGCCCAAACGGACAACGAATCCGCGGGGGACATCGGGGCCACCTGCCTGTACGCCGTGTACGACCCCGTGGCCGGCCGCTGCACCCTCGCCCGCGCGGGCCACGTGCTGCCCGTCGTGATGACCCAGGACGGAACCGCCGACGTCCTCGAACTGCCCGCCGGCCCGCCACTCGGCCTGGGCGGCCTGCCGTTCGAGACGGCGGAGATCGACCTGCCCGAGGGCAGCCTCATCGCCCTCTACACCGACGGCCTGATCGAAGCCCTCGACCACGACATCGAGGCGGGCCTCACTCGACTGTGCCACGCCCTCGCGCAGTCCTCCGCCTCCCTGGAGGCGACCTGCGACACCGTCCTCGAAGCGCTGCTGCCCGCAGACCGACCGCACGACGACGTGGCACTCCTCCTCGCCCGCACCCACACCCTCGGGGACCGTCAGGTCGCCACTTGGAAGGTGGATGCCGACCCGGCCGAGGTCGCCCGGGCCAGAGCGAGCGTCTCCAAGCAGCTGACCACCTGGGGACTGGAGGAACTCGACTTCACCACCGAACTGGTCGTCAGCGAACTGGTCACCAACGCCATCCGCCACGGTCGGCCTCCCATCCAGCTGCGTCTCATCCACGATCGCACCCTCATGTGCGAGGTCGCGGATGCCGGCAGCACGACTCCGCACCTGCGCCGGGCTCGTGTCTTCGACGAGGGCGGGCGAGGTCTGTTCCTCGTCGCCCAACTCGCCGAGCACTGGGGAACGCGCCATGCCCGACGTGGCAAGACGGTCTGGGCGGAGTGCGCCCTGGGCACGCCGGAGCTCTTCTCGGACGCGGCAGCGCTGGACGTGGAGGGTATTCCTGGGGTCGTATGAGCACCATCTCGCCCGGCCCGCCGAGACAATCGCGAGGTTTCTCGACGCCTCCTCCACGACGCCCCCGCCGAGCAGGTCCTCAACCCCGCGGCGGTCGACAACCCCGACCTCGTCGCCTACTTGACGGCGCCCGCCGCTGCCACGGACAGCTGCCAGAAGACGTGCCGACTTCGACCGCAGACGACTGATCGTCAGGTGTTCAGGGCACCGAGGAATTCCAGGAGCGCCTCATTCACCTCGCCGGGGCGTTCCTCGGCGATCCAGTGGCCGCAGCCGGGCAGGATGTGCGCCGGTCCGACGGTCGGGTGGAGCGTGGGCAGGGCGGGGAGGCGTTGGTCCATCCCCGGGAACCCGTAGACCAGGTCCCGATCGCCGGTGATGTAGCGGCCGGGCATCCGGTACTGCGCGCCGTCCCATGGGGCGGTCAGCTGCCAATTGCGGTCGAAGTTGCGGTACCAGTTGAGGGCGCTGGTGAACCCGGCTTCGGTGAACTCCGTCGCGAGTGTGTCGATGTCGGCCTCGGTGAGCCAGGCGGGAAGTTCCTCGGGGTCCTCGAAGAGGTCCAGGAATCCCTTGCCCGGTGGGACGACCGGCTCGACCGGCGAGTCGCTGTGCGGGTTGTCGCCGCAGAGGCCGTACATCACGCGACGGAAGGTGGCGTGCGGGTCCTTCGCGAGCTCGGCGTCCGCGACGCCGGGGGTCTGGAAGTAGTTCCAGTAGAACTGGCCGCCGAACAGCTCGCGCATCGCCTGCAGCGGAGGAACCGGACCGCGCTGCGGCGGCGGAACGCTGAGGCCCACGACCCCCCGGACGGCGTCGGGCCGCATCAGCGCGGTGGACCAGGCGACCATGCTGCCCAGGTCGTGGCCGATGACCACGGCCTGCTGTGCGCCGAGTTCGCGGATCAGGCCTATGACATCGCCGACGAGGTGCAGCATGGTGTATTCCTCAACCGCGGCGGGCCGGTCGCTGCGGGCGTAACCGCGCTGGTCAACGGCAACGACGTGGTATCCGGCACCGGCCAGGGGCGTGAACTGGTGGCGCCAGTTGTACCAGCATTCGGGAAAGCCGTGGAGCAGGAGGACCAGGGGTCCTTCACCCTCCTCCGCGATGTGCAGCCGACACCCTCCAACCGTGACGCTGCGGTGCTCGACCATGGTCACACACCCCTTCCAGGTGGTTGGTCCGTGACCCACGCTACTCGCGGGTCACACCGACAGCCGAGTGATCGCCCGCCGTGGTCGCGGGGCCGTTGCTCAGTTTGACGGCACCGCCGCGCTCGGCAGGCATCGCATTCCCACGATCAGGCAGTGACCTGGCCGGCAGCGGAAGGGCCGGCGCCGCCGGCAGGTGCCCAGTTGCCGGTGCTCTCGGTGCCCAAGCGGTCCTACGGGGGCTCGCCGGGCACCACCGATTCATGGCACACCACCGAAGGGTGCGTCTCCCCTTCTCGCCCCCACCGGCCGCAGGCTGTTATGGAGAGCCGGGGGTGCCGGTGGTCGTCCCTTGTTAGCGGTCTGACGATGCCTCCGGAGCGGCGGCAACCCCCTGGGCCATGCGTTCACCATGCGTTCAAGGCATGGGGACGGGACATGTCGACTCCAGGGCCCCGATTCGCACTTCTGGACCAAAGAGCCTAATAATGATAAAAATCTCATATATGAGGCTTTTGTCCTACGGGGGAGCTCGTCCATGCCTGCAGCTCTGATCCACGGCGTCCCCGACACCCACCGTGTGTGGGACGGCGTGTGCCAGCACCTGAGCCGAAGTGACGTCGCGGCCTGGGACCTGCCCGGCTTCGGCGTACCGCGGCCGCAAGGCTTCGGCTCCACCAAAGAGGAGTACGTCGATTGGCTCATCGATCGGCTGGAGCAAGTCGGCGAGCCGGTGGACCTGGTCGGCCATGACTGGGGCTGCATTCTCACCGCGCGCGTCGCTTCGAGACGGCCGGACCTGGTTCGTACGTGGGCCGGCAGCAGCGCCCCGGTCAGTGCTCAGTACGACTGGCATCCGCTGGCCAAGGTCTGGCAGGACCCGGTCAAGGGGGACCGGTTCATGAACGAGCTAGACCCAGCGTCCTTCGCCGAGGACCTGAGCAAACTCGATGTTCCGGCTGACGTGGCCGAGGAAATGGTCCGTCGCGTGGACGGGTCGATGAGGGACAGCATCCTCAAGCTGTACCGCTCCGCCGTGACGGTGGGCGCGGAGTGGGAACCGGGACTGGCGAACGTGTCCGCGCCGTGCCTGGTCCTCTGGGGGACGCTCGACCCGGCCTGTCCGATCGCGTTCGCCGATGAACTCGGCGAAGCTGTGCGAGCGTCCCGGGTCGTCAAACTCGATTGCAGCCACTGGACGTTGATCCAGAAGCCGGCCGAGGTCGCCGCAGCCCTTGAGGCGCACTGGAATGCCTGAGGAGCTGTTGTCTTTCCGGTGTGATGAGCGCGTTTTCTCCGATGGGGCATGGGCTCGGTGATTCCGTGGGAGTGGTGGCCTGTCGTGTCGTCGATGCCGGAGGAGGTCGCGGATGTCGCTGGCCGTCGGGCTGCCGGAACAGCACGAACTCGCAGCGCGCCGTCGAGTCGAGGGGCTGCGTGGGGAACCCGGCCGCATCCGAGCCGAGCTGGACGCGGCCGAGCGGGAATGACAGGGGTGGGCGATCACCCACGGGCGGGTCGATGCGGTGCCTGCTCGAGGGCCGGCATTGGCCGGACGCACAACAATGGGCCCGCCGTCCTGCGCCGCAGTGGTCCCCTGCGCGGACTGCCAGGAGGCCTGACGCCGGGCGGGGCGGGAGCGCCTCGTTGACGTGCCGGGCACATAAGCGTCGCCTGCCCCTCATGCCGGGCGCCATCCACCAGCCTTCGAGGATGGCGGCCGCAGCCTGCACTGCTCACGAGCAACGTTCGCAATAAAGAAGATCTCGACTTCGTTGATTGCGTGTGATGCCTCGGTGTTCCGTGACGGCCGTTCTCGGACACTGCGCAGGTCCCAGTCGGGTGATCCAGTTCGCCACGCGGGGCGTCGGCTTCCGGTGCGACGCCCGGGTTCCTGCGCCGCGTCGCCGCCATCACGAGCGAGAGGTGACCCTCCCCCTTGACTGGCGGAGCCACCATCGATTTTCCATACAACGTATGGTATTAGTGAAAGGGAGGTTTCGTACCTTGTATGGAACCTGAGGGGGTGTTGCCGCATCGGCAACCTCTATCGCGCCATGTGGCGCCGCGCGGAGCCGGCTGACGCTCACGAAGGAGAGCGACCCGGGCCGCTGCATCGAACAATCCCAGTGAATTGCACTAGTGAACTCGGCGTCCGTCGCACTGACGGATGGTTTTGAATCGAAGGAGAAACTTGTGAGTTACCTCGCGAAGCGCGTGTCTGTCGCCATCGCCTCCCTGGCGGTGGCCGGCGGAGCCGTTCTTGGTGTCGGGGTACTGCGTCGGCTGCGACCTCGACGTCAGGGCACGTCCAGCGCCCCGCCGCCAGTGTCGAGGCCAACGACCACCGCTGGGGCGGCGATGACGACCGCTGGGGCCGTGACGACGGACGTTGGGACGACGGCCGTTGGGTCCGTTACGACGACGACCGCTGGGACCGTCGCGACAACGACCGCTGGGACTGTGACGACGACCGGGACCGCGACCACGACCGCCGGGACCGCGACAAGGCGAGCCACGACCGGTAGAGCTCCGGTCGCTGATACGAAGGTCGCCGTGAACTGGCAACCGACGTTGGTCGCATCCCTGTGATGCTCCCGGCCGTCAGTGGTGGCTTCGCCTGCTGCTGACGGCCGGGCGCGACGGCAGGAGATGTAGCTCCTGCGAGCGTTCTCCTGCCGTCCGACACCGCTCCCCGTAGTACCCACTTCTCCGTTCAGGCCTCCTAGACAGGCCCTTCCGATGGCCCTCCCGGTATGACTCGAGACAGCAGGAGTAAAAACCAATGAAGTCGTTGAGAACCGTGATTCAGGGGCTGCATGTGCAACTTGTCGTTGCGCATGAGATGTCCTTGCCTGTGAGCGTGAGGCTGCGGTACGAGCCCAGTGATCCCTATGTCGTCCGTGCCGCATTCACCGCTGTCGACAGCGACGAGACGGTGGAATGGATCATTGGACGAGATCTTCTGATCGACGGGCTGGAAGGCCCCGCCGGCGAGGGGGACATACGCATATGGCCCGCCGACGGGCCTGACCGCTACGACTTGTACATCCTTCTCAACCCGCCGGCCGGTGTGGCTTTGCTCAAAGCCCGGGCGCAGGAAATCAAGGCGTTCCTGCAGGAAACGGAGGCCCTGGTGCCCAGGGGAGCCGAGCTCGGGCACATCGACTTGGACGCTTCGCTGGCGCACTTCCTCGCCGAAGGATGAAGGTGGCCCAGCTGCCGCTCGTCGAGAGGCCGGGTCGCTTACGGGCCCCTCGTCACCGAGTCCTGTTAGCTCGCCCACCCTGAGGTGAATTTATGCTTTTGCTGATGGCTGCTGCTGATCAGAATGCGTCCTCATCGATTTCTGGTGCTGGCCTCCTGTCGGTCTGCGCATTGCTCTTCACCATCGCCTCGTTCTGGTGGCTCAACGCCAGACAGGGGTGCCTGAGATCGTGGGAGCCTCATTCCTTTGCAGCGATTTGCCACGGATCCATGGTTCGCCTGCGGCTTCCGCTCATCCTTCACAACACCGGTGCCAAGCCGATAGTCGTGCAGGATCTCATGCTGACCTTCCCCGATGAGCCCGCCTCTCATCTGCCACTCCTGTGGACATCTTCACCATCCCGTCTCCAACCCGGGCCGGACGAGGAACCCAAGCTGCCTACCGGATTCGTCGTGGCCGGCAGAGAAGCGCAACAACTCTTCATCGAGTTCGAGGCACCGTTTTCCGGGTTCGTTCCGGAGGCCCGTGACTACAAGGTCGGAATCCAAGTGAGGGTTGGCCACCGCAAGGGTTGGCGCTCGCTTCTGACGTTCACCTTGCGGACCACCAACATCATTCATCCCGACAGGTACACCGTCTGCAACAACGCCCCTCTCGAACTGACGAAGGAAGGCGAGAAAAAGGCAGACGCTGCGCTCCTGGAGCTGTTGGAGGGGCAGGAGAAGGGCGCTTCCGCCAAGGGCGCGACCAAGCGGCGAGTCTCTTGGAACGACGAGGGCAACGCCGATACGGACCTGTAGGTCGTAAGGATGGTGCTGAGCGTGGCGTGGGCGCAGCGCGTCGGCACCTGCCCGCTGACGCCGGAGCCGCCGATCCTGCTGGGTTGCCCTCAACAGGAGGGCGCCGCCGGGTCACGTCTGCCCGCTGTCGTGCTTCGGCTCACGGCGTGGCCCCGAGTTTCGGGTGCCGACCAGTCCCGGAATGAGCACGGCGGCCACGGCAAGGTGCATCAGAGCCGGCGATGCGCGGGTTCCGAGGTTCTCCTTTCCTGGGCTGGAGCCGGAGGTGAAGGCTCCGGAGTATGCGTGCCGCGCCGGGCCTGCGGGCACACGGTCTGGGGAGACGGGGGTGCCGGGTGGCCCGATGTCAGCGGAAGTGCAGGCGGGCCTGGTTCGGGATGTCGCCGAACCTGCCGCTGTGGAAGTCGCGGAAGGCCTGCTCGATTTCGCTCGCGCTGTTCATGACGAACGGGCCCCCATCGCGACGGGCTGACCGATCGGCTCACCGCTGTAGACCATGACCACGCTGTGCTCGTCGCCGTCGGCGGTCTCAAGCGCGATGGTCGAGAGAGAAGCCTGGGGAAGGGGGTCAGACCAGGCGATCTCCCCTGCGCGCAGGGGACGCTCGGCGACCGTCACCCTGCCGGACAGGACGTAGACGAAGGCACGATCCCGGCCGGGCAGCAGATGATCCAGGCGTCGGCCGGGCTCAAGGGTGATCACCGCTCCGGAGATGGGCCAACCAGAGATCGCGGCACCTTGATGCTCCGTGAGCGCAGCCATTCGCCGAGTGCTTTGGCCTGCGAGTCCAGCCGCAGTGTCGAAGTGGCGCCGGTCCCGAGCAGTCCTCGGACGAGGAAGTTGACCGCGCCCAGGTGGGGGAGTTCGTGGCGCGAGATCTCCAGTGCGTGTGTTTCGGGAAGAAGGCGTCGCAGTTCGTCGATGGTGAGGGTGGACCTGAGCCAGTCCCATGCCGCACGGTCGCGTACCCAGACGCCCAGATTCGCGTCGCCGCCCTTGTCGCCGGAGCGGGCGTGCACGATCTCACCGAGTGGGGCGACGACGAGTTCGTCTGCCCGCGGCGCAGGCACCGATGACGCGAGCGCCGGCTCGGCCTGCGGCATTACCTCGTCACCGGCTCCGTCCGGGTTGCCGGGGGCCATGATCTCGGTCCTGCCGTCGTAGTGGTGGACCGTGTGGTGGAGCATCCGCTGGTCGAGCAGTGCCGGCCAGTAGACACCGAATGCGGACCCCGGTTGCGGAGGGCCGAGGGAGTACAGCCCGGGGTAGCTGGACAGGGCCAGCTCGACCACACGCGACGAGAAGGCGCGCCCGGCGGCCTGCTGCGTCCCCTGCACGGTGATCCTGAGCAGCTCGGTTCCCGCGTTCTGGGTGTCGGGATCGGGCTGGGCCCGCCCGATGCGCTCGACGGCGACCGCGTCGAGCCCGCGGGCGGCTTCGGCGTAGCGGTGGACGAATCGCTCCACGAGGGCGGCCTTCGCGTCGAGATCCGTGCCGGTGAGCGCGAGGATAGCGCTGTTCGTCCAGCCTCCCACCCCTGTGATCGCGACCTTGGTCGTCCTGGACGGCGCCGTGCCTCGCACGCCGCGGATCCCGACGCGGTCCTCGCCGAGGTCTGTCAGCGTCGCGGTGTCCAGGTGGGCGGTCACGTCGGGGTTGAGATACGCGGGTTCACCGATCTCGTAGAGCAGTTGGGCGGTGACCGTGTCCTGGGTGACCACGCCGCCGGTGCCCGGGTTCTTGGTGATCACCGAGGAGCCGTCGGCGGCGATCTCGGCGATCGGGAACCCCGGCTCCACGAGGTGGGGGACGGAACGGAACCCGGAGAAGTTGCCGCCGGTCGCCTGAGGCCCGCACTCGATGACGTGTCCGGCGGCGACTGCGCCGGCGAGGGCGTCATGGTCGTCAGGCGTCCAACCCCACCACCAGGCGGCGGGACCGAGGACCAGGGATGCGTCGGTGACGCGGCCCGTGACGACGATGTCGGCGCCGTTGTGGAGGGCGCGCGCGATGCCGAAGCCGCCGAGGTAGGCGTTGGCCGTCAGCGGCTGGTGCGGCCAGTCCGACAGCGGCTGACCGCTCGTCAGGTGCGGCAGGCAATGGCCCGCTTGCCGCAGACCGTCGAGGCTGCCGAAGACGTCGTCGCCTTCGATGTGGGAGACCCGCAGGTCGTGACCGTGGCGTGCGATCAGTTCGCGCGTCGCGGCGGCCAGCCCGGCGGGGTTGAGTCCACCGGCGTTGACGACGAGCCTGATCCGGTTGGCGACGAGGTGCTCGAGCGCCGCGTCGAGGTGCTGCAGGAAGGTGGTAGCAAAGCCCTTCGTGCTGTCCTTGGCGCGCGCCTTGCCGAGGATCAGCATTGTGACCTCGGCGAGGTAGTCACCGGTGAGGACGTCGATGCCGCCCGCTCGGGCCATGTCGGCCATGGCCGAGGCGCGGTCGCCGTAGAAGCCGGAGCAGTTCCCGACGCGGAGGGGGCGCCGGCCCCGTTCTGATGCTGACGTCATGCCAACTCTTCCGGTGTCGAGGAGCGAAGACCGCCGGCGTTCTCTCCCGCGGCCCTGCTGACGCGTATCGTCCCTTCGAACCCCACCTCGCCGGAGGGGTGTTCCTCGGCCAGTTCGAGGGTCATGCTGTCGCCCTCGATGTGGGTCACCCGGGCGGTGTAGGCGAGGTTGGCGGGCGCACAGACGGGCTTCCGCAGGCGGTAGGCGACCTTCGTCACGCGCCACTTGGGGCCGAGAGCCTCGGTGACACAGCGCAGGGCAAGCGCCGCTCGCAGGTGGGAGTGCACCACGAGACCGCCGTGGCCCTCCTCGCGTGCGTAGGGCTCGTCGAAGTGGATGCGGTGGGGGTTCCAGGTGACCGCGCTGTAGCGGAACAGCTGAAAGGTCGTGGCCGTGTGCTTGAGCCGTGGGAGTGTGTCCCCGACCTGGTAGTTGATGGACACTACGACTCCTGCAAGGGGTTGCGCAGTACGACGGTGCGCCGGTTGCGGTTGAGGACGGCACCCTGGGCGGACGTGAACGTGTGGCGGGTGGTGACGAATACGCAGGTGCCGGCGCGGGTCTGTTTGGGAGTGACCGCCTCGAGGGTGGTTTCGAGCACCACCTCCGTCCCGGCGGTCACGGGACTGACCAGCTCCATCTCCTCACCGGCGCCCATCACGCGCAGCCCGAGATCCCCGTCACCGAGGGGTGTGTCACCGCTGAGGGGGGTTCCGTCGGGCTGAAGCTGGGCCTCGGGGGTGCCGATGCCCCACTCCACGATCGCGGCGAGCATGTTCGGTGGCGCCACGACATCCGCGTACCCGGCCGAACGTGCGGCAGCGGCGTCGTAGTGGATCGGGTCCGCGGCGCCGATGGTCAGTGCGTAGCGGCCGATGCTCACCGCGTCCAGCGTGCCGAGGCTCCGGCGCGAGAGGACGGCTCCGGTCCGCGGCTGGGTCCGGTCGTAGTACTCCGCCAGCGGAGTACCGGGTTCAGGTGTGAACATGCTTGGGATCCTCCCCATTGATCTGGGTGCCGGCTTCGCCGGCCGCATCCGCGTGGCCGGCGAGCTCCGCGAGAACCTCCCGTGTCGACTGGCCCAGCGGCGGGGCGGCCCGCAGCGGGCCCACCGGCGAGTCGCTGAGCCTCAGAGGGCATCCCGCAACCGGCACCCGACCCCTGGCCGGGTGCTCGACGTACTGGATCATGCCGCGCTCGATCAGGTGCTCGTCGGAGTCGACCTCATGGATCGACTTGACCGGCGCGCAGGGCACGCCGGCAGCCTGCAGGTCCCGCACCAGCTCAGCACGCGTCCGGGTCCTGGTGCGGGAAGAGACCTGCTCGTCGACCGCGTCGATGTTGGCGACCCGGTCCTTCTGCGTGCGGAACCTGGGGTCGTCGATCAGCTCGGGCCGGCCCAGTGCGGTTGCCACGCCGCGCCAGTGCCGCTCGGCGATGCAGATGATCGCCAGCCATCCGTCGCTCGCCTCGTAGATGTTGTACGGCGCCACCGCCATGCCCGAATGCCGGTTCCCGGTGCGCTCGGGGAGCTCTCGGCCGGGGTTGTTGTGCAGGCCGCCCAGGCTGGATGCCAGCATCGGGTAGATGGTGTCGTGCATCGAGACCTCGACGATCTGCCCCCGTCCCGTGCGCTCGCGCTGGAACAGGGCCGCGCTGATCGCCCCGAACAGGTGGATGCCGCCGGAGAAGTCCACGAACGCGGCGCCGGCCTTGGTGGGCGGCCCGTCGGGCTCCCCGGTGGCCGAGGCGCTGCCGGACATCGCCTGCACGGTGATGTCCATGGCCGACATGTGGGCGTAGGGGCCGGTGGACCCGTAGCCCTTGCCGGAGGCCACGACCAGACGCGGGTTGTGTTCGAGGAGCCGCGCCGGGCTGAGCCGGAGGCGCTCCATCGTGCCCGGCGCGTAGTTCTCGATGAGCACGTCGGCAGTCTCGACCAGGTCGAGCAGCGCCTGGCGACCGGCGTCGGTCTTCAGGTCGAACACCACACTCCGCTTGTGGGAGTTGAGCATCACGAACTCGTGGGACTCGATCGGCTCGTGCGAGCGGAAGCGCAGTGGCTCACCGCCGGGTGGCTCGACCTTGATGACGTCGGCGCCCAGTTGTGCGAGCAAGAGCCCGCAGTAGGGACCGTTGTAGATCTGGCCCAGTTCCAGGACCCGGATGCCGTCGAACGCCGGTCGCATGGCTGCTCCCCTGCTGATCAGGACGTGATCACGCCGGCGGCGCCGCCGTGGATGTAGGGGACCGGTCCGGTGCCCTGCGCCGCCGCCGCGGTCTCGGTCAGGTGCTGGAGGGTCACCGCGTCCATGACCGAGTGGAAGGTGCCGTCCTCGTTGAAGCTGACCTGCGCACCCTCGATCCAGGCCAGGGCAACGGTGTCCTCGGTGTTGTCCTCGGGTGTGTAGAAGGTGTGCACCGAGCCGCCGGGCTCGTACAGGTAGGAGCCCGCCGTCTGCGGCTGGTCGGGGTACTCGTGGTACAGCCAGCGGCCCTGGATCGTCCACACCTGAGCCGAACCGGTGTGGTAGTGGATCGGCAGCTCGACACCGGGTGCCAAGGTGGACAGGAAGACCCACTCTCCGCGCTCGGGGTCCAGGCGCAGCGTCTGGATGTGAATGCCGGGGGCAACTAGATCCTTGAACAGCGGGATCTGGTCGATGTTGACGGTCAGAAGCTCACCCTGCGGCAGAGAGACGAGCGGCAGCGGGGCGCCGCTGCGGGTGGTGGCCACGCCGGGAGAGACAGATGCGGTCATGTTTTCGGGCCTTTCGTTGCGAGTGCTGACCTTCCGGGACATGCGACATGCGAGGTGGTGCGTAGGAGTTCATGAGCGTACGTATTTACGTATGTCGAGCCGGATTTCCGGATGGCTGGGACGCTACGGCGACCCACGGCTCCCTGACAAGACTCGTGCACGGACTTTTGGCGGACAGGGCGGTGCTAGCATCAGCCGCATGCCCGTCCGCCCGCATCGCACGGTCGACCGAGTGATCGGGATCCTCGAAGCCGTGGCCCTGAGCCCGCGGGGACTGACGCTGGCTGAGCTGGCAGCCGCCCTGGACGCGGCGAAGAGCTCCGTTCAGGAGCTGACCAATGGACTTCTCGCCCGCGGCTACCTCATCGAGGACGACCGCCGGTTCCACATCGGACCAGGGCCCTTCATCCTCGCCGCTCGCGCGAACAAGCTGGCCGCGTTGTCTCTCGATCACCAGTTCCTGGCCGAGTTGAGCAAGGTCCTCCGCTGCACCGTCCTCGTCGGGGTGCGCGTCGGCGACGCCCTCGTCTACGCCGACCATGCCGGTCAGGAGTCGCCCAACCTGACTTTCGTCGCGCGCACCCACGCCCGTCGCCCCCTCTTCACGACCGCTGCCGGCAAGGCTCTGCTCGCCAGCGTCCCCGACGAGGAGATGTACCGGCTTCTGGAACTGGCCGGTGCGGAACAGGCAGGAGAGGCCCGGCAGTTCCTCGCCGAGCTCCCCGAGATCCGCTCCCGCCGACTCGCCTTCAACCGCGGAGTCACGTTCAAGGACGCCTTTGCCGTGGCCACGCCCCTGCTGGCATCCGACGGCAGTCCGATAGCGGCGATCAGCGCAGCCGTCGACCCCGCAGAAGCGGATCGTCTCGACGACCTCGGCGAGGAGCTCAAGAAGGCAGTCGCCGTTCTTGGCCCCCGGTACGGGCTCAACCGCGCCTGATCCCCTGCGCCGGCGAGGGGCCGGGCTGTCGCCCTCCGGTGATGTCCAGCCGTCGCGGCAGCCGCCGACGCCCGCTTCAAGGGATCTTTACCAGGAGGAGGTTGGTGTCGTCGGCACGCTCTCCTGCCGGCCGGGCGCGGGCGAGAAGTGTGTCGGCGATGTCGTCCAGCGGGCCGGTG
Source organism: Streptomyces sp. NPDC002133 (assembly GCF_040296405.1). Lineage (NCBI taxonomy): Bacteria > Bacillati > Actinomycetota > Actinomycetes > Kitasatosporales > Streptomycetaceae > Streptomyces > Streptomyces sp. NPDC002133. The sequence goes on along the minus strand of NZ_JBEOXF010000039.1, from coordinate 52,482 downwards.
GCTTCGGAGAGCACTGTCGCGAAGGGGTCGTCCTGCTCGGCGACTCCGCCTGGTGCATGATCCTGCACTCCGGGCAGGATTCCGGCATGGGCATTGCGGGCGCCGAACTGCTGGCCCGGCTGGTCGCCGAACACGACCACCTGTCCGCCGCCCTCCGCGTGTGGGAGCAAGGGCTGCGCCCGTTCGTCACCCGCCACCAGAGGGAGGCCCTGCGCATGCGGTACTTCTTCATGCCCGCCCACCGCTTCGGGTACGCCGCCCGCCGCCCATCCGCGCGGCCAACACCCCTGTCGGCTCCGCGCTCACCAAGACCCTTGCGAACTGACCGTCCACACAAGACCGTGGGCGCCGGTGCTCCCTCACACACCGGCGCCCACTCACCCCTGCCCGAGGTGGTTTTGGTCGTCCTTCTGCAAAGTTGTCAGGGGACGAGGATGAGGCGGATCGGGTCGCCGATCTTGTTCTCCAGCCGGTTGACCGCGTCGGCGGCGTCGGCGAGCGGGATGTGGTCGGTGATGGAGGGGGCCAGGTCGAGGCGGCCGACCTCGGCCAGCCGGACCAGCTCGGTGACGGACTCGGGGGTGCCGCCGTAGTGGCCGCGCACCTGCTTGCCCAGGTAGTTGAAGGTCAGGCCCTCGCTGATGGTGATCGGCCTGGGGCTGATGCCGACCAGGATGAGGACTCCGTTCAGGCCCAGCACGGCGGCGGCCTGCTCACGGACTGCCGGCACGCCGGCGCAGTCGAAGGCGAAGTCCAGGCCCCGTCCGCCGGTGGCCGCGCGGACCTGGTCGGCGAAGTCGTCGGCGGCCGGGTCCAGGGCGAAATCCGCGCCGAAGGCCAGGGCACGCTCCCGGGCGCCGGGCAGCGGGTCGACGGCGATGATCGGCGCGGCGCCGGCCAGGCGGGCGAGGCGTACGTTGTGGGCGCCGACACCGCCCACGCCCCAGATGCCGACGAACTGTGCGGGGCGTACGCCCGCGGTGGTGACGACGGCGGCGTAGGGGGTGGAGACCGCGTCGGGGATGATCGCGGCCTGGTCGAAGGGGAGGTTGTCGGGGATGGGGATGAGGGTGTCCTCGCGGGCGAGGGTGTACTGGGCCCAGCCGCCGTCGTAGTCGATGCCGGCGGTGAGCATCTGGGTGCAGGGGCGGCGGCGCACGCAGCCGGCGCACTGGCCGCAGGTCTTGCCGGCCTCCAGGGTGACGCGGGTGCCGACGGTCAGGCCGCGCTTGAGGTCGGGGCCGAGGGTGTGGATCACACCGGAGACCTCGTGGCCGACGGTGACCGTGTCGGAGGTGGCGAACAGCGGGACGAGGGATCCGTCGATGAGGTGGACGTCGGAGAGGCAGACGCCTGCGGCCTTGACCTCGATGAGGACCTCGCCCGGGCCGGGCACGGGGATGGAGACCTCCTCCACGGCGAACTTCTTGCTGTCCAGGTGGAAGCGTCCGGCGAGCATGGTGTCCATGGTGCTCTGCTTTCTGTGAGCGGCACTCCCGGCGGTTCGGGCCGATGGGTGCCGTGTGGTGCCTCGTGGGTGAGTGGTGGCCAGGAGGGTGCGGGGTGTCAGGACCGCCGCACCCTCCCGGCGTCTGGGGGAAGCCCCTATAGATCGTCAAGCGGTCTGTGGGAGCGTTTTGGTAGTGGGGATCATGTCGGGTAGGTGCCGGTAGATCTCGCGGGCGACGAACCGCTTCAGGCACCGGACGATGTCCTTCTTGGTCATGCCTTCGGCGGTGCGGCGGGCGACGTCAGGCGAAGACGTCCTGCTGGTAGCGCTCGTCCGCTTCCAACTGGGCGAGCCACTGCTGGGCGGCCTCGTCGTCGCTGCCGGTCCGCTCGCGGTAGATCGCCGCGAGGGCCTCGCGCACGGCGGGCGCCATGCGGCGGCCGTCACCGCAGACGTAGATGTACGCGCCGTCTTCGATGGCCTGCCACACGGTGTCGGCGGCGTTGGCGATGGCGTTCTGCACGAACCGGGCCGGGTGGCCGGTCACCGCGGAGTAGGCGGTGTGCACCTGGGCGATCCCGGCCTGCTCCCAGTCCTGCATCTCCTGCCGGTAGAAGTAGTCGTGCTCCGGGTGGCGGCAGCCGACGAAGACCTGGGACAGGCCCACCTCGATGCCGTTCTCCTGCTGCGAGGCGCGCTCCTCCAGGAATCCGCGCAGCGGCGCGATGCCGGTGCCCGGGCCGATGAGGACCAGCGGCGTGGCCGGGTCGGCCGGCGGCGCGAAGGTCGGGGAGGGCACCCGCACGTAGCCGTAGAAGACGTCTCCGGGCTCGAGGCCTGCGATGTAGGAGGAGCAGGTACCGCGGTACTGGCCGTCGCCGGACAGGGCCGGGCCTTCCAGCAGGCCCACGGTCAGCCGCACATGGCGCGCGTTGGCCAGCGGGGCGGAGGAGATGGAGTAGAACCGCGGGCGGATCGGGCCCATCATGTCCAGGAAGACCGCCAGCGGCAGCTCGACCGCCGGGAAGCGCTCCAGCAGGCCCAGCACGGAGACCCGCTTGCCCAGGATCTCGGTCTGGTAGCGCTCCTCGGATTCGGCGGTGTCGGCCGTGTAGGCCTGCAGCTGCGGCCGGGTCCACGGGCACTGGGTGTGCTCGGCCAGCGTCTGTATCTGGGAACGGGTGGCCACGTCCTGCAGCTCCAGGAACTCGGTGAGCAGCAGGCCTGCGGTCACGGGGGTGCCGACCGGGAGGTGGGTGCGGCCACCGGCAGGCAGGTCCAGGCGCAGGACCTGGTCGCGGTCGACGCCGAGCCGCGCGAGGGCGCGGTTGACCAGCGCGGGCTCGTTCTTGGCGAAGACGGCCAGGTGGTTGCCGGTGTCGTAGGTGACACCGTCGGGGAGCTCGATGGTGATGGACTTCGCGGACGGGCGCGGCGGCTCGATGCTGAAGTCCCACAGGCCGGTGGCGTCGGCCACGAGTTCCTCGTTGGCCACGACCGTGAGGGGGTAGGCCTGCTCGGAGACGATCGCGGGGCGCACGTCCGCCTCGGTGAGCAGCTGGACCTGGTAGCGCGGGCCGCTGGCCTGGGAGGTGTCGGCGGCGTACTCCTCGGCCAGGGTGGTCCACAGGGTGTCCATCCAGCGAGTGGCCATGCCGTCGAAGTCACCGGCGGCATCCGCGATGCCGCGTTCGATGACGGGGGTGGCGCCGGCGGCCAGCAGGCCTGCCTCGATCCGCTTGGGGAAGCCCTGGTAGGTGGCCACCCACTGGGTGTTGCCGGCACCCAGCAGCGCGAACCGCACGTCGGACAGCGAGCCCTCCGGGAGTCCGGCGGCGATCAGGTCGTCGAAACGCTGCGCGTTGTCCGGGGCCTTGCCGTTGTAGCTGGAGGCGACGACCACGAGCAGGCCCTCGGTGGGCAGGTTGTCGCCCAGCTCGTCCAGGCCGACCAGGGTGGTGCCGAACCCGGAGCGCTCGCTGCGGTCGGCGATGGTGCGCGCCAGGTCCTCGCACGAGCCGAGGCTGGAGCCGTAGGCGACGGTCAGGTTCACCCCGACACCGCTGACCGCGGCCTGCGCCTGCGTGTCGTCCGTCTGCAGGTCCACTGCGCCGAAGACGGTCCGCTCGTGCTCCCGACGGGCCCGCACTTTCAGTTCGAAGCCGCCGGGCTTGCGCGTCAGCGCCTCCTTGACGTCCATCTTGTAGTCGTCGGTGTCGGCGAACTTGAACTTCTGCAGCACCAGTGCGAGGGCCAGACGGGCCTCGGTGAGCGCGAACTGCCGGCCGATGCAGGCACGCACGCCGTTACCGAACGGCTTGTAGGCGTGCGGGTGGTGGTTGACCCGGTTCTCCGGCAGCCACCGCTCGATGTCGAACTCATCCGGCCGGTCCCACGCCTTGGGGTGGGTGTGCAGCGGGCCCTCGAGGAGGTTGACCCGCGCTCCCTTCTTCAGCTCGTAGCAGCCGCCGATGACGGTGTCCTCAATCGGCGACTTGCCGATCATCGGGATGGGAGCCCACAGGCGCAGGGTCTCCTCCAGGATGCGCGGGATCACGTCCATCTTCATGATCGTGTCGTAGTCCGGGACCGTGTCGCCCGGCAGCAGCCGGTCCACCTCGGCATAGGCCTGGGCCAGCACCTGCGGGTTACGCATCAGCGAGTACGTGGCGAACGACAGCAGACCACTGGTGGTCTCGTGACCGGCGATCAGGAACGTCACCACCTGGTCACGGACGTTATCGTCGTCCAGCCCCTTGCCGGTCTCCGGGTCGGTGGCCTCCAGCATCAGACCCAGCAGGTCATCCTCATCGGTGCCCTTCTCCTCACGGCGCTCCTTGATCACACTCTCGACCAGGTCCCGCATCAGCTGGATGTTCTCGCGGTACTTCTTGTCGTCCGCCTTGCGCATCTTGGTCATCATCGGCAGCTCCTGCGAGCGCCGCAGCGACTCAACCAGCGCCTCCAGCAGCGCGTTGAGGAAGGGGTGCAGATCCTCCTTGGCGAAGGAGTCGAACCGGTAACCGAACCCCGACAGGGCGATGGTGTCCAGGGTCAGCCGGGTGTAGTCGTCGGTGATGTTGACCGACTGGCCCTCCCTGCGCTCCCACTTGCCCACCAGGTTCTGGGCGATCTCCAGCATCTGCCCGTAGTAGCCCTTCATCGCCCGCTGGCTGAAGGCCGGGAGGAGGACTCGGTGCGCCATGCCCCATTCCTCCTCGTGCTGGTGGGCCGTGAACAGGCCCGCACCCGTGAAGTCCCGGACATGGGCCAGCGGCGTCTTGTCGATCTGCTTGAAGAACCGCGTCTCGTCGCAGACCTCGGCCACCAGGTCCGGGTCCCAGACGAAGACCTGCTCGATACCGGCGATCTCCATGCCGTAGAGCCCCTCGGGGAACTGCTTGGCCAGTTCGCCGAAGTACTCGACCGGGTTGGTGCTGGGGATCTGCGGCGTGTGGCCGAGGAAGGGGACCCCGCGCGGAGACCGGATGGGGCGCAGGTCGTTCTTGGACTGTGTGGTCATGGCTTGCTCCTCTGTGCAGAGGGGATGGGCAAGGGCGCCGGCGATACCGGAGTGCACCACGGAAACATACGCCGTATGGAATTGGTACCATACGACGTATGGAAAGTCGACCGCAACCCGGAGCCATGCGGTCGACCGTCATGCCGCCGTGTGGCCGAGGTCATTTCCATACGCTGTATGAAACTGATACCGTCCGCGTATGGAAAAGGCGAAGCGTCCCCCGCGGGGAACAAGAAAGAGGGACGTGCCTCTGACCGAGGCCGGGATCTATGCCGCCGCCCTGCGGCTCATCGACGCGGACGGGGTCGAGGCGCTCACCATGCGCAAACTCGCGACCGTGCTCGATGCGAACCCGATGTCGCTGTACCACCACGTGCCGAACAAGGACGCCCTGCTGCGCGGCGTGGCGAGAATGGTCGGCACCCAGTTCCGCACCGTGACGCTGGAGGATGCTCCCTGGCAGGAGCGCATCCGCCTGCTCGCCACGGATTTCCGGACGCTGGCGCACCGCCACCCCAAGCTCATGGCCTACTCGTTCAGCCACCAGGCGGACTTCATCCAGCCCGAGGACCCGTTCTGGGTTGCGCTCACCGCGATCCTGGACGCCGCAGGGGTGCCGCCCTCGGAGCTCCCGCAGATCACCGCTCTCGTGGGCGCCGTCATCACCGGTGTCCTGACCGCCGAACTCAACGGCGCGCTCCACCGGTGGTTGAGCCTCGCATCCCCCACTGTCGGCGAAGTCGGGCCCACCCATGACGAGAACTGCATGTTCCGCCTGACGCTGGACACGATCATCACGGGCCTGGAGAGCCGACTCGCCGCCGATGGTGACGGCCAGAGCGCCGACCATTGATTGTGCAGTCCGGAAGCGTTGCGGCCTGAGGCCGGCCCGTGGTCGGGCGGGCTCAGGCTGCGGCGTATGAGGAGGCACCCATCACATCCGGAAAGGCCCTCTCCACGCGGCGGCCGCAGATGCGCGGTGTGCTGCGGCTGGGCCGGGCGACCGTGTGGCCGACCTGATGGTGTACACCGTCGACGGATTTACGTGCGCGCTCGACGGGCACAGCCTGCCCTACGCCACCTCGCGCTCACCCTTGCCACCGGTTCGCTCGCCTGGATGGTGCGCATGGCCCCCGGTCTCGTACGGTCCTGGGAACCGCAGCGTCTGGCGGTGGCCGGGGCCCTGGACGCTGCCGCGCGGCCCGCTCGCACTCCGCGGACGACGACCCTGCACATGACTCGGCCGGCCGAGCTGCGGAGGCGGCAGCGGCCTGGCGCACGGTGCCGCCGGTACGCGTTCACCCCCGGTCGGCTGGACCTGCATGTCACCGGGCGCCGGCCGCCCGTACCGACGGGCACTCAACCGGGTCTCCGGCAACTGCAACCGTCCCCCCGACCTCGCCGATCTCGTCCATGCCGGTTGCCGTCCGGCGAACGCCGTGGCGGAGTTGCGCCGCGTTCCGGCACGAACGAGAAGGTCGCCGCAGACTTCGAGTGGCTCGGTACCTGTCACCGCAAGGGTGAGTCGGCGGTGGGCGTCAGCACGGACTCGGCGACGCCGACGATCTGGCTCATGTCGAAGCCCTCCATGTCCGCGCGGAATTCGGGGCTGGAAAGGTACGCCTCCAGCCGCTCCTGAACGTCGTCGGCGTCCCGATAGGAAACGAGGGCGTACAGCCGACGCTCCACGCTCCCGGGGGCCGCAGGCACCGTCCAGACGCCGTGCGTGGTGATCCTGTGCTTGGCCATACCGGGAATGTGCTTGGACCAGATGTTCTCGTAGGCGGCGAGCGCCTCAGGGCTGCGCAGTGTGTAGACACGAAGCTGGTACTGGGACATGAACACTCTTTCCTTCTCTTCCGCCGCCGGGGCAAAGATCCCCAGCGGCACGGCGGTTGGGAGGCTTCTCTCAGCCTTTTGCAAACAGGTTCGCCAGTTCGAGGTCCCAGTCGATGTGTCCGGACTCGGTACCCCGTGGCACCAGCGCCTCCGTGTTCTCCAGGAAGGTCCTGACGTCCTGCACGGGAACCTCGAGCAAGGCGGTGCCCGCAGGAGACCCGAGGACGATGTACATCGCTTGGTCACCACGGCCGACGGCCGGCCAGATCCGGATGTCCCCACAGCCTGCGGAACCCCCCAGGCCATCGGCCAGAAGATCACGCCCCAGGACCCATTCGACCGGCTCGTCAGTGTCGTTGGAAAAGGCGGCACGGACGACATAGGGATCAGTGGGCTCGTACCGCAGGCTCATGCACATGGACAGCGAGTATGTGCGCGAGATGACAACCTGCACGGCCACCCCATGCATCAGGGTCTTCAAAGACTCCATCGACTTTCACTCCAAGGTGTCTCTGCCTCGGCTGCGCCCCGCCGCCGGACCGCCGCTGGGCAGGCAGCGAAGAGGCAACGAAGGAAGAGGCGTTACAGCAGGGCCCGGGCGCCGGACCGCCGGCCGCCTGGGCGACGTCAGCGACCGCTGATCTCGTCCCAGCCGTCGTGGTCCCAGCCACGGATCTCGTCCCAGGAGTAGCCCTGCACGAAAAGCAGGTAGCCGACACCGTGGTCCCAGCGGTAGTCGCCGGCGTTGACGCCGGCGGCCGGGGGCTGGACGTGCGCGGCTGCAGAAGTCGCGGCCGAAGCGGTGCCCCCGGCACCGAGAACGGCGACACCCGCGACCGCCACGGAGGCAGCGGTGACGGCAACACGCCTCGTGAGCTTCTTCATGATCTTTCCTTCCCGATGGGTGCGACCTGCACCATCGACTGCATGCAGGCGATGTACGGCGCCTGGCATGGTCCGAGCAAACTCTTCCATACAACGTACGGAAGCGCGCCCTCCACGATTACCATACGACGTATGGAACTGTCGAGGCGGCGAAAATGGCCCGCACGGCCGGCAGCGGCATGAACAGCTCGACGTCCTCGCCGAGACCGCGTCGGCCGCCTGGACGAAGCCCGCCTGACCTTCGAGAAGATGCTCACCTGCATCGTCCATCTCGAGCTCCACACCTAGGAGATCGGCCACACAGCGAGCAACTGGCCAGATATTCCCGGGCGTTCTCCCACCTTCCCTCATGGGCGCGGCCTTCGGACTCGACCACGCCCCTGGGCTGAGCCGTCGCCCTGGGCGGACGAGCTGCCCGGGATTTCCGTCTCCAGAGCCGTGGCGTGCGGGCGCCCAGGTCCGGCCCCAAAACGAGGGGGTGAGACAACGGAGGGAGTGGTGGGGATGCAGACCGTTGTGGATCTCACGCGCTGCCAGGGCTATGCGCAGTGCGTGTTCCTCGCGCCGGCGGTGTTCCAGCTGCACGGGGAGGAGGGGTTGCTGTACGCCACGGCCGTCCCCGACGACCAGGTCGAGCGCGTGCGCCAGGCCGTGATCTGCCGCCTGCTCGGCGTACCGCACGAGGACGAGCCTCTGTTCCGGGCCTGGTCCGACGCACTGGTCGCAGCCGCCGACGTCAGGCCCGAAGAGGACACCACCGAGACGGACAGGGCGGGCGACCAGGCGCGCATCGAGATGGGCGGGTACCTGGTGAACCTCGCCGAGCAGCGCCGTGGCAAGCCGAGCGACGACATGCTCTCCGCCTTCGTCAACGAGCCGGACCCCGCCCTGCGGCTCAGCCAGGAGGAACTGGCGGAAACCGCCGTGCTGCTGCTCATCGCCGGACACGAGACCACGGTCAACCTGATCGCCAACGGAGTGCTCACCCTGCTGCGCCAACCCGAGCACCTGGACCAGCTGCGCCGCGACCCCGACCTGCTGCCGCAAGCGGTGGAGGAACTGCTGCGCTACGAGCCCCCGGTCCACATGCGCGAGCGCATCCCCCTCGCCGACATCGAGGTCGCCGGCACCACGATCCCCGAAGGCACGTCCGTCGTCCTGGTGCCGGCCTCGGGCAACCGCGACCCCAGGCGGTTCCACGAGCCCGACCGGTTCGACCCCACCCGCCCGGACAACCAGCATCTCGGTTTCGGCAGCGGCATCCACCTCTGCTATGGCGCCCCCCTCGCCCGCATCGAAGCTCAGGCCGCACTGGGCGCGCTGCTCCCCCACCTCGGCACGGCACGCCTGGTCCAGGACCCGCCCCCCTACCGCCAGAACGCCATGCTCCGCGGACCCCGCCACCTGCCCATCCAACTCTGAGGCTGCGGGGCGGCGACAGCAGGCGAGAGAGACCAGCCACCCCGGTACATGACGCAGGCCGCGGGAACCGGTGCGCAGTCCGCGCCGGTCGGCCGGTGCGCGACAGGATCCTCTTCACGCTGCAGCGGGAAGGGGCCGCCGGGCGAGGTCTCGGGCCTCATCCGGGGAGACGCCGAGCATGTGCAGCATCATCTCGGCCATCGTGCCTGCGGCCTGGTCGCTGTCGGCCTCGGGCTGGTTGCACCACAGCTCCAGGAGCGCCAGCAGGCTGCCGTTCAGCACGGTCAGGGCGACCACCGGGTCGACCACGGCGAACCGGCCTGCGGCCATGCCCTGCTCCACGTCGCGCTTCGCGCGCGGAGCCAGTCCGTCGCCGGCGCATATCCGACCGAGCTGGCTGTGGCACAGGATCTGCATGATCTCCGGATATGACTCGGCCATGCACGCGCTGAGCCGCATGCCCCCAGCGAGGCGCTCGGCGGGATCATCGACGCCGCGCAGGCGTTCGTCGACGGCTTGGGCGTACTCCTCCAGTGCATCGGCCACGGCCGCGTCGAACAGGTCCGGCTTACCCGTGAAGTGGTTGTAGAAGGAGCCGAGGCCAACATCCGCGCGCTCAGCGATGGCATGGATGCTGGCGCTGGTGCCACCGGACTCGGCCAGGATCTGCCGTGCGGCGCAGACGAGTGCCTGGCGGGTCTCGGCACGACGGCGTTCGAATCGGTTCCTGCGTGGAGCTGACATCGGCATGCTCCATGTATAAGAGCAGCAGTTCTGATCAATTCATCATTACACTGCCCGCCCCGACTGTCCACCCTGGCCAACCCCGACTCCACGGTTGCGTGACGCGACGGCGTACGAGCGTACGGTCACATCTGGCAATGTGATCAAATTCGGGCGACTTGACGATGAAGCGGTCGTATCTGACTATTTCATCAGAAGTGGACAAAGTCGTCCAAGGTTGGCAGATGTCGCGCTGGTGGACCGCTCAACCGTCGGCGAGGTTGCGCGCTCCATCGCAGATCGGGCCGACGCCGCACATGCCGACGCTGTCTCACACCTCCGCACCGATGGGAAGAACCGGATGACGATGACCGACCGCACGCCACTCGCCGAGCCGGTGAGCCCCCGAGAGATACCCGATGCGGCCATAGCGATGCTCGATGCGGAGGGGACCGTGGTGGGGTGGACGCACGCCGCTGAGCAGCTTGTCGGGTACTCGGCCGGGGAAGTGGTGGGCCGGTCCGCCGCACACGTGCTGCCGTCCGCCGAGGACGCCCCGAGCGCTTCAGCGTTCGCCGAGCAGTGCCGTGCCCAGGATGGCTGGTCCGGCACCGTGACAGTCCGCCACCGCGACGGCCACGCCATCAAAATGACGCTGCGGATCTCGCTGCTGTCGGGGCAGGACGCAGGCACACGGTGGCTGGTGTCCGTGACCGACATAGGCACCCTGTCCTCGGGGGCGTCCCACGGAGCTGTGCGGGAGTCGCTCCTGGCCCACGCACCGGTCGGCATCGCCGTCTATGACCCGCAGCTGCGCTGTACCTGGGTCAACGACGTCATGGAGCGCCACGACGGCACTCCTCGTGAGCGACGGTTCGGACGCCGCCTGCGGGACTCACTGCCGGCCATCGAGGCCGAAGCGCTCGAGGTGGTGATGCGGCAGGTGCTGGAGAGCGGCACCACCATGGTCCACGAGTACCGGGCGTGGTCGTCGACGGACCGGCGCCGGGAGCACGCCTTCTCGGCCTCGTTCTTCTGCCTCCAGGACGCGGACGGCACGGCACTGGCGGTGTGCTCCATGAGCGTGGACGTCACCGGCAACCGGCGGGCGCGCGAGCGCCTTGCCATCCTCAGCGAGGCCAGCACGCGCATCGGCAGCACCCTCGACGTCATGCAGACCGGGCAGGAACTGGCCGACCTTGCCGTGCCCCTGCTGGCCGACCACGCACTCGTCGATCTGGTGGAGTCGGTTCCGTTCGGCATGGATCCCTCGGCGGGGAGCGGCAAGGCGAGCGGCCTCCCACCTGTGCTGCGCCGTGCCGGTCTGGCCTCCATCGACCTGGGTATCCTCGAGTTGCCGTGGGTGCGCGAAGAGGTGATTCGCCCCTTCCCGACCTCGCTGTTCGCCACCGCCCTGCGCACGGGCAGGTCTTACCTGGAATCGGCGCTGGACACCCATTCGGGCCCCTGGGTCGCCCACGACCCGGTGCGGACGCAGGAGGTCCGTGACAGCGGAATCCACTCTTTGATGGTCGTACCCATCCGTGCGCGGCGCTGTGTGCTGGGACTGGCGATGTTCGGCCGCTCCGAGGAGCCGACGCCGTTCCAGGAGGACGACCTCCTCCTCGCCGAGGAGCTCGTCACCCGGGCCGCGCTCAGCCTGGACAACGCTCTCCAGTACGCTCGCCAACGCGCCGCGGCCCTGACGCTCCAACGCGACCTGCTCCCCCACCATGTGGGAGGCGGCGCCGCCCTCGATGTGGCCTCGCGCTATGTGCCGGCTGACATGGACCACGGCGTGGGGGGCGACTGGTTCGACGTGATCAAGCTGTCCGGCGCCCGGGTGGCCCTCGTCGTCGGAGATGTGGTCGGACACGGCATCAACGCCGCCGCGACCATGGGCCGATTGCGCACCGCCGTCCGCACGCTCGCGGACCTGGAACTGCCTCCCCACGAACTGCTGGCGCACCTCGATGACACGGTCCGGCGGCTGAACGATGAGAACGAGGAAGACGCCGAAGCCCAGGACACGGCGCCCACGGTGGTGGGCGCCACCTGTCTGTACGCCGTCTACGACCCGGTCACCCGGCGGTGCTCGCTGGCCCGGGCCGGGCACCCCCCGCCCGCGATCATCGACCCGCAGGGCCATGTCAGCTTCCCCGATCTGCCCGCCGGAGCCCCGCTCGGCCTCGGCCTCGGGATGGTCCCCTTCGAGTCCACGGACATGGAACTGCCCGAGGGAAGTGTCCTCGCGCTCTACACCGACGGCCTGGTCGAGTCCCGCGACGACGACCTCGACGTCGGCATGCGCCGCCTGGGTGCCGTCCTGGCAGAGACCGGTTCGTCCCTGGAAGACCTGTGCTCTCAGGTGATCGAGACCTTGCCGACTCAGGCCCCGGCCGACGATGTCACCTTGCTCCTCGCGCGCACTCGCGGACTCGAACCGGCCCAGGTCGCCTCCTGGGAACTGCCGAACGAGCCGACGGCCGTCCGCATCGCCCGGCAGGCAGCCGCCCGTCGGCTCAGCGAATGGGGGCTTGAGCATCTGGTGACCACCGTGGAGCTGGTCGTCAGTGAACTGGTCACCAACGCCGTCCGCTACGGCGACGGGCCGATCCGCCTCCGGCTCATCCAGCACGAGGTCTTGACGTGCGAAGTCTCCGACAGCAACACCAGCCACCCACGCCCCCGTCATCCCCACGTCATCGACGAGAACGGCCGCGGTCTCTCCCTCGTCGCTCAGTTGTCCCGCAGGTGGGGCTCCCGCGCCGCAACGAACGGCAAGGTCGTCTGGGCCGAACAAGACCTGCCCTCCAAAGCCGTTGCGGTGTGACGCGCTGCCGACCGGGCGGCCGACGGCCGCCACAGCAGGCCGATCTCTCGAGCCGCAGGCCCTCGTAAAGGAAGCCAGACATGGATATAGAGAATGTCAAGAACGCCTACTCGGCAGGCGCCTCCCAAGGATCGACGGGCGTCTTCGGTTACGGTCCCAGCGGCAGGTTGTACGCCTTCGACTGTCTGGCAGCCGCCGTGGTCGACAATCGAGGCGCGGTGGTGGGGTGGACCGGGACGGCAGAGGACCTGACGGGGTTCCGCGCCGAGGAGGTCTGCGGCCGCCCCGTGCGGGAACTGGTGGCCGACCTCCCGGACGACCTGCGCGGCGCCACGGAGATACCGGAATCCGGCCGGGTACGGATGCGGCACCAGTGCGGCGTCACCATCGATGTCACTTTCCGGACCACAAGGGTGGAGGGCTCGGCGGAGGTCCTCGTCCTGATGGCACCTACACACCACGTCGCCGACCGCGAACAGGGCGCAGCGCTCCTGCGCGCACTGTCCGCACAGAACCGGATCACGATCGCTCTGCACGACACGGATCTCACCACTGTGCAGACGAACGCCACGCCGGACCCTCTCGACGGCCGTCCGGTACAGCCCGGCACTCGGCTGAGCGACGTGCTGTGCGCCGACGACGCCGAGAACCTGGAGGCAGTACTGCGCCAGGTGCTCGAGACGGGTGTCCCGGTGGTCCGCAGAACCCAGCAAGTGAGCTGGCGGCACAATTCGGCGCGGCGGCACACGCTGTCGCTGTCCGCCTTTCGTCTGGAGGACGCGCGAGGACGCCCCACGGGGGTCGCAGCCCTGTATATCGACAGCGACGACCTGCGTGCCCGCCGTCATCTGGATCTCGCCCGCGAGGTGGCCGAGCGAGTAGGAGGATCCCTGGATGTCGCGCGCACTGCGCAGGACCTCGCGGACGTTCTCGTACCCGCGTTCGGGGATCTCGCCGCAGTCGACCTTGCGCACTCCGTTTTCGACGGGGAAGAACCCTCGAAGCGGCTCAACGGCGGAAACATGGGCAACGCGGCCCTTGCGCCGGCCTCCGCGGTGTGGCCGGCCGGCATCAAGCGCGGCCAGCCCATCCCGCCCTTTACCGACCACCCCCTGCTGCGCAGTTTCCGACACGGCGAGACACTCGTCTTCAGCCTTCACGACTTCATCGCCATGGTCGGCGACCCGCAGGTGGTCGAGTATCTCGTCCCGAAGGACGCCCATTCGGTGATGGTGGCACCGCTGCATGCCCGCGGGCTCACGCTCGGCGCCATAACGGCCTGGCGCTGCGGCCGATCCGACCCCTTCACCGAGGACGAGGCGGATCTCATGACGCAGATCGCCTCCAGAGGGGCGCTCGCCATCGACAACGCCCGCCGTTACACGCGCGAGCACAGGGCGGCCGTAGCGCTGCAGCAGCTCCTCCTTCCCCCGGCCACGACCGACACTCCGGCAGCCGAGACCGCCAGCGCCTACCTGCCCGCAGGCGGCGGAGCCGAAATCAGCGGCGACTGGTACGACGCCATTGCTCTGCCCTCTCTCCGGCTGGCTCTCGTCGCCGGGGACGTCGTCGGCCACGGTATGCCCACCAGCGTCACCATGGGCCGCCTGCGCGCCGCCATCCAGACGCTCGCTGACCTGGAACTCGAACCGGACGAGTTGCTCACCCGGATCGCGGACCTGGTCCAGCGCCTCGCGGCCGAAGCCCCACCCGGCGACCACGACATCGTCGGCGGCACATGCCTGTACGCGGTCTACGACCCGGTCACCCAACGATGCGCCATAGCCAGTGCCGGGCACCCGCCACCCGTCCTGGTCCGGCCCGACGGAACCGCCGAAGTCGTCGGGATCTCCCCGGGGCCACCACTCGCCGTCTGCGGCATGCCGTACGAGACCACCATGATCGACCTCGAGCCGGGCAGCGTCCTCGCCCTCTACACCGACGGCCTGGTCGAACAGCGCGACCGCGACCGCGACATCGACCAAGGCCTGCGGCGCCTGACGGATGCCCTCGCCGCGTCCTGCCGTCCGGATCGCGCTCTGGACGAAACCGGCCGGGCTCTCCTCGCCGACCTGACACACCAAGCACCGCGCGACGACGCGACCCTGCTCCTCGCCCGCACCCGCGCCGTCCCGGCGGAGAACACCGCTCACTGGGAAATCCCGGCCGACCTTGCCGCCGTCTCCAAGGCCCGAGAATGGACAACCCGCCAACTCACCGCGTGGGGGCTGGAGGACCTCCTCTTCACCACCGAACTCATCGTCAGCGAACTGGTCACCAACGCCATCCGCTACGGTCATGCACCGGCGGAGCTGCGGCTCATCCGCCACGACGTTCTGGTCTGCGAGGTCACCGACTCCAGCAGCACCCAGCCTCGCCTGCGGCGCGCCCGCACCACCGACGAGGGAGGACGCGGCCTGTTCATCATCGCTCAACTCGCCGCGCGCTGGGGCTGCCGCCATGGCCAGAACCGCAAGACGATCTGGTCCGAGCAGCTCATCAAGTGCCCCGGCTGACCGGAGCCCTCTCGTGACGGGCGGGTCGAGCCACAGTCGCGCCCAGCCCGTTCCTCAGCATGCTGCGCCACGACTCGCCGTTCGCCTTCCGGCGGAGCACGGTGTGCAGCCTGTCGTCGGCGATGACCTGGGGCCGGCCGCCGTGCTTGCCCTTGGGGGCCGCGGCGTCGAGCCCTTCCATCGTCGATTCGCGGATGTTCGCCCGCTCGGTCTCCGCCATCGCCGCGAAGAACGCGAACAGCAGCCTGCCGTGCCCGCTCGGGTCGTGCATCCCCTGGAGCGGTCCGGCCAGCATCTCCAGGACCAGGCCGTGGGCGGCCAGATGATCGGCGAGCGCGGTCAGTTCGGCGGCGTCGCGGCCGAGCCGCTTCATCTCGTACACCGTGAAGATGACCCGGCAGTGCGGGGCCTGGGCCTTGATCTCGCGGGCGGCCTTGAGCGCGGCCTCGAACTGCGGGCGCACGCGGACCCGGGTGCTGATCTTCTCCCTGAAGATCTTGTCTCGCGGGATGCCGCGCCCCACGCGCGCGTCGAGCTGCGATTGGAGTTCCTGGGTGAGGGTCGAGCATCTCGCGTACCGGATGCGGATGTCGGCGCTCGGGGTGTCCGGGGCGATTGGTGCCGGGGCGGGCGAAGGAGCTGTTCGAGCAGACGGTCCGCAACGGTGAGAACCCCGCCCGGTCGTCCCCCGGCCCCGAAACCGCCGCCTTCGACGAAGGTGATCAGCGGTCACTTTCCCCGCGCCGGACGGCTCCGCGCTCATGACGTACTCTGCTCATGCCCCTACGTCTATTGACGGTCCCTCAGATTGACAATTCGAGTGTCTGCCACTTCAAGTGGGCAGCGCCCCGGGCACTGGACGCACTGGCGGCCGCAGGCCGACACAGCCCACACGAGCCAGCGCAGCACCAGGCCGAATCCCCGAAGCCGACCGCCACACCGCACCCACCACCGCACACAGGTCACCTGCCGGTGCTCAAAGTCGATGAGGAAGTCGTCCCGGCTGAAGCCGCCCTGGTCGCGGTGCTGGCGGGTGGGATTGGCGCGCGCCGGTCCGATCAGTTCGACCTGGTGCTCGCGAGCGGCGTGTTCCTGGTGGACGAGCGTGGTGTAGCCGCTGTCGATGAGATGCTCGGCGGGCAGCAGGCGGCGGCGCGTCAGCCGGTGGTGGATCCCGGGCAGTGCGTGGGAGTCGGAGCCGGTGGCTTCGGTGGTCGCCACATCGGTGATCCCGTCGTCGTCGCAGGTCTCGGTGATGTGCGTCAGGTACCCCTTCCAGCGGGTCGCGTGCCCGCGCCGGCTGTAGCGGGCCTGAAGGTCGTAGGGGGAGACGAATCGCGGTCCTGGAGGGCGGCAGGCCCCCGTCCTCGGGGGCGCGCCATCGGATCCTGCCGCGCTCGTCGATCAGGTAGTTCTGTACGTAGACCTCCCGCAGGGCCTGGACCTGCGGCCCGGTACGGAAGACGGGCCAACGCTGGTGAAGGTGCGTCAGCAGCAGGTGCGCATCGGCTCCGGTGTTGTTGATCCTGGTCTTCGGGTGCGTCGGGCTCTTGCCCAGGCGCACCTGGCGGCCGTAGCGCTTGCCCCATTCCTCGGTGGCCAGTCCGGCAAGCTCCTGCGCAGCGGTGCGGGCGAGCTCTTCCAGGGCCGCGCGCATGGCCTCGGTCACCAGCTCCAGACGGGTCAGATCACGCACGGCTGCCAGGATGTGGGTGGAATCGGTGCGCTGGCGCCCCCTCTCCTTGACCAGTCCGGCTTCCCGCAGGCGTTCCAGCGCGAGGTCCAGCAGAAGGTCGGCACGACTGCCCTCGGCGAGCCGGTCGCGGAAGTCGGACAGCACGCTGTGGTGGAATCCGGGATCATCCAGGGGCAGGGCGAGGGCGTACTTGAAGTCGATCCGGCAGCGCACGGCCTCGGCGGACTGCCGGTCCGACAACGTGTACTGCAGCATGCTGAGAGTGGCCAGCTGGGCGGGTGATAACCCGGGCCGGCCATCGCCCGAGTACCAGGCCTGGAAATCCTCGTCCCGCCACAGCCCATCGAGCCGGTCTCGCACCCACATCGCCGTTGTGCCGCCCGGATTGCTCGCCCGCGCGACCTGCGCGGTCAGGGACGGAACGTGCTCACCGGGACGGGGACGGACGGACAAGGAGCACCTCGCTACGTGCCTGGACATCGAACCGTCCCGAGCATGCCGCTTGATCAAGTCATCGCACCGGGAAATCTCAAGATCCCCGACAGAGTCAAGCTGAGCCTCTACGGCCGAACCCTTGCCGGCGAACCCTCCAACAGCCCGCTCTGGGGACCAGACGCCCAATACCTCGTATAATTTTCAGAGGTATCCCAGCTGTTGACAGGCCCCCGGATTGGTGCAACCATTCCCAGGGGCCTCTCGTGGTGGAGTGCGCTCTCCATCCGCGCTGGACTAGCACTGATGCGGAGAAGACGGACCCCCATGAGTTCGAATCACGAGACGACGGACCACCGGTTTGTCGCCGTCGCCCGGCGGTCTCTCGGCGAACATGTCGCGAGCCAGCTACGCACGGCCATCCTGCGGGGTGCCTACAAACCCGGCGACTACCTGCCGTCGGAACGCGACCTTGCCGTCCAGTTCGGCGTGGACCGACACACGCTCCGATCCGCGCTGCTTGAGCTGGAGCTGCTCGGCCTGATCGAACGTCGTCAGGGTTCCGGATGCAAGGTAACCGACTTCCGGGAGAAGGGCTCCACGGAGCTGCTGCCGTACCTGCTCTACCGCAGCGGCGAGGCAGACGTCCAGATTGCGGAGTCGGTCGCGGACGTCGGTGCCATCATCTTCAGAAGCTTTGTCGAGCTGGCCATGATGCACGCGGATGCCAACGACATCGCGCTGATGCGGGAGCGGCTCGGCGCCCTCGACGACGAGTTGCGTTCCGGGGACAGTAACTCGATGGTTGCGGCCCAACGGACATTCCTACGAACCCTGTGCCGCAGCGGCCACTCCGTCGCAGTCGAGCTACTCCTCAATACGTACGTGAAGATGTTCGAGACCACCATTGATCCCGAGCACAACCTTCAGCGACGGTGGATAGGCGAGATCCTTCCCCCGCTCAGCTCTGGCGCCTACCGCAGCCTCGTGGATGCCATCGAGCGACGCGATCACGACGCCGCTCGCCGGGCCATGGACAGCGCACTTCAGCAACTTCGGACACTCATGATGGGCATCCTCGCACCAGGCCCCCGTCCCAGCGCTACAGCACAGGCCCCAGCGACCACAGACCACGGAACGCCAGGGGGCGACCACCCTCAGCGACAGACATGACGAACGCCGGAGGAGTGGTCCCGGGGACTGGAACAACAACGGCTCTTCCGGCCGTAGCCGCAGCGGATCAGCCCTCGGCGGACGGTAGGGCCGGCACCCCGTCCGTCGCGGGCCGCGGTGGCAGGCGCAGCCACGCAACGAAGCGATTGATGTGCTCGTCGCAGCACGGGCCGACCTGCTTCCGTAAGCGAGTCCTCGTCACTACCTGACCGCCAGAGGGACCAGTCTCGATCAACAAAAGTGGGCCAGATCCTGAAGACGTTGGGTTCTCCGAAAGTTGCCCCCCTCCGTAACCGATGTGGAGGGTGTGATCAAGATGGAGGACTGGGCGGAGATCCGGCGGTTGCACCGGGCTGAGGGTGTGCCGATCAAGGAGATCGCTCGTCGGCTCGGAACACGGTGCGGTCGGCGTTGGCGTCGGATCGCCCACCGAAGTACGTGCGGTCGCCGCGGGGGTCGGTGGGTTCCAGCCGGCGATCCGGGCGTTGTTGAAGGAGTATCCGCGGATGCCGGCGCCGGTCATCGCGCAGCGGATCGGCTGGCCGTATTCGATCTCGCCGTTGAAGAAGCGGTTGCAGGTGATCCGGCCCGAGTACACCGGTGTGGATCCGGTTGATCGGGTTGTCTACGAGCCGGGGCAGCTCACGCAGTGCGATCTGTGGTTTCCGGAGCCACGGATTCCGGTGGCGCCGGGTCAGGAGCGGGCAGCCCCCACAGCCACGGCACCAGTCGCAGCCCCACGAAGCCGAGTTTGCGCACCGCGCGGCGCAGTTCCCGGACAGCCTCCTGGGGTCTCATCAAGTCGGCCGCGGCAAGCCCCAGAAGCCGACCCGGAGCCTGATCCACGAACCCGGCCACCTCGTCGTTGCTGATCAGTACGCCATGCGGTCCGTGCCAGGCGCTGATCAGGCCCGTGGAGACCCACGCCCTCGTCCATTGCCGCGATCGTGGCAGACGCCGGCAGCTCTTCCTGAGGAGCTTCCTTCCCCGTCCACCGACGAACCTAGTCGAACATCTCGTCCTGTGAGTGGCGAAGCGTCGGGTGCTGCATCCACACGTCGACAAAGGACATCGTTCGAATCTTTCGAACCTGCGAAGACCGGACCCTCGTCGATCACCTGGCCGATGGATGGTAGGGCGTTACATGACGTCCTCCGTCGACCAGGTGCCCCTCGCGAGGTCGAGCGTTTCCTCGGGAGTGTCGTGGTCGGGGTGCAGGAAGATGCGTACCCACTCGAGCACCTCGTCGCTCGGGTCGTGCAGGGTGAAGGTCGACACCAGCACGCGCTCGGCGACCGTGAGCCCCAGTGCCTCGGTCACCACGGTGGGGGCATGGGTGATCCCCATGCGTCGGCGGATGTGCGCGATGGAGTTCCCTTGCTGCGCAAGGATCCGGGCCATCGACTCCTTCTCCAGCTCGCGCATCGTGTGCCGCTCGCCGACGGCGGGCCGCTGGACGTTGTGGGTCACGCTGTGCGCGGCACCCTTGTGGTGGCGCAGCCTCATGCACTGCCAGAGATACTCGCCGGACGGGAACCCGAACGCGGCGCACGCCTCGACGGGCGCGATGGAGGTCCCCGCCTCGAGCACCGTGTAGGTGTAGGCACGCAGGGACCCGAACTCCAGGATGCCCGGCCTGTCGTCCTTCGCGGCCGCTTCCGGCCGGTGCAGCACCCGCGGGCGTCGACCGCGCCGCCGTTCGATCCATCCGTCGCCGACCAGGCGATCCAGCGCTGCACGACTGGTGATCACGCTGATTCCGAGGCGTTCGGCGAGCTCCTTCTCGCCGGGGAAGTCGGACCTTCCCTCCCACAGGCCGTCCGCGATGTCGCGGCGAAGCTCGAGATAGACCTGGTGGTGCAACGGGACGCTCGCGTCGAAGCGGACGCGGGCTGCGGTGCTGCCGGCGCCGCCGGCATGAGGTGGACGCAGACTCATTGCCACATCATAAACCTATGTGTTTATGATGTGCTACCCGCCACGTGGCCGGCCGACCTCGCTGTCGCGACCGATCCCCCACGAGGCAGTCCCGGCAGGCCGATGCCTGGACGGCTCTCTACGACAGCGGGATACGGAGAGGACATGCGCCTTGCGAGCTTCCGCGCCGCCGGCAAGGAGCGCTTCGGCATCGTCGCGTCGTCGGGTCTGGTCGACGTGTCCGAACGCACGAGCGCCCCGGACCTGAGGACCGCTCTCGCCCGAGGCGTCGACGCCCTCGAACGGTTCGCTGACGCGCCGGCCGACTGGTCGTTCGACGACGTGACGTGGCTGCCACCCGTCACCAACCCCACCCATGTCATCGGAGTGGGACTCAACACGAAGAGCCACTTCGAGGAGACAGCTTCCCTCATGCGCCGGCAGCCGGGTGACTACCCCCAGCACCCCCGCTTGTTCATGCGCAGCCCGCTCAGCCACGTCGGGCACGAAGCCGCCGTCCTGGTGCCCGCGACGTCACCGTGCCTGGACTACGAGGGCGAGATCGCCCTCGTCATCGGCCGGTCCGGTCGGCGTGTCGCTCCCGACCGGGCCATGGACTGTGTCGCCGGGTACGCCTGCTACAACGACGGGAGTGTCCGGGACTTCCAGACGCACTCCAACCAGGTCACCGCCGGGAAGAACTTCCCCGCGAGCGGAGCCTTCGGCCCGTGGATCACCACCCGCTCCGACGTGCCCGACCCTTCCTCGCTGACCCTGGAGACGCGGGTCAACGGCGAGGTGAGTCAGCGTCTGGAACCGGGCGACCTGATCTTCAGCCACGCCGAGCTGGTCTCCTACATCTCGACCGTCTTCGCGCTCCAGCCGGGGGACGTCGTCCTCACCGGCTCGCCGGCCGGGATCGGGGCCCTCACGAGCACGTGGCTACGCGCCGGGGACCGCGTGGAGATCGCGGTCTCCGGCGTCGGCGTGCTGCGCAACCGGGTCGAGAACGAGCCGACCGGCGGTGACGACAAGGAGGTCGACGAGCATGAGCGTGAGCGTGAGCAGTGAGTACCCCACCGACGGCGGCCCAGGAGTCGTCGTGGTCGGGGCCGGTCCCGTCGGGCTCACCCTGGCAATCCCGTTCTCCTTCTGTGCACCGGTCACGTTCCCCGCTGACGCCCCACGCAGGAGCACACCGGCCTACCTGTCGACCCATCACGTCCGACGAACCAGAGAGGTACGACGATGACCAAAGCGCACGTCCCGCAAGCTCGCGGTGGCTTCCGGCCCGCCGAGTATGCCCACATCGTGCTGCGCACCGCACAACCCGACGCCCTCGTCGACTGGTACTGCACCGTGCTCGGCATGCAGGTCGTCATGAGACACCCGCTGATCATCTTTCTGACGTGGGACGAGTCGCAGGACCGGATGGCGATCCTGCCCACCCAGGGAGCCGTGCCGTCGACGAGGAAGACGACCGGGATGGACCACGCCGCCTTCGAGGTCGGTTCGCTCAAGGAGCTGACCGGCCACTACCGCGACCTCAAGGCGAAGGGCTTCGTCCCCGTACGCTGCGTCAACCACGGCGTGGCAACGTCCCTGTACTACCGGGACCCCGACGACAACGAGATCGAGCTGAGCGTCGGTGCGTTCAAGTCCGCGGCAGAGCTGAACACGTGGTTCTCGACGGGGCTGTTCGAAGTCAACCCCCTCGGTGTCTACATCGACCCCGAGGCGCTGTGCGCCCGCGTGGAGTCCGGTGAGCCGGAGTCGGAGATCCTCAAGCCGCATCCTCGGCACGCCGAGTTCCTCGCCGAGCTCATGTCGTCCGGCCTCGAGGACACTTGGGTTCGCGGGAACTGACGGAATTTTGCCAGAACAGCGCGGGCTCCTCCAGCGACCAGCGGCGCAGGCTTTCGTAGTCGCGAGCGCCGGCTCTCCCCCGCTCGTCGAGCCACCGGGCGGCCTTCAGCGCCGCGGTGGTGATGGGCTGGGCCTGGAGCACAGCGGCGAGGGCGAGGGCGTCTTCGATGGCCATCGAGGCGCCCTGTCCTGCGCCGCCAGGGTGGGCGGCGTCGCCGACCAAGACGATGCGGTTGCTGTGCCAGGTCGGGATCGGGTCGACCGTGCATGATCACGGCCGGGTGCAGCCGGGTGGTGGCCGCGATGACCGCCGAGGGCACTACCTCGTCGCGATACAGGTCGGCGGTGCGGAGCAGCCAGTCCGCGTCGCTGACACCGTCGAGGTCCGGCTCGACCGGGTCGGCGATCTGCGCTGACCACCACACCTCGCCATCGTGTGCGGCCAGGTGGATGAACGCGCCGTTGCGGGCGAAGGTCAGGTTGAACACTCCAGGCTCCACGCGCTCATGTGGGAGATGCCTGAGATCGCGTAGAGACCGGCGTACTGAGGGCGGGGCGCCGCCGGGTCGAGCAACCCGCGTGCGGTCGACCAGATGCCGTCGGCGGCCACGAGCAGGTCGGCACTGTCTCGCCCCGTGCCGGCGAACTGTGCGGTTACCGCTTCTGGCGTCTCGGTTACGTCGACGAGGCGTTCACCGGTCACGATCTTCGCCCCGGCATCGCGAGCCGCTTGCCGCAGGCCGTCAGCCGGCCGCGCATCAGCGTGACGCTGTGCAGCGGGTCGCTGCTGCGCCTGCCGCGTGGGACGTCGCCTGGCAGGTGGCCACCGGCCGACCACATCCGCTGCCTGGGGATGCCGACTCCTGCGACCTGGACCTGTTCTAGGCAGCTGAGTGCGTCCAGGCCCCGCACCCCGTTGCTGGCCAGGCTGACGAACGAGCCGACGTCGCCGGCCGGATCCTCGTACGCCTCGTAGACGGTCACCTCGGCACCGATGTGCCGTAACGCCAGCGCGACAGCAGATCCTGCGACTCCGCCGCCGATCACGATCGTTCGCATACCTGTGCCGTGCCATAACTCGTCGTACGGGTTGTGAGCTGGGGTTTCGCCCATCGGACGCATGCTTGGATGATGCTGTTCCGGCTGCTGTATCTGATCATGGTTCAGGTGTTCGGCTGGCTTGCGCGGCTGTCGCGCAGCGACGCAGCCAAGACCGCGGAGCTGCTGTCCTGCGGCACGAGGTCGCCGTGCTGCGCCGGCAGGTCGGCCGGCCGCGACCGTCCTGGCCGGACCGGGCGGTGCTGTCCGCGCTGGCGCGGCTCCTCCCCGGCAGGCTACGCCAGCATCGCCTCGTTACGCCGGCCACGCTGCTGGCTTGGCACCGCCGTGTGGTCCAACGCCGGTGGACCTACTAGATCCGGCCAGGTCGGCCGCCGATCAGTGCCGAGGTCCGGGATCTGGTCCTGCGGCCGGCTCGGGAGAACCCGAGCCGGGGACACCGCCGCATCCAAGGCGAGCTGGTTGGCCTCGGGTATCGGGTCGGTGCCGGCACGATCCGCCGGATCCTGGCCCGCACCCGGACAGGACCAGCGCCGCGCGGTGTGGACACCAGTTGGCGACGCTTCCTCCGCACCCAGGCGCACCGGCTGCCGGCCACCGACTTCTTCCACGTGGACGCGGTGTCCGACGCCATCACCGGCCGGTAGTACGCGATATGACTCCCGCGGTGCCGCAGCCGCAGCCACCCGTCCCGGCCGGCCCGTCGCAGATACGGCACCACGCGCTGCGGGTGGCTCAGCGCGTAGCGCACCTTGTGGCCCAGTCGTGAACGGTTCCTCGGCGAGCGGAAGACCACGCTGATCTCGTCCTCGCTCACCTGCTCGATCACGAACTCGTCGAACCACTGCCGGAACACCTTGTCGCCGACGTAGGGGATCGCCCCGGTCATCGCGGCGAACTCCTCTATCCTCTGTCTTCGAGGATCGGGAGCCGGCCCGCGTAGAAGGCCCGCACCTCCACCTGGAGATCGACCGAAACCCGGGTCGGAGCAGGGCTTGATCGGTGCGGCACGGTGCATACCCTTCGTCTTCGTCGTTCGCGCCCCCCGGTACGAGCGTGGGCACACCACTCTCGGACGCGTCCCTCGACCGCGGCTCGCACGGCGCTGGACCGCCGGTCAGCCGACGACGGTCCAGCTGTTCCCCGGCCGAGGTTCATTTCGGGGACGACGACCTGGCCATACCGTCACCGGAATCACCCGCGAAGCGCATGATCACCCGGTCCAGGCGACGAATCTCCTTCACTCCCTCTCCCCGATCGGTGTGACGAGCTGTCGTTGGAGCGCGCGTTCGGTATTGGTCAGTGGAACGTCCGGACAGAGCCGCTCCGGATGGCCCTGTGGTGGTTCTTCCAGTCGCGGCGCGGCCATGGGCTGCAGTGGCCCCATCGGGGGAAATCCGATCCAGACCCACCCCGCGGCGGTCAGCGAGGAGTAGACCTCGCGCAGTGCTCTGCTCACGTATCTCATGTCACGTACCTCATGTCACGTACCTCGTGTCACGTACTGATCGTCGACCTCGGTGAGCGGGCACACGTGTTCCGGTTCCTGATCCGAGACCGCGACTGCAAGTTGGCAGGTTCACCCGGAGCAGCACCCGGGCCGACGTGTTTGCGGAGACCGCCAGCGCGCCGAGTCGGCGCAGCTCGGCCGGCGACTCGACGTGGATGCGGTCCACCCCGGCGGCGAG
This sequence comes from Streptomyces sp. NPDC002133, assembly GCF_040296405.1. NCBI lineage: Bacteria > Bacillati > Actinomycetota > Actinomycetes > Kitasatosporales > Streptomycetaceae > Streptomyces > Streptomyces sp. NPDC002133. Next base: position 27,460 of record NZ_JBEOXF010000039.1, on the reverse strand, counting down.
GGCGCCGGCGAGGTCCTCGTCGGTCTTGCCGGGCCCGGCGTACGCGGTGCCGACGAGATCCGCACGTTGCAAGTTCTCCTCGCCCGCGTCCCGGCCTCCAAGCATGCAGCGGATGCACGGAAACGGATTGAGGTCAGGCGACGCGCGGAGAACCGGGCTGCTTTGGACACCCAGTCCAGGCCCGGGCGTCAGCGGGTCGCGCTGCGCCCTGTGTCGTTCGGAAACCCGGCTGGGTTGAGGGTGCGGTCTTGTGCGCCGTGGGATCGAGGTACCGGTCGGTTTATGCCACCTGCACGGCCATCTGGTGGCGGACCATTGTGGCGACGCCGGCGCACTGCGCCTCCTCGTCACAGCGGGACCAGAGTCCAGCGAAGGACCGCGATTGCCACGCAGATCAGGCCAATGACCACCGTCGCGAGCGAGCCCTCACGCCGCTGCAGGTGGTAGACGGTGCCGCCCACCATCACGATCGCCAGGCCTACAGCGGCCAGCGGGGTCAGGACGGGAAGGATCCCGGTGGCCGCGGGAAGGATCAGGCCGACCGCGGCCAACACCTCGGCGATGCCGGTGAAGACGAGCAGGCTGTGGGGCCAGCTGGGCTCGCGGCCCCGCTCGCGCATCCGGCGCACGAGCCACTCGGGCGGCGCTATCATCAGCGCCCCATGGACCAGGAACAGAGCGGCCATGAGGGCCTGCAGCACCCAGGTGAGGACATTCATCGTTCATCGTCTCCGTAATCGTTGAGAAGCCCATTGAGGCCTGTCGCCCTCTCAGGCGAGGACCATGACGAGCCAGGTGAAGGGGTGAACTGTGCCGCCGGGCGTGTGGTGCGCGTTCTCACTCGGCCATTGCCAAGGCGGCGACCGATCTGGAGAACTTGAGTAGCCGGCCAACCAACCAGTGTGGGGTCGAGCGAAACCGAGGTGAAGGTCCCGACGACCATGCCGACCGGTCCGGTGCCGGGCAGGTAAGAGGTCACCACTGCCACGCCGGTCGGACAGTGCGCCAGGGCGGCCCGGAACTCTGCCGGCTCAGGAGGGCGCCCGGCCGCCCGAGCGCTGTTGCTCAGACTGCGTTGCCTCACCTTCGTTGCGGGTCCCGGGTGGCCTGGCCGCGCGTCCCGTGCGTGGCGCTGTGGCGGACAGGCCTCATCGATCGTCGAGTTACCGCTGGCGTGCGGCAGGACGCCGCTCGCTCCTGCAGCTGTTCAGTTCTCTTTCTCTCTGCCGTTTCAGGCCGCCTTGCCGCCCAGGTAGGCCGCCTCGATCTGTTCGGGCTTGGCCAGCAGTTCGCTTGGCGCACCACGAAGGACCTCGGCGCCGTGGGCGAGCACGATCGCCTGGTCGCTGATGCCCAGCGCAAGCCGGAAGTGCTGCTCGACGAGGATGACCGCGGTGCCGGTCTCGTCGGCGACCTGTCGGATCACCGGTAGCAGGTGCTCGACGATGACGGGCGCCAGTCCCATCGAAAGTTCGTCGACCATCAGCACTTTTGGGTCCTGGACCAGGGCCCGACCCAACGCGAGTTGCTGTTGCTCACCGCCCGACAGCAGCCCGGCGTGCACGTTGAGCCGCTCTCTGAGCAGGGAGAAGAGGTCGAGCACGTCGGCGATCCGGCTTTTCGAGGTGGCGGCCAGGGCGAGGTTCTCCGCGACCGTGAGGGTGCGGAAGAGCGACCGGTCGTCGGGCACGAATGCCAGGCCGGCCCGGGCGGCCGTACGGGGTCGGCCGGCGGGCAACGCGACGCCGTTCACCGTGACGGTGCCGGCCGACCGCGCAAGGAGCCCGGACAGTGCTAGCAGGGTTGTGGTCTTGCCGGCGCCGTTGGGGCCGAGCAGGCAGAGCACCTCGCCGGGGGCGAGGGCGAATGAGAGATCCCGGATCACCGGGCTGCCGACGTAGCCGGCAGCCAGGGCGGTGACCTCGAGTGCGGGGGTGGCGCTCATTTCACGACCTCATGGCTTGCAGGGATGGTAGGCCGGTCCGGTTGGCGTGGCGCGGGTTGGGCTGGGACTGGCTGAGCGCCGTCGTGGGTGGCGCCGAGATACGCCGTGATCACGGCCGGGTCGTTGCGGACCTCCTCGGGGCTGCCGTCGGCGATCTTCTTGCCTCGGTCGAGTACGACGATCCGGTCGCAGGTCTGGAGGACGAGGCCCATGTCGTGATCGATCATCACGATGGTGGTGCCGGCGTCGCGGACCGCCTTGAGCCGCTCGCCGAGCCAGAGGCTCTCGGTTGAGTCAAGGCCGGCGGCCGGCTCGTCGAGGAGAAGCACTCGTGGTCTGGTGGCCGACGCCCGGGCGACGGAGACCAGTTGCCGCTGTCCGTGGGAGAGTTCCGAGACTGGGCGGTCGGCGACGACGGATAGGCCGAGCACATCGAAGATCGCGCGAAGCTCTGGTCGACGTAGTGATCGACGGGCGCCGGTGCCGGCGGTGCCCACCGTGACGTTCTCCTCGACGGTGAGGTCCTCGTAGAGCTCCACCGCCTGGAAGGTGCGACCAAGCCCGGCGCGGACCCGCTGGAAGGCCGGCCGGCCATCGAGGCTCACACCGTCGAGCGCGACCACACCGGAGGCGTTGCCGACGAAGCCGCCCAGGGCGTCGAGCAGAGTGGTCTTGCCCGCGCCGTTGGGGCCGATGATTCCGAGGATCTCGCCGTCGCGGACGGTGAGGCTGACGTCATCGACGGCCACTACACCGCCGTATCGGACCGCGACCGAGTCCACCTGGAGAATCGTCTCGCCGATCGGGTGCGCGGTACGCTCGTCAACCGCACGAGCCGTGGACATCACCTCGTCGTCGCTGACCGGGGCCTTGTGCCGGTTACGCCGACGCCGTAGGAGTTCCTGGATCGGACCGGTCATTCCCTCCGGGTACTTGATAACGGTCAGTACCAGCGCCAGTCCGCTGATGACCGCCCAGTACTGATGCAGGTCGATCCAGTTGGTGAGCGCGTAGTAGAACAGGCCACCAGTGCCGGCCACGCCGGCGGCCAGGCCACCGAATACCGAGGTGACCCCGGCCAGGCATACGGCGGCAAACAGCGCGACACCGGTGAGCGTCGCGTACGTAGATGCGGAGGCCACCTGCTGCTGGTAGCCCATCAGTGCGCCACCCCAGCCGGCGATGAAGGCGCCGATGGCGAAAGCGGCGATCTTCACTCGGCGCACGTCGATGCCGGAGGCGGCGGCCGAGCGCTCGTTGGTTCGTACGGCCAGCATCGACGCGCCGAGCCGGCTACGGCGCAGCAACGCGACCCCGGTGCCGGTGATCGCGAGCACGGCGAGGACCATGACACCGAACGCCATTCGCGGGTAGGCCATGCCCTCGCCGATACCGAGGTCAAGGCCGAAGAGACTAGGAGCACCGATCGGAGCGCCCGCGGTGCCGCCGTTGATCTGCGGGTTCTGGAACCAGATCATCTCCGCCGCCGCGGCGAAGGCGAGTGTGACAGCGGCTACCGGGAGTCCACGCAGCCGCATTGCTGGGAGGCCGATTATGACGCCCAGGACCGTCACGGCCGACGCAGCGAGCAGCGGCGCGAGGGGGAAGGGGATGCGCAGGTCGGTGGCGAGCCGAGCCAGCAGGAAGGCCGAGCAACCGGCCAGGGCCAGCTGGGCGAGGGAGACCTGCCCGGCGTACCCCGTCACAACTACATAGGACAGAGCGAGAATGCCGAGGACCATCGAGGTGATGACGGCTGCTCGCCAGTTCCCACTGGTGGTCAGCAGCGCGACCAGCCCGACGACAACGCCGATCCCGACCGCCAGCGGGAGATTGCGCGGCAGCGGCGCCCGCCCCAGGGACTGCTGGGCGATCGAAGCGCGTTGCGGGATGCTCCCGCCGCGGAAGAGCAGCACCACGAGGATCAGGAAGAGCGGAACGAGGGTGTCGACGCCGGATTTCGGAAAGTGCGGGACCGTGGCCTGGAGGTTGGCCGCCTCGGACTGCAGCATTCCGATCGCCAGGCCGGCGGCGATCGCGGGGCCGAGCCGGGCCAGGCCGCCGACCAGGGCAGCGGCCAGCGCCGGCACGATGAACAGCGTGTACGCGCTGGGAGAGGGCGCCACGATCGGTGCGATCAGGATGCCCGCCAGGCCGGCCACCACCGCGGACAGCGCCCAGTTCACGGCGGCGATCCGATCCGGGGAGAGCCCGCTGACCAGTGCGCCCCGCTCGGACTCCGCAACCGCGCGGGTGGCGAGGCCGAACCGGGTGAACCGCACCAACGCGCCAAGCGCCAGGCCCACCACGACGATGATGCCGGCGAACCAGAGCCGGTCCTCGGCGAGGTTCGTGCCGCCTACCGTGATGGTTCCAGAGGGCAGGATGGACCGGACGATCGCCGGGCTGTTGCCCAGTCGAGCGGACAGCAGGCTCTGGATCATGAGCATGAGGCCGATGCTGGCCACCGCCTTGGCCACCGGGGAAGCCGAACGCAGCGGGCGAAACACCAGCCCGTAGAGCGCGAGCCCCAGCACGGCCGCGATCGCGAGAGCCAGGATCATCGCCGGCAGGACGGCCACCGGCCCACCGAGGTCGACCGTTGTCGGCGTGAATGGAATCGGACTGATCAGCTCACCGCGACGGAGGTAGGCGAAGGTGTAGGCGATGTAGAGCGCGATCGCGCCGGTGCTGAGGTTCACTACGCCGGAGCTGCGGAAGGTGACAACGAGGCCCATCGCGAGCGCGGCATAGACCGCGCCGCTACCCAGGCCGAGCAGGAGGAAGGTGAAATGGGCGGTCATGCGCGCTTCCTTTGCCTGACGGATTCGGTCCGGGACCGGACGAACCATTCGTCCGGTCCCGGCTCGGGTCACTAAAGAACGTTGAACTTGTTGGCCGTTCCCTGCTTGATCTCGCCGACGAAGCCCCCGACCGAGCAGACGTTGGGCAGCTTGGGGAGGGCCTTGCCATCGCAGGTCAGCGTGATTCCGTGGCCGACGGGAAGCGGGACTGCCTTGGCCGCCTTGAGCGCGGCGATGATGTTGGGCGCAGTCGGCTCATTGGTGCCGATGCCGGCGTTGACCATCCGGGTGATGGCCAACATGGTCTGGTAGCCGGCGGTGGCGTTGCCACCGAGGTTCGCATCGGCGGGGGCGAACTTGGCCATCACGGCGCGGTAGATCTTGGCCTCATCGTGATCGCTGGTCCCCTCCGCGGTGGTGAACAGGTACGCGCCCTCGAGGGCATCCGGCACGGCTTCGTAAACCGCGGGCTCCGCGCACTTCTGGGTGAGGTAGCGATCGACGTTCGCGTTAAGGAGCTTCAGACCCTTGAGTGTGGCGATACAGGTCGAGACGTCACCGAGGACGGTGATCGCACCTGGTTTGTCCTTCAGGCCCGCCTGGACCTGGCCAGTGACGTCCGGCGCGCCTGGCGGAATCGGGACGATCTTGCTGTCAATGCCCATCGCCTTGAGGATCGGCGTGGCCGCCCCGATATGCGCGGGAATGTCACCGACCGCTGTGACGTACATGGTTACGTTCTTCACCCCGGCCTTCGCGGCGAACTTCGCCATATTTACGGTCGTGGCGGCGACGCCGCCGTTCCACAAGAAGGCGTTCGGCGTGTTGAACTCGGTGGCGCTGGTGCCCTGGAAGTTCGTGTAGGCGATGCCGGCCTTGGTGATGATGGGAGCCATGAGTTCCCCGTTGCCACCCGTGGTCGCGACGACGGCGGCGACCTGGTCCTGAACCATCTGGTTCGCGCAGGCGGTCATCGTGGACGGGTCCTCCGCGACGAGATCGCAGCGGACCAGTTCGATTTTGTGTCCGGCGAGTCCGCCCAGGTGTTCGTTGGCGTAGGCGACGACCGCTTCGGCTGCAACGCGGCTTTCCGGGAAGTTGGCGGCGGCGCTTCCTTCAGGGTTGAGCAGCCCGATCTTGACCGGGCTGCCGGTGGCGGCCTTGCCGGCGAAGGCGGCTGGGACTGCGGCGATCGCCGCAGCAGCGCGGTCGGTGTTGCCGGTGTCGTCGCTCTTGGCACATCCGGTCATGGTGAGCGCGACGGACGCCGCGACCGCGATGGCCGCCCGACTGGCGGCTTTGCCGCGCCTCTGCTGAGTCATTGTGGGTACCTCTTTCTGCGGGGGGTGCTGGTGGTGACTCTCCTGCGAATGCCGAGCCGCCGGCGGCGACCCGAGGACGCCAAGTCAGTGGTGAAGATGTAGCTGGCGGATGTCGGGCGCGGGGTCCCGTCGAAGGCAGCACGAGCTTGAGCTGATGCCCGCCTGCTTGCATCGGCCTCGATGCCTACCCGAGGTGTTCGGCCGGCTGACTCGGGGTCACGAGGACACGGTGATGACAGTGATTGAGCCGTCGGCGTGCTGGGCCCGCACCCGCTTCTTGTCGAACTTGCCCACCGAGGTCTTCGGAACGGCCTCGATGAAGGCCCACCGCTCCGGCAGTTGCCAGCCCGCAAGCGAGCCGGCGAGGTGGTCGCGTAGCATGGCGGCGGTCGCCGTCGCCCCGTCGTGGAGCACGACCGTCGCGAGTGGACGCTCACCCCAGCGCTCGTCGGGCACGCCTACGACGCACGCCTCCAACACCGCCGGGTGTCCCATGAGCAGGTTTTCCAGCTCCACCGAACTAATCCACTCACCGCCGGACTTGATGACGTCCTTTGCCCTGTCGGTGAGGGTCAGATATCCGTTGGGTGACAGGCTGCCCACGTCGCCGGTGCGCAGCCAACCGTCGTGGAACTTCTCCGGGTCCGGCTCGCTGTCTCCGACGTAGGTACCAGTGACCCACGGGCCACGTACCTCGAGTTCGCCGACGGCCTTACCGTCCGCGGGCATGACCTCGCCTGCCGGGCCGACGATGCGGGCTTCGACGCTCGCCGGCACGCGGCCCTGTGTGTAGCGGTAAGCCCATGCCTCGGGACCGGCCAACCCGGCCGGGGCGCGCGCAACCGAGCCCAGCGGCGACGTCTCGGTCATGCCCCAGGCGTGGATGACCTCGACGCCGTAGCGCTCGGAGAAGGCGTGCATGAGCGAGGGTGGACAGGCCGACCCACCCACGATCACCTCTTTCATCGACGAGACATCGGTCGGATTCACGTCGAGGTGGGCGAGCAGGTCGGTCCAGATCGTCGGCACCGCGCCAGCCAGCGTGGGCCGCTCCGCGGCAATCATTGCCGCGAGTGGGGCCCCCTGCAGAAACCGGTCAGGCATCAGCAGCGATCCGCCCGACATGAAGGCGGCGTACGGCAGGCCCCACGCCATCGCGTGGAACATCGGCACCACGGCGAGCACCCTGCTCGCTGGGCCGATGCCGAACGCCTCCGCCAAGCAGATCTGCATTGAGTGCAGGTAGATGGAGCGGTGGCTGTAGGCGACGCCCTTCGGGTCGCCGGTGGTGCCGGACGTGTAGCACAGAGCCGCGGCGTCGCGCTCGTCTGCCTCGGGCCATGGGAAGTGATCGGACTTCCCAGCTATCAGGTGGTCGTAGCGGTGCACCGTCAGCCCGTCGCTGACGAGGTTGTTCGTGTCGCCGTCGCCGACGACGATGACGTGGTGCAGCGTGGTCAGCTGCGGCAGCACGTTAGCGAGCAGCGGGGTCAGGGTCGAGTCGACAATGATCACCCGGTCCTCGGCGTGGCTGACGATGTAGGCCAACTGCTCTGGGAACAGGCGCGGGTTCAGCGTGTGCAGGACTGCCCCCATGCTGGGGACGGCGAGGTAGGCGACCATGTGCTCGGCGTTGTTCCACATGAGCGTGGCGACCCGCTCATCCCCGGTGACGCCGAGGTCGGTCCGTAGCGCATGTGCCAGCCTCGCCGCCTGGGAGCCGACCTCGGCGAAGGTGGTCCGGCGGGCTCCTTCGGCGGTCCAGGTCACGACCTCGGAAGCGCCGTGTACTGTACGGCCGTGCTCCAGAAGCCGCGAGACCTGCAGTGGGTTGTCCATCATCGTGCTGCGCATGTCGCGGAACCTTTCCGTTCGTGACCCCTGGTGGTGGACATGTGCGTCGTCCCAACCGCGCCGGGACGAGGAACCTACGTCAGGCCTGCAGCTGACGACCTGTGGCCAGCGCCAGTTCGTCGTCCCACGTCTGCATCGACTTGAACGTCGGATCTTGGCGGCACATAGCCTCGGTGGCCGCCCAGATCTCCTCGTCGGACATGTCCAGGTCGAGCCGTTCGGCGCGTGGCTGGCTCACGGGCCGGCCTGGCGGTCATGGCGCCACCTGCATGAAGAAGTCGAAGTCAGGCGCCTCGCCCCAGAGTGGACCGTCGATCATGTCTGCCATCGCCCAGGTACGCGGCTTGTGCGTGTTGTCGAGCCGGTCGCCGTCGGACCAGAACTCGTGCAGCCGTCCCCACGGATCGGAGACGTAGATGCCCACCTGGCCGCCGACGAGGTGACGCTGCGGGCTTCCCCACACCTTGTAGCGGCCCTGCTTGGCGAGGTAAGCGGCGCCTTCGAACACCTCGCTCCAGTTCTGCACCTCGAAGGAGACGTGGTGCCATCCCGATTGCGGGATCGCGGCGATCTGAAGGCAGTGGTGGTCGACCCAGCGCCCGCCGCCGTCGGGGCACAAGAAGACACCGTTGATCTCGCCCTCGCCGTTGTCGCCGAAGTCCGACGGCACCAGGCCGAGGGTATTCTGGTACCAGGCCATGGTTTCGCCGAACTTCTCCGTCTTCTGCACGGCGTGGCCGAACCGCCAGGCGTGCGGCGGCTGATCGGGGCCCCAGGGTCCGACACCGATGCGCTGCGCCGGCACCAGCGCTGAGTTGGACAGCAGCGGCGGGACCACCAGCGGCTCGCGGGGCGCCATTCCGTGGATAACCTCGATCCGGTAGCCGTTCGGCTCGGTCAGCGTCACCCGGCGCCCACCGCCTGGTTCGTCCAGCTCGTGTACGGCGCTGGCCTCCGGCAGCTTGGCCAGCCGATGCAGGTCCTCCTCGTCGGTGACGGTGAACGCCATACCGATGAACCGCGGCTCGCCGAGCTCCGCCACATAGATGTGGTTGGCGGAACCGGTACCGCGCAGGAACAGCTGACGCTCGGTCCGCTCCACCGGGACCAGGCCGAGTGCGCTCAGGAACTCCTCTGCCAGACCCAGGTCGGGAACGGCGAGCCGGGGAAAGAGGACATCGAAGATCTTCACGCGGGGATCTGTCTTGGTCATGGCGTCGACTCCGTGCTGTGGTGAGTGTGCATCGGGGATTCGTCGGTGACCGTGTTGCGCAGTACCCCGATGCCGTCGATGGCGATCTCGACGAGGTCGCCGGGCACCAGCCATGTGGGGGGGTTGCTGGCCGCCGCGACGCCGCCGGGCGTGCCGGTCGCAATGATGTCTCCTGGCCGCAGCGGTATGAAGGTGGAGATGAACTCGATAAGGCGGTCGACACCGAAGAGAAGGTCATCGAGCTTGGCACGCTGCTTCTCGACGCCATTGACCGTGGTCACGAGGCTCGCCTGGCCGATATCGCCGGCCTCGTCCGGCGTGACCAGCCACGGGCCGAACGCCCCCGACCGCCAGAAGCTCTTGCCGGGCAGGAACTGAATGCCACGCGTTTGGAAGTCCCGCAACGAGCCCTCGTTGAAGCACGAGTATCCCGCGATGTGGTGCGATGCCCGGTCCGCGGCGATGTGGCGGCCGCCGACTCCGATGACGACTGCGAGTTCGCCCTCGAAGTCGAACTCCACGGAAGCGGTAGGTCTTACGATCGGCTGACCGTGGCCGACCAGGCTGTCGGCGAACCGCACGAACAGCATCGGCACCTCAGGCTCGGGAAAGCCGAGCTCCCGGATGTGTTCCTTGTAGTTCAGGCCGGCGCAGATGATGCGGTCGGAGTTCCAAACGGGTGGCAGGAACTCGACCTCGTCGAGGCCGATGGTGGGCGCCTGCGTGGAGAACACCGCCAAGGCGCTCAGCTCGCCCAGGGCGTCTTTCAGAGTTTCCGCGGGGCGATCGGGACGCTGACCGATGTCGACGAGTCCCGCATCGGTGTAGATCCCGTAGGACGGGGCACCGGACCGGACGTAGGAAGCTAGCTTCATGGAAACCGTCTCTACTCGAGGGGACAGGGGCTCGCGAAGCGCTTCAGGAGGCCCGCCCGCCGACCACCGGGAAGCTACCGATGCCGAAGGCGGTGATCGTGCCCTTGAGTTCGTCGCCGGTCAGTTCGGCGTTGCACTTGACGGTGAGGGGAAGAGGAGCCTTGAGCTTCATCGCCCAGCGCAGAACCGGGACCGGGCCGTCCTCGATCTGCCCGTCGGTCACCTCGAGTTCGCCGAAGTCGCCTTTCACCGTCCCGGTGAAGCGGTCGCCGTCCGCCAGCACGGACAAGGTGCACCGCATCGGCCCCCTGGGCGTTTGCGCGACGAACTCCCAGATACCCTCAACGTTGCTTCCGGTGGTCATGATCCTTACCTCCTGGCGTAATTGATCGGGATAGCGGCCTGCCCGTCATCAGGCGAGCAGGCCGGTCGGAACGGGATTGCAGTCAAGCTGGTCGGTTCGGCGTGGTGGTGGTCGTCGCGGTCACGCCGTGAGGTGTTCGAGTGCCCAGGTGTTGAACTGGTCGGGTGTTTCGTAGTGGGGCCAGTGGCCGACGCCTTCGACGCGGTAGAGCTTGCTGTCGGGTAGGGCCTCGAACATGGCCTGGATGATGACGAGGACCCGGTCGTCGCGTTCGCACATGCCCAGGACGGGTTGCTGGATGTTGCGGAGGTCGTCGCGGGTGAGGCCGTTGGCCTGGCGCAGGTCGTAGTCGACCCACCAGTTCACCTTCGGGTATACGTCGGCGGCGCCGGGCTGGCGGTTGACGTCGAGCCTCGCGGCGATCATGTCGTCGGGCAGCCGGCGCCGGTCGGGCATGAGACCGGTGAGGATGGCCTCGGCTGCTTCCCACGTCGGCTGCTTGACGATCTCTCGGCGGGCCTCGCCCTCGCTGCCCAACACGGTGGCGATGTCGGGCAGGTTCCAGAACTCGTACCACTCGTCGTTCTCGTCGGGCACTGGGCCGCCGCCCGGCGAAACGATGATCAGCCGACGCACCAGTTCCGGGTAGAGGTGCGCAGCCTGGAGGGCCGCCCACGAGCCGACCGAACAAGCGACCAGGTCGACCTGTTCGGCGCCGATCACCTCGGCCATGTCCTTCAGGAACGCGGCGATGTACCGACTGTCGTATGAGGGAACGTCAGGCTTGTCGCTGTAGCCACAGCCGGGTATGTCGATGGCCCAGCACTCGAACTGCTCACCCAGGGGACCGAGGTTCGGCGCGAAGGTCTCCGCGTGACTGCCGGTGCCCGGCAGCATGATGACCTTCCGTGGCTTACCGGCTCCGGAACGCAGGTAGCGGATCTTCGTGCCCTTGACGTCGAGCCAGCCCTGCTCGAACGCCACGTTGCGCAGATCGGTCCAGATGCTGCGGAACTCTGCGCTCGGCTCTCCGGCCTTGGCGATCTCTTCGACGAGTTTGCTGCCCATCGGGTCTCTTGCCTCCTCGAGTCATGGCTTCCGGTGGCCCGCACTGTCCGAACGCTGAGCGTGTGGGAGGGGGCCTCGACCGGACCGCGGCTGCGGTGCCGGAATGGTTGCACCAATCCTGGAAGTGCGTCAATGGTCTTACACACCTGTTTCCGACCGATGGACACCGCGTTCTCCGGTCAAGCACCCGAGGAGAGTTCTGCGAGCACCAGCGCACCCACCGCCGAGGACCTCAAGTCAGCAGCCACCCAGCCACCCGGATGACCCCGGGGCTCGCCGCACGGCAAGCTCAGGCTGAGTCCGACCGGCGGCCGCCCGACGAGACCGTGACGGAGCTGGCCGAGGCGGGGTTCGTCCACACGCAACTGCCGCCTCAGCCGGGCGGTGGTGGAATCGACATGCTCAGCGAAATGGAGATATCAGCGGCACTCGCCCATGGCTGCACCTCGACAGCATGGGTCCGCAGCGTCCTGTCCGGAGCAACCGGGCTCTTGGCGCTCCTGCCCGAGCAGGGCATCGAGGAGGTGTTCGGCGGCTCGACGCATCTGCCTGTGGCGTGTGGCGTCAACAGCCTGGGCGGACAGGCGCAGCGGGTGGACGGCGGCTACCTCGTCACCGGCTCGTGGGGGTTCGCATCAGGCTGCCTCCACGCCGACCAGGCCATCCTCGCCGTCCGCATCGACGGTGACGACCACGGCCCGAAAACAGGCGCCGCGTGCCTGCCGATGACCGCACTGACGATCAAAGACACCTGGTACGTAGCCGGCCTGACCGCCACAGGAAGCAACACCCTCGTCGCCGACAACGTGTTCCTGCCCGACCACCTCATGCTCCCCGAACCACCCGGCGTCACCGCGATCCTGCACCGCTCACCACCGGCCCATCTCCCTCAGGACCCACCGCGTCGTCGCTACGAACTGCTTGTGGCGGCCGCTGTCTTCCCCGAGCCGTTCAACGACCTCCGCGAGGACATGGGCGACCTGCAGGACGCGGGTGTGGGCGTCGTCGGGATCCGCGACTGAGAAGCCATCCGCTGACCGATCGACGTGGGGCCGGGTCGAGCAGGGGTCCTGATCGGGTGATCGCGGTGGGGTTCGGCGCATGAAGGCAGGGCCTCGCGGTAGCTCGGGGTTGCGAAGCCAACCGATGCCCCCGGCGCCCCTGTTGTCGCTGTTGTATGCGCCCGAGCCCGCAGAGTCCAGCGCATGGTCTCCATCGTGTGACTGTCTCGCTCACAGGTTCGGCAACGCGGGGCCGACGAGCAATGCTCAAGACCTGTGGATCAACCTCGGGTTGAACGCGAAGGGGCGTACCTTCCCGATTGATCCTGTGATGGTCACCGAGTAGGCCCGCGTTCGCAGCGCGGGTCGGGAAGGCATGCCCGTGCTCAGCGTAGTCAATGCCGACGGCAGCACCCCGAACGGCTCCCTGATCGACGAGATTGTCCGTGAAGGGGCGAGGCGGATGCTCGCCGCCGCCCTGGAAGCCGAAGTCAATGCCTACATAGCCGAGTTGGCTGATCAGCGGAACGACCAGGGCCGTCGTCTGGTGGTGCGCAACGGCTATCACCAGCCCCGGTCGGTGACCACGGCCGCCGGGGCTGTGGAGGTGAAGGCCCCGCGGGTGAACGACAAACGCACCGACGAGACCACCGGGGAGCGCAAGCGGTTCTCCTCGGCGATCCTGGCACCTTGGGCGCGGAAGTCCCCGAAGATCAGCGAGGTGCTGCCGCTGCTCTATCTGCACGGACTGTCCTCCGGCGACTTCGTGCCCGCACTGGAGCAGTTCCTGGGCAGCTCGGCCGGTCTCTCGCCGGCCACCGTCACCCGCCTCACCACCCAGTGGCAGGCCGACCACAAGGCATTCGGCGAGCGCGACCTGGCCGGATCCGACTACGTCTACGTCTGGGCCGACGGCATCCACCTGCGTATTCGCCTGGCCGAGGCGAAGTCCTGCGTCCTGGTGCTGATGGGCGTGCGCGCGGACGGCACCAAGGAGCTGATCGCGATGGCCGACGGCTACCGCGAGTCCACCGAGTCCTGGGCCGACCTGCTGCGGGACTGCGCCCGCCGCGGCATGCGCGCGCCCGTGCTCGCGGTCGGCGACGGCGCGCTCGGCTTCTGGAAGGCCCTGGCCGAGGTCTTCCCCGAAGCCCGGCACCAGAGGTGCTGGGTTCACAAAACGGCCAATGTGGTCAATGCCCTGCCGAAGTCGGCCCAGCCAGGTGCCCGCAAGGCCCTGCAGGACATCTACAACGCCGAGGACCGCGAGCACGCGCTCAAGGCGGTCACCGCCTTCGAGCATGCCTACGGCACGAAGTGGCCCAAGGCGGTGAAGAAGATCACCGACGACGTCGAGGAGCTGCTGGCGTTCTACGACTTCCCGGCCGAGCACTGGATTCACCTGCGCACGACCAACCCGTTCGAGTCGACGTTCGCGACGGTCCGGCTGCGGACGAAGGTCACCCGGGGGGCCGGCAGTGCGGCCGCGGCCCTCGCGATGGTCTTCAAGCTCGTCGAGTCCGCCCAGGGTCGCTGGCGGGCCGTGAACGCGCCCCACCTCGTCGCCCTCGTCCGGGCCGGATCCCGCTTCGAACGCGGCCACCTCGTCGAACGCCCCGAGGCTCACGCAGCCTGAACAACCTCAACCGACACACAGGCATTGACAATTACTCCTGCTCTCCCCCGGTTCGAGCAATGCCCGATGTCCTGGCGGAAGCGAGCTTCCTATGTGGGAAGCTCGCTTCCGCCAGGACATGACGGGCAAGGTCTAGTGCCAGTTGCTGATCTTGACGTCGTGCGGCGCCGGCTCACCCTTGCCGGTTTCGACCAGCTTCTTGAGGCTCATCAGGAAGGTCGCCCACTTGGTGCTGCAGTGGTACATGAACTCCACCGGCTCCTTCCAGCCTTCGTGCCGGAACAACACGATCGTGAAGCCGTCCTCCTGCTTGAGCTCGAAGCGGATCTGCGTGCCGATCCACTCCTCGGGACCGTCGACGACCTCCCAGAGCACGCGCTCGGCGGGCTGAGCCTCCAGGACCTTCATGTCGAACCCGCCGGGCTCGAAGCGGAACCGGATTACTCCCCCGACATTGCCGTCGCCGTCCGTGTCCTCCGTCCACCAGCTCGCCAGCCCATCGACCGTGGTCAAAGCTGCGTAGACAGCGTCGGGAGACGACATGACTCCGATCCTGTGCAGGATGTCCACCATCTCGATACCTCATTCTCGTGTAAGCGCCCGCATTCGGGCGCGGTTCATCAGCGCCGCCACGGATGCGGCGACGTTCGTTCGTGAGGTGTCAGCCCTCCTGGCTGCGCTGGATTGTTTCGGCGATCTGCTTGATGCGACGCAGCCGGGCGTCCCATGTGGCCCCGACCGACGACAACTGCGCGACCGCGCGGGCGAGCTGGGCCTCGTCCACCTCGTAGAGGCGCTCGCGTCCGGATGGCGTGACGTGGACCAGCCCGACCCGGCCGAGTACGCCGAGGTGTTTGGCGACCGCCTGCCGTGTGACCGGCAACTGCTCGCTCAGCGTGGTTGCCGTCCCGCCGCCCGCCAGCAGCAGGTCGAGCATCCGCCGCCGGACGGGGTCCCCCACCGCCGACCAGAGCTCGTCGTCGATGGTGACGCTCATGGCGTCGACACCAGCCGAGCGACATACGTGACCAGGCGGGGCAGGAAGTAGTCCCAGCCGGTGACGTGCTCGCGGTACTGCTCCTCGAGCACGGCCGCCTCCCAGCCCTTCTCCCGGAACCCCTCCTCGGTGAAGCGCAGCAGCGTGCCCGCACCCGACGGGACCAGCTCGAAGGTCACCAGGAGCGAGTTGGCCGACGTCGCGGCCTCACCCTCGTCGTACACCCACCGGAAGGAGAACCGCCGGGGCGGGTCGGCCTCCACCACCGTGACTGGTGCGACCTGCGCCTCCGGCGTAGTCCTGTCGCCAAACGAGATGACCCCGGTGGCGCCGGGCACCGGCTCGAGTTCTGCTTCGTCCGGCCACCACTCCCGCAGGTGTTCGGGCTTGCTGATGACCTCGTAGACCACCTCGGGCGTGGCCTCGACGTGGATCTCCCGCTCGATGCTGCCGTACTCCATCCCACTCCCCTCCTCGTGCAACCTTTGGTTGCGTATTACCGTATGGCATTCCTCCAGCATGCGCAACCATTGGTTGCTCTAAGGATTCCCCAGCAGCAGATCAATCATCTGCGTCGCCGCGCCGTCGCTGCTCCTCGTACTCGACACGCGCCTCGATGGCCGCCTCGCGAATCTGGTCCAGCGCGACCCCGCCGCGCTGGACCCGCATCCAGGGCGTCCCGGGCGGCACTGCCGGTGCCGGCCTGGCTTCAGGGGCAGGGCGGTCGGCCGGAAGGCTACTGCCACCGGCAGATGTTCGACGCGATCCGCTACGTCGTCGCGGTAGGCCGTGAACTGCGTCCGCACGGAGACCTCGACGTCCTGGCCCTCCGCCGTGGCCAGGCCCTCGTTCGTGATCTCCTGGCCGACTGGGACCTGTACGTGGCGGACCCACCCGGCCAGGCGGAGCTGCGGCCGTGGCCTCCTGGAGAGGCCCTTCAGCCGCCGCTCCACGACATCTGGTGCCGCCGGACGCCGGAGGCGCCCTGGTCGGTGCAACTCATGCTGGACGAGGCCGAGGGCACCCAGTGGGCCTCACGGCGCGACCCGGAGGTCCGGCTCCCGATCGACCGGCTCGGGCGGACGAGCAAGACGGGTGTCCCGTATCTCGCGCCCAAGGTGCAGCTCTTCTACAAGGCGAAGGCGACCAGGGACAAGGACGAGACCGACTTCGAGGCGGTGCTGCCGCTCCTGGGGGGCGTCGCAGCGCGTCTGGCTGGCGGACGCGATCAAGGTGATCGCGCCGGACCACCCCTGGTTCCGCCGACTGCTCCCGGTCAGGCGGTCCGCGACGTGGCAGGCCGCCCAGCATCCGCACCCGATTCTCCGCGACCCGGGCGATCGGACCGCACGCCGGTGAGGTGAAGGCGGCGGGGCTGGTGGTGTGGGACTTGCGGACGGTCCGGGCCGCGTGGATCTCGTCGCCGAGTACGACGAGGCAGCCGGCGCCCCTGAGTCCGGGGTAGGCGGCGGCCAGGGCCGCGGCGTGGAGGTTGGCCGGACCGTCGGCGCCGGGGAGGGTGGGGTTGCGCATCGCGCCGGTGACGGCCTTCGGCCAGAGCGATGCGGGTGCTGCGGGACAAGGTCCGAGCGGCAACCGCGATCTCGAAGACCGAGCGGCCGGTGTCCGCTGTGGTCGCCGACCTCAACCCGGTCCTGCGGGGCTGGCAGCGTACTTCCGCAACGGGAACTCTGGGCGGAAGTTCAACGCGGTCGACAGCTACGTCCACGAACGGCTGGCGATCTTCACCAGCCGGAAACACGGCCAGGCGGGCCGGAACTGGGTCACCCGCTACACCTATGGGTGGATCACCCGGCTCGGGGTCTACCGCCTCATTGGAAACGCACACAGGGCGGCGGCGCATGGCGAGAGTCGGGCGCCCCGGCCTCTTGCGTGTGCCGCTGGCGACATCCTGCGATTTCTCGCCCAAAGCGCCGTGCCGGACGCCTACATGGCCACGGGGGGCCGATCACGCACTGAGCAGCGGACGGTGGGAGCACCGGAGTCGGACTCCTGGGCGGGGCCCGGACGTCCACGCGCGCGTGTGCCCGACGGCAGCGCCGCTCGCGCTGCCGCCGGGCCCTCCCCTTGCGCCTGCCCCGTCCTCACGGGCGGCGCGCCCGGGGTCCACCCCGCTCTCGGCGGACTCGGAGACCATGTGCCCTCAGGTGGTGAGGTGGACTACTCGTCCGCGTGGTGCAGGCGGATGTCGAAGCCGTCCACTCCGGCCCCGTCGACCTGCAGCGCGCTCGCCACCGGCGGGTAGCCGCTGGCGACGATCGAGTATTCACCGGCGACCAGGTCGGTGAAGGCGTACGCGCCGCCCTCACCGGTGGTGGCGGTGGCGACCACACGACCCGCCGCGTCCACCAGCGTGACCCGTGCATCCGGCAGCGGCCGGCCTTCCGCGCCCGAGCCCGCACACACGATGCCCCGCACCGACCCGCCCGCCGGACCGCTCGCCCCGGAGAGCACGATGTCGTGCAGCACCTCCTCGCCAACAGCGATCGTGGACGCGTGCGGCTGGTGCCCCTCGGCCGCCACGATCACCACGTAACTGCCGGACCCGGGGGCATTCACCGCGTACGAGCCGTCGGCCTGCGCCACAGAGCGGCCCAGCTGCCGTCCACTCGGCGAGATCAGCGTCACTGCGGCACCCGCGACGGCCACACCGCTCGCGTTGCGGACAGTGCCGCGAATGCCAGAGCCGTTCGACCCGTAAGGCCCCTCACCCGAACCGGCTGCGGTACTGGCCAGGGCCTGCCCCTGGAGCTCCTGCACCGGCGCGAGCCCGGCATCGGATCCGGACACGGCCACCCCCACGGCCACCGGCTCGCGCATGGCGACGGGCACGGTGTCGCCGGAGGCCGGGAGGGCCGTGCCCATGGGCTCCGGGTCGGGGTTCTTCGAGGTGTCGTGGGTGTCGCGCAGGCCCTCACCCTCCACGTCGACGTTCGGCAGCGCGCGGTCGAGCCACTTCGGCAGCCACCAGGCCGCCCTGCCGAGCAGCGCCAGGACCGCCGGGACGATGGCCATCCGCACGATGAACGCGTCGAAGAAGACGGCGATCGCGAGACCGAAGCCGATCATCTTGACCATCGACTCGCTGGAGCCGATGAAGCCGGCGAAAACCGCGATCATGATGACGGCCGCGGCGGTGACCACCCGGGCCCCGTGCCGGAATCCGGTCACGATGGCCTGACCGGGCCGCTCCCCGTGCACGTACGCCTCTCGCATACGCGTGACCAGGAAAACCTCGTAGTCCATCGCCAGGCCGAAGACGACGCCCACCATGAAGATCGGCATCGTCGACATCACCGGGCCGGTCTCCTCGACGCCCATGAGATTGGCGAGCCAGCCCCACTGGAAGACCGCGACGACGGCGCCGAGCGCGGCCATCACGGAGAGCAGGAAGCCGAGCGCGGCCTTGAGCGGCACCAGAATCGAGCGGAAGACGACGATCAGCAGCACGAACGCCAGACCGACGACCAGCGCCAGATACGGGAGCAGCGCGTCGTTGAGCTTCTGCGAGACGTCGATGTTCATCGCGGTGGAGCCGGTGACCAGCACCTTCGCGTCGGTGTCGGCCTTGATGTCCGTGCCCGCGTCGCGGATGGCGTGCACCAGGTCCTCGGTCCCGGCCGAGGACGGCTTGGAGTCCGGCACCACGGTGATCATCGCGGTGTCGCCGGCCTTGTTGTACGTCGCCGGGGTCACCGCAGCCACGCCGTCGAGGCTCTTGATGGTCGTGGCCACTTCCTTGACGGCCGTCTTCGGGGCGTCGCTGGACTTCGCGTCGACGACGACCATCAGCGGCCCGTTGAAGCCGGGCCCGAACCCCTCGGAGAGCAGGTCGTACGCCTTGCGCTGCGTGGTGCTGGTCGGCTGCGTACCGTCGTCCGGCAGACCGAGCTCGAGCGAGGCGGCCGGGACCGCGGCGGCACCCAGGCCCACGACGCCGAGGAGCAGCACCGCGACGGGGCGGCGGACGACGAAGCGCGCCCACCGCGTGCCCATGTTGGGCTTCTCCGCGCTGTGCCCGCCGGACTCGCCCTTGGCCTTCTTGCCGCCGCCGCCGAGCAGCTTGCTCTTCACGCCCGCGGGCCGCACCTTCCTGCCCGCGTATCCGAGGAGCGCCGGGATGAGGGTGAGCGCGATGAGGACCGCGATGACGACGGTGCCGGCGGCCGCGATGCCCATCTTGGTGAGCACGGGGATGTTGACGACGGAGAGGCCCACCAGTGCGATCACGACTGTGAGACCGGCGAAGACCACCGCGGAGCCCGCGGTGCCGACCGCCCGTCCCGCCGCCTCCTCGCGCTCACGGCCCTCGGCGAGCTCGGCGCGGTAGCGGGAGACGATGAAGAGGGCGTAGTCGATGCCGACGGCGAGGCCGATCATCATCGCGAGGGTGGAGGTGGTGGAGCCCAGCTCGAGCGTGTTCGCCAGCGCGGTGATCGTGGAGATGCCGATGCCGACGCCGATCAGTGCGGTGAGCAGCGGCAGTCCAGCCGCGATCAGCGAACCGAAGGTGATCACCAGCACGACCGCGGCGACGCCGATGCCGATGACCTCGGTGGCGCCCGTCTCGGGGACAGTCTCGAGCGCGTCGCCGCCGATCTCGACGGTCAGCCCCGCGTTCCGCGCCTCCTGTGCCGTGTCCTCGAGCGCGTCACGCGAGGAGTCCTCCAGCTCCCTGCCGGAGACCTTGTACGACGCCTGCGCATACGCGGTCGTAGCGTCCTGGCTGACGGCCTTGACCTGGAACGGGTCGGTGACGGCGGCGACCTCGGAGCCCGAGCCGAGCTCCTTGACGGCTTCCTTGACGACGGCCTTGTTGTCGGAAGAGGTGATCCTCTCGCCGTCTGGCGCCTTGAAGACGACGCGCGCGGTGGCTCCGTCGGCGCTGGCGCTGGGAAAACGATCCTCCAGTAGCTCGAAGGCCTTTTGCGCCTCAGTTCCGGGGATCGAGAAGGAGGTGGAGCCCGGCGCGGGCGCCTGTGCGGCGCCCGCACCCGCAAGGGTCAGCAGAGCCACCCAGATGAGGGCGATGAAATGTCGCCGCCGGAAGGATAGCCGGCCCAGTTTGTAGAGCAATGTGGCCACGAGGAGGTACTCCCGGGTCAGGTCGTGGGGTCTTATGGGCAGGTGTCATCGGCGGACGACGTGAGCGGCCGCGTCAGGTGCTGCGAGAGGGGTGCGGGGCCCCCGGGTGTCAGGCGCCGAGGGCGGGGAGGACCACGGCGTCGATGTACGAGGTGAGGAAGGCCTTCGTGGGCGGCTGGTTGTCGATCAGCCCCCGGACGACAAGGGCGCCGACCAGCATGTGCGGTACGTACTCCAGCGTGGGGTTGTCCGCGCGGATCTCGCCCCGCTCCACGGCCCGCCTCAGCATCTGGTCGAGGCCGGTCATCTCCGGCTCGAACAGCAGCTCACGCAGGGCGCGCAGAAGATCGGCGTTCTCGTGCACCGCCATGGCCAGGCCCCGCATCAGCGAGGTGTCCCGCTCCATCTGGCAGTCGTCGGACTGCGAGACCATCTCGTGGAAGTCGCCGGGCAGGCTCCCGGTGTCGATCTCGCCTATAGTCACCGGCTTCTGGTGCCTGAGCGCCTTGACGACCAGCTCCGGCTTGTTCCCCCACTGGCGGTAGAGGGTGGCCTTACTGGACCGGGTGCGGGCGGCCACGGCATCCATGGTCAGGGCGTCGTAGCCGACCTCCCGAAGCAGATCGAGCACGGCCGCGTAGAGCTCAGCCTCGCGCTCGGGCGTGATCCGGCTGCGGCGCCCCGTTGCGGCATCAGCCATGCTCATCCACTCCCCATCGAACGAAACGGTTTCGTACAGAAGCGAGCTTAGCCCCTAGATCTATCGAAACGAAACCGTTTCGTACGTGTCCTAGGTCACGTCTGCCCTCGAAGCCCCCGAATCACGCCCAGAAGTCCGCCCGAAAAGGACCCTCTCCCACCCCGTGGACGCAGGTCGTCCACTGAGTCCCTTGAGCGAAGTCCCCTACCGCCTGGTGGCCCGGCATGCGCCATCAACACCAGGGCGAAGCACGAGAGTTGAGACCAGACGCTCACGCCTCACTCCCTGGGAAGTGACAGCCTGAGATGACTGCCACCCGGGGGCCAAACGAGGAGCCCCGCGGCAAGACGGGGAACAGCGGGGAATCACGGTGAAAACAGCCGAGCCCGACAAGGCCCTGCACCGGCCGTTCGCCCAGATCAGCGACCAACCCGGCCGCAAATGATCGCAGCTACCCAAGCTGATGCCGTGAGCCGAGTCACCAGCGGCCATCGACCTCAAGCCCTGATCTCAGAACGTGCGTGTGTCTAGCCCGGCCACCAGCTCGGCACGCAGGAGATCGAGGGCGCCTCCAGCCGCTGTCCGTTGGGCACGCCGGTTCTCCTCACTTCGTGAATCAGCACCTTAACCTCGATCGGCCGGATCACATCCAGCCCTGACCACCGAGGCGTCCGCCTCGCCGTCTCGCAACGCTCGGTCACAGCACCCCAGAAGCTGAGCCAGTACCGGTGGACATGCACAAAGCCAAACCCCGCTCTCCCCGGCCGGGTCAACTGCTGGGCCGGAGTCTGCCCCGAGTACTGCCCGGACCACGGGCGCCGCGCGGCCGAGAGCTTGGCCTTGTCATCCCCCACTCTGCCCACCGGCGCCCACCACCTGACGTGCCCCACGCACCGCGGGGGACGGCACCCCGTCGCGCGTAGCCGGCCCACACCCGTACGGACCGAGCCGACCACCGGCCCCCGCGCCCGGAGGCGGACCCGGCCCCGCCAGCACCCCGTGCAAGTACGCCCCGCGAGGAGAGATCCTGTGATCACCATTGCCACCCCGTCCGGCACCGTTCGCGCAGCCCGGCCGAGGCGGACGCCACCGGCGCAGCGCTACACCCCCACCGGCACTGCCACGGAAGCCATCCACATGCTCGCGACCCACGGCCCCAGCCGGTCGGGCGAGGTCGACGCCATCCGAGCCAGTCCCGGATCCGTCAACGACATGCGGCGCGAGTTGCCCGCCGCACCGCTGGTGCGCATTCGTAGCCGCGCCCACACGGGCAGCATGGTCCATCTGCCGGCCCACCCCGCCGGCATTCCCTGGAAGCGGCTCACTCTCGACGTGCTTCGCCGCCTCGTCGGCCGCGCGCAGGTGCTGAACGGCGAGTAGGCGTTGTCCTCGGTGCCGCGAGGAGAGGACGACCAGGGTGCTGCCCGGAAGGCGGGACCGGTCGTGCTGCCCGGCCCGCCTCACCTTCGCCGACTGGTCTCGAAGCCGCCGGATCCAGCCGCCGGGACCCGAAGCGCGTCTCCACCAAGCCGCACTCGGCCACGTCGGGCTTGACGGCGTACCGGGCGAGGTGTCTGCGACGGGGACAGCCCTGGCTCGGACGCTGGCACGCAGCAGTCCTCGGCGGCCGCCGCGTGGCGATGGGCACCTGCGCCGAACCTAAGCCCGATACTCACTCAAAGCACCCAGTCTGGATTGATTTACGTATGCCGCGGAGGAGAATCCGGTGGAGCTGAACCTCACGGACAAGGTCGCCGTCGTCACCGGAGGCAGCAAGGGCATCGGCCTGGCCATCACCGAGGCATTCGGCCGTGAGGGCGCGCGTGTCGTTGTCGGCAGCCGCACGGAAACACCTGAGCTCGCTGCCTTGCGCGAGCGGTACGACGTCGTCTTTCATCCGGTCGATCTGGCCGACGCCGACGCCGCGGACGCGCTGATCCAGGAGGCGGCGGGCCGACACGGCAGGATCGACGTGCTGGTCAACAACGTTGGCGCCACCAGCCCACGCTCCGGCTTCCTCGACGTCGAGGACGCCGCATGGGTACATGCCCTCAACATGACGTTCTTGAGTGCCGTGCGCGCCAGCCGCGCGGCGTTGCCGCACTTGCTGGCTCACGGCGATGGGGCGATCGTCAACATCAGCTCCATCAACGCCCGAATGCCCTTCCCCATGGTGGTGGACTACTCCGCAGCCAAAGCCGCCCTGAGCAACCTCACCAAAGCTCTGTCGGAGGAGTTCGCCCCCCGCGGTGTCCGCGTCAACGCCGTCGCTCCCGGCCCCGTACGCACCCCGTTCTGGACCGCCCCCGGCGCCTTCGCCGACACTGTCGCGGCCGGCGCGGGCCGAACGGCGAAAGAGGCTTTGGACGAGATCGTGCCCCAGCAGATGGGCATCTCCACCGGGCGAATCACTGAACCACAGGAGGTGGCCGACCTCACCGTCTTCCTGGCCTCCCCACACGCCGGCAACATCACCGGCGGCGAATTCGTCATCGACGGAGGCCAGATCAAGACCACCTGACAGAGGCCCTGGCGACGCAAGGGCCTCCTGGCGTATCACGACCCCACCGACAGCTTCGCCCTCAAACGCCGATCTGCGATCGGAACCGCGAACGAACGACGACTTCGAGGTCCTGATCGTTGTGCGGGTTCGGACCTCGGCCACGTCGGGCGCGGTCAGCAGGGGCTCGGGCAGCCAGGGACCGACGTAGGACTCCCTGCGGCGGCCGAGCGTACGCAGTCGGCTCAGCGCCTGGCGGGTGGTGATCCGGACCAGGTACGCGCGATGGTCCCGCACCGTGCCGAGATCGACACCCGCCCACCGCAGCCAGGTCTCCTGAAGTACGTCCTCCGCGTCGGCGGCCGAGCCGAGCATCTCGTAGGCGACGGTGAACAGCAGATTGCGATGGGCGACGAATGCCTCGGTGGCGGGGTCCGTACGTCCGCCGCCGGTGAACTGCCCGGCCGTGCCCCCGGTCCGCTCGGTCAGCTCGGCCCTCTCGGTCTGCTCGCTCTTCACCGGCTGCTCCTGCCTGTCCGCTCCCGACAACGCCACGCACAAGACGCCGCTCCCCGCCGCTTTGTGACACCCGTCAGCGGTGGCGCACGTCACACAACCGCCCCGTCACAGAGAGCGGGGCGCCGGCATCTCGTGTTCGTCCCGTACAACCCACGAGTGAGGACGAAATCATGGACGCCCGGTTCAACCTGTTCGACAACGAGATCGCCACCAAGTTCACCAAGCGGTTCGCCAACGCCAGCCTGGTGATCCACCAGTCGTCGCTGGCGAAGTCCACGCAGGAGCTGGTGTCCCTGCGTGCCAGCCAGATCAACGGCTGCGGCTGGTGCATCGACCTGCACACCAAGGAGGCCGCAGCCGCCGATGAAACCGCGGTCCGGCTCCATCTGGTCGCCGCCTGGCGCGAGTCCACCGTGTTCACCGAGGCCGAGCGGGCTGCGCTGGCGCTCGCCGAAGAGGGCACCCGGCTCGCCGACGCCCACGACGGAGTGTCCGACGAGACCTGGGCCGAGGTACGCAAGCACTACGACGACGACCAGATCGCCGCACTGGTCTGCTTGGTCGCCCTGATCAACGCGGCCAACCGGCTCGCCGTGATCGTGCACCAGCGGGGAGGTTCCTACGAGCCCGGCATGTTCGCCGCCGTGGTCAACTGACCGGCACAGCAAGCCAACCCGGCCCGGCCCAGGATCGTGATCCAGGCCGGGCCCGCGCACACCCCAAGTACGCGGTGAGCCCGGCCTCCGCGCTCGATCGGCGTCCGGGCCACCCCGAGCACCTGACGGGCCCGGGGATCGCCGGCCCCCTGGTATCGATTGCGCAGGTCGAGCCGGGCCGCCCCGCTACCGGCCCGAAGGAGCAGCGGGCCGGCGCGGGGTGGTGGCGGCCGCGCCCCGCCGTCAGGGCACGGCCGTCACCTGGTCACGTCACAGACTCAGTGGCGGCCTCCGCGGTGGTGGCGGCCCCAGGACTCGGTGTCGATGACCCGGCCCCGGTCGTCGCGCAGCGTGGCGGTGCCGCGGTCGTTGTCCCAGACGTGGTTGCGGCGGTCCTGGAAGACGTCACGCCGGGTGTCACGACCCTCGCCGGTGTGGATACGGACCGTGGAACGGCCGTCCAGGCGCAGGTTGAAGCGGTAGCGCTGACCATCCTCGTCGGTCAGGGTCCAGCCGCGCAGGTTCACCGCCCGGCGGCCGGTGTTGCTCACCTCCACCCACTCGGCGTTCAGGGAGTGGTTGGAGCGGGTGTCCCGGCCGGGACTGTCGGCCTGGACCTTGCTGATCACCACGGGCGAGACGCTCCGGTGGTGCCGGCCGTCCCGCCCGCCGTCCGCCGAGGCCGGTACGGCAGCCGCGGCCACCACCGCCCCCGAGGCGAGAACGGCGGCGACGAGACGACGGGCAGTGGTGATACGTGAAGCGGACATGAAGCCCCTCAAGTCATTTGCCCTGCTGCCCGATAGAGGGAGCAGGAGCGAGTGCGAACCTCCGGCCGGCTGGCCGAGGACCCCCACACTGCCGGGCAACTCGACACAAACCTGGAAGACTTGATTCAAGTTACTGAATGCGGACATATCCGAAACACTCACCTGCAGGACGCACGAATCGATCCTGCTCGCCCCGCGGACCCGGTGCCAAATACACCGACCCGTCCACCAATCAACCTCTGCACCCTCACACCGCCCCGCTCGCGCCGGACACCGCACCCGCCGTCACCCGAAAGTGAGTAACAGCCGGCCCCACCCCCGTGTCATCGCAGACGCGGCGGCCACGCCCGGACGGTGCCGCTCCATCGGCTTACCGGCAGCCAGACGTGTCGAAGTCCGCCGCACGGCGAGGAACGTCCGTCGGGGCCCTCCGGAATCCGCTCGCCTGAAACCGAACGGCGGCAACATCTGCGGTACTCCGGCAGGGCCCCGCGAGGAGGGTGCCTTCGGCGCGGATCTCGGCACGGATGCCCTCATCGAACCCGGCCTCGGGCGGGTGCTGTGATGGCCCATCTCCGCCCAGGTACGGCACTTGGATGGTCTTGTTCCACGACAACGTCGTGACTCGGAAGCACTTCCTGCAGGCGAGCAACCACAGGTG
The DNA here is from genome assembly GCF_040296405.1 of Streptomyces sp. NPDC002133. NCBI lineage: Bacteria > Bacillati > Actinomycetota > Actinomycetes > Kitasatosporales > Streptomycetaceae > Streptomyces > Streptomyces sp. NPDC002133. The sequence continues at coordinate 1,469 of NZ_JBEOXF010000039.1, read as the reverse complement.
AGAGGCATTCAGGTCCAACTGCCTCAGCAATCGGGCGATACATCATGGGCCGTGCGGGATCCGCCCGATCGGGGTGGGCCCACGCACTCTGCGTATCCTCGCTCCAGCGAGCTCCCGGTACGACGAACGCAGAGCCCCACTGCTGCACCGAAGCTTCGGCGGGCGAGGTGCGGCTGAGAGGCCCCCGGAAGACGCGGCGGTCTCGTGTACTGGTCAACTTCTCGGCCGTAAACGATCGAGCGTGTTGGCTCTGTCGTTTGCGCCTTGTCGCGCTCCCGACTGCCCCCTACGGCAGGGCGGTCACGGGTCGCATCTACCAGCAGAAGGGACGTGTTCATGCCTTTTGTGGTACGGGTCCGTTGACGAGAACCCACGCCGAGCGTGCGCGGTTGCGCACGTTGACCCCGGCGACGTGATCGGCCGGGCCGGCGAGCCCGCACCGACGACAGGAGAAGGTGTCCCGGACGGGACGGTTGTTTCTCGCCGTGTGCCCGCATCTGGGGCACATCTGCGAGGTGTAGCGGGCGTCCACCGAGATCACCGGCACTCCGGCTCGCCGGGCTTTGTACCGGATGTGCTCTTCGAGCTGGTGGAACGGCCAGGAGGAGAGCGCGGCCCGCTGGTCGCGAGATGGCCGTACCCGGTCACGGATGCCACTCAGTTCTTCGAGGGCGATGCCGCGTCCGGTGCTCCCCCAGCGCTTCGCCTGGGAGGTACCCCCAGCGACGGCCACGATCTCTTTACTGATCCTGTGGTTGACATGAGTAGCGTGCCGGGCCTCGCGGCGTGCCCGGCGTTTGGCCCGCCTGGTGGCGGAGCGGGTCTGCTTCGCCTGGAGTTCGGCTCGCTTGCGGGCGTGCCAGCGCCGGTAGCGGCCAAGGCGGCGGCCCTGGTAGTTGGTCCCGTCGGACGTGGTGGCGAGGTTGGCGATGCCCCGGTCCACGCCGACCCAGTCCACCGGGTCGGTGTTGAGCGGCGCTTCGGGAATCTCGCAGGTGGCGATAAGGAACCACATGCCGTCCCGGTGCACGAGATCCGACTCGCCCTTGCGGTATTTCTCGAGCATCGCCAACTGGCCGGGGTGCCCGGTGTACCGGACGGACTTGATCCGCCCGGCCACCGTCCAGATGCTGACCGTCCGTGTGTCGTTGCCAGGACAGGATCCGGTCGTCGTACGGCTGGGCCGCATCAGGCCGGAAGACGACCGGCTTCGACTCCGCACGCCTGCGCCGCTTCGAGGTGGCCGGACCCAGGTTTCCCGCCCGGATGTTGGCGCGCAACGTGGCGTAAGCGTCCACGACCTTCTTCACCACCCGCACAGCCGGCTGGGCAGCCAGCCCGAACTCCGCCTTCAGGCGCGTGTAGACGAGCTTCTGCAGCTCGTTGCGGGTGGTGGTGCCCGTCTCATAAGCCACCACCGAGGCGGCATCAGCCGCCCGGTTGCACACGCGCAGGGTCGCCGCCAAAGC
>NZ_JBEOXF010000038.1:51909-79110 GCF_040296405.1 Streptomyces sp. NPDC002133 | reverse complement strand
GCCGCCTTCCGCCGTGTTCCCGAACGGCCCGACATCGACGGCGTCGAGATCCGCCGCCTGAATGACCTCCCGTGCCACCAGCGCGTGGGCGGGGGTGCCGGCGCTTGCGGAGGCAGGGCCCGACGCCGGCACGTCGTCGGCCGGGGCCATGGCCTCGTCGCCCGTCGGAGCCGAAGGCCGGGACATGCGACCGGTACGGAGACCGCGACCCGGGCGTCCGTCCTCACGCTCCCCCTGAACCTCGGCCGGGCCGTTCCCCGAACAGGCCGGAACCGCCTCCGGCACCGGCCCTGCAGCCCGGGTCTCCGCCTCCGCGGGGCCCTGCTCCGCCGACGCAGGCGTGGCCTCGGCGACCGACGCGGCCGACGGAACCGACGGCCTCGGAGCGCCCGACGCCGCGGACGCCGGGCCGGCCGGAGGAGGCGCAGTCCCGCCCGGACCGCCACCCGGCGCGGCGGCGGTCGGCGGCGGGAGGGAGGGCTCGGGGGCGTCGGCCCCCGGCGTGCGGGGCGTCATCGCACTCAGCCCGCGGACGCGAACGCCGCGTCCATCTTCTTCGCCGCGTCGTCCGACGCCGTCGCCACGTTCTTCTTGCCGCTGACGATCTCCTGGAACATCGTCGGCAGGACGAGCGACGCGTCGATCTGGCCCCAGCCCGGCGACGCGGGGACGAACTTGGTGTCGGCGGCGAGGGTGTCGATGAAGGGCTTCACGAAGGGCTCCTTCGTGGCCGCCTCGGCCCGGACGTCCGTGTACGTCGGCAGGAATCCCATCGCGTCGAAGAGCTTGCTCTGCGTGTCCTTGCCCGCCAGCGACTTCATCAGCTCCACCGCCAGCGTCCGGTGCGAACTGCTCTTCAGGACACCGATGTTGTTGCCACCCGCGAAGGCGGGGGCGACCGAGCCGGATTCGACGCCCGGCAGCGGGACGACCGCGTACTTGCCCTTCACCGCGCCGGCCTCGACCGCCGCGTGGCTGAAGTCGCCGCCGATCGCCATCGCCGCCTTTCCGGAGGCGAACGCCGTCACCGTCGCGTTGCCGCCCATCGACGCGCACTTCGCGGCCGGGCAGTTGTCGTCCTTGAAGAGCGAGGTGTAGGCCTCGATGCCCTTGCGTGCGGCCGGGCTGTTGATCGCGGACTTGTACGAAGTGCCCTGCTTCTCGGCGAGTTCGCCGCCGTTCGCCCAGATGAACGGCATCGCACCGTATGTATAGGCGCCTCCGACGGCGATCCCGTACAGGTCCGGCTTCGCCCGGTGGATCTTCTTGGCGGTGGAGACGAGCTCCGCCTGGGTCTTGGGGGGCTGGACGCCGAGCTCCTCGAAGACGTCGGTCCGGTAGTACAGCGCGCGTACGCCGACGAAGAGCGGCGCCCCGTACACCTTGCCGTCCACCGTCACGGACTGCTTCGCGGTCGGGTCGGCGTCCTTCGCCTCGTCCCAGGCGTCGAACTCCTCGCTGACTTCGGCGAGTCCGCCGTCCTTGACGTACCCGGCGGTGTCGGTGTTGCCGTACTCGATCAGGTCGGGGGCGCTCTTGGGGTCGTTGAAGGCCGCCTTGATGCGCTGGGCACGGGTGTCGACGGGAATGTACTCGACCTCGACCTTCGTGTCCTTGTGCTGGGCACGGAAGGAGGCGATCGCCGCGTCGACGACCTGCTCCTTGGGCTTGTTGCTGACCTCCTGGAAGAGCCAGACGCGAAGCGTGCCGCTCTTCTCGTCGGTCTTCGCGCTGTTGTCGGAGGTCTGCGGGGCGCACGCGGTGGCGGTGAGACCCGCCAGGGCAAGTGCGGTGACCGGGGCGGCTATTCGGGCAGAGAGCTTCACTGAGGGTCCTCCCCCATTCGTGTTGCAACATACGCAACGCTCGTTTCGCACTGCACAACACGCAGGAGGTTAGGGCGGCCCCAACACGCCGACAAGAGGTCTCAACCACTCTGTGACCGGCAGGTGCATACCGTGCAACGGCAAACGGCCCCCGGGGCGCGCCTCAGCGCGCTCCGGGGGCCGTCCGAACGGGAAGAACCGGACCTGTGACCGGTCGATCGACCGGTCACCTGTCCTCTTACTTGTCCTTGCCGCCCTTGTCCTTGTCGCCGCCAGGACCCATGGACTCGTAGATCTCCTTGCACATGGGACAGACCGGGTACTTCTTGGGGTCGCGCCCCGGCACCCAGACCTTTCCGCACAGTGCCACCACAGGAGTGCCGTCCAGGGCGCTCGCCATGATCTTGTCCTTCTGGACGTAATGGGCGAAGCGCTCGTGGTCGCCGTCGCCGTGCGACACCTGCGGTGTCGGCTCTACGAGGGTGCCCGTACCTGCCCCGCGCTCGGGCTCGAGAGTGCTCATAAGTGCCAAGGGTACTGAAGGGCGGCGGATTCAGTTCAGCGAAGGGTCGTCCGGGTACGTGGCGACCATCGCGAGCTCGTTCCGCTGGCGGCGCAGGACCGCGCGCCACAGGCTCTCGGGGCTGGGCGACGACACGTCGCCGGGCTCCGACTCGACGACGTACCAGGCCCCCTCGGTGAGCTCGTCCTCCAGCTGGCCGGGGCCCCAGCCCGCGTATCCGGCGAAGATCCGCAGCGAGCCGAGGGCGGAGGCGAGCAGTTCCGGTGGGGTCTCCAGGTCGACGAGCCCGATCGCGCCGTACACGCGCCGCCAGCCGAGCGGGCCCTCGTCGCCCGGGATGACGGCGAGGCCCAGTGCGGAGTCGAGGGAGACGGGGCCCCCCTGGAAGACCACGCCGGGCTCGCCGGCCAGGTCCGCCCAGGACTCGAGGATGTCGCCGACACCGACCGGAGTGGGCCGGTTGAGGACCACGCCGAGCGAGCCCTCCTCGTCGTGGTCGAGCAGGAGTACGACCGCGCGGTCGAAGTTCGGATCCGCGAGGGTCGGAGTGGCGACGAGCAGCCGCCCTGTGAGGGAGGACACCTCGGTCATGCGACACATGATCCCGCATCTTTGCCCTCCGCGGGGTGCGAGCGGCGGAGTGTGAACCGACGCAGCTCAGGGCGCACCGGGGCGGCGGGAGCGCACGGCGGCCGCCGCAAGCGGATGGTAACCGTCCGCACACGCGCCCGAGCAGAACGTATTGTGCCGAATTCATTACGCGAACGGTGCGTCCTTGGCCTTACGGAGCACGGGTAGGAGGGCCGTAACCTTTTCCCTGGCCCCTGCCCGACCTCCCTCCGGCTCCGCTGGGGGGACCCCTCCGGAACGCGAGATTCATGACCGGCACAGACGATGTACTGCTTGTCCACGGTGGAACCCCGCTGGAGGGCGAGATCCGCGTCCGAGGCGCCAAGAACCTGGTGCCGAAGGCTATGGTCGCCGCGCTGCTCGGCAGCGAGCCGAGCCGGCTGCGCAACGTGCCCGACATCCGCGACGTGCGGGTGGTGCGAGGGCTGCTGCAACTGCACGGCGTGACGGTGCGACCCGGCGACGAGCCCGGCGAGCTGGTGCTCGACCCGACGCACGTCGAGAGCGCGAACGTCGCCGACATCGACGCCCACGCGGGGTCCTCGCGTATCCCGATCCTCTTCTGCGGCCCGCTGCTGCACCGGCTCGGCCACGCCTTCATCCCGGGTCTGGGCGGCTGCGACATCGGCGGCCGGCCGATCGACTTCCACTTCGACGTGCTGCGGCAGTTCGGCGCGAAGATCGAGAAGCGGGCGGACGGGCAGTATCTCGAGGCTCCCCAGAGGCTTCGCGGATGCAAGATCCGGCTGCCGTACCCGTCGGTCGGCTCGACCGAGCAGGTGCTGCTCACGGCGGTGCTCGCGGAGGGCGTCACCGAGCTGTCGAACGCGGCGGTGGAGCCCGAGATCGAGGACCTCATCTGCGTCCTGCAGAAGATGGGCGCGATCATTTCCATGGACACCGACCGGACGATCCGGATCACCGGTGTCGACCGTCTCGGCGGCTATACCCACCGGGCGCTCCCGGACCGTCTGGAGGCGGCGTCCTGGGCCTCGGCGGCGCTCGCGACCGAGGGCAACATCTACGTGCGCGGCGCACAGCAGCGCTCGATGATGACCTTCCTCAACACGTACCGGAAGGTCGGCGGCGCCTTCGAGATCGACGACGAGGGCATCCGCTTCTGGCACCCGGGCGGCTCGCTGAACGCGATCGCCCTGGAGACGGACGTGCACCCCGGCTTCCAGACCGACTGGCAGCAGCCGCTGGTGGTGGCGCTGACGCAGGCGGCGGGCCTGTCGATCGTCCACGAGACGGTGTACGAGTCGCGGCTGGGCTTCACGTCGGCCCTGAACCAGATGGGCGCGCACATCCAGCTGTACCGGGAGTGCCTGGGCGGCTCGGACTGCCGCTTCGGGCAGCGGAACTTCCTGCACTCGGCGGTCGTGTCCGGCCCGACGAAGCTGCAGGGCGCGGATCTGGTGATCCCGGACCTTCGGGGTGGGTTCTCGTACCTGATCGCGGCCCTGGCGGCGCAGGGGACCTCGCGGGTGCACGGGATCGACCTGATCAACCGGGGCTACGAGAACTTCATGGAGAAGCTGGTGGAGCTCGGCGCGAAGGTCGAGCTCCCGCGCCCCGCGGCCGTCTGACCGTCCCCGGTCACCCCTCACCGGCAAGCGCCGGCCGGGCTGTTTTCCCCAGCCCGGCCGGCGCTTGTCGTTCGTCCGGCGGCGCTTGCCGTTCGTCCTGCGGACGGTTCCGGGCCCGGGCCGCTGCGCGGGGCCCATGCGCGGAGCCCGCCCTTGCAGAAGGGGGGCGAGCCCTCGGCCCGTACCTGACCGGAACCGTCCGGTCGGACCGCGTGTCCGTCCTCGAACGACGGACGGGGCTCCACAGGAGCCTCCGCGGCGTTTCGAGGCGCGGGGCCGGCCCGCCGCAGGCGCCCAGGGCCGCCGGGCGCACCCGGAACAGCACCGGGCGAGGGGCGCGGAGGCGCCCCCGGAAACGGCGAGGGCGGCCGCCCCCGGTCCGGGGCGGCCGCCCTCACGCGCCGGGGCTTACTTGCCCTTGGCGGCTTCCTTGAGCTTCGAGCCCGCGGAGACCTTCACGCTGTAGCCGGCCGGGATCTGGATCGGGTCGCCGGTCTGCGGGTTACGAGCGGTGCGAGCGGCACGGTGGGTGCGCTCGAAGGTCAGGAAGCCGGGGATGGTGACCTTCTCGTCGCCCTTGGCGACGACCTCGCCGATGGTCTCGGCGAGAGCGGCCAGCACGGCGTCGGCGTCCTTGCGGGTCACCTCGGCGCGGTCGGCCAGCGCGGCCACCAGCTCACTGCGGTTCATGTTGTTACTCCCGTGTTCTTCTTGCCTGTGAGGCGTGAGATCGAAGCCGATGCTGCCAGGGCCCTCGGACAGTCCCCGGACCCGGGTCTGCCGTCAGACCCTCGCGCCCAATGAGGCATCCTGCCCCCACCAGCGGCGGGAAAGCCAATCCGGCACCCACCGGAGTCACACGAAAAGCGCCACAGGCCTGTTCTGGTGACGTTCCGTCGACTCGATGGAAACTCCACGGAGCCATCGGGCCGGTCGCGGGCTCATATGACCGCCACCCTAGAGGGGCTTTCGTGAGCCCGCGACCCGCGACGCGCCGAGGTCAGACCGACGTGTTCGCCGTCACGCCCGCGCCTGCCGCCTTGGCGGCGTCGCGCACGGCGCCCGCGACGGCACCCGCGACCTTCTCGTTGAAGACCGACGGAACGATGTAGTTCGGGTTCAGTTCGTCCTCGGTGACGACATCCGCGAGGGCCGTGGCCGCCGCGAGCATCATCTCCGTGTTCACCGTACGGGACTGGGCGTCCAGGAGCCCGCGGAAGACACCCGGGAACACCAGCACGTTGTTGATCTGGTTGGGGAAGTCGGAACGGCCGGTGGCCACAACTGCCGCCGTCTGGCGGGCGATTGCGGGGTCCACCTCGGGATCCGGGTTCGCAAGCGCGAACACGATGGCGTTGTCGGCCATGGCCGCGACGTCATCCGCGCCCAGCACGTTCGGCGCCGAGACGCCGATGAAGACGTCGGCGCCCGCGACGGCCTGCTTCAGAGTGCCGGTGACGCCCTCGGGGTTGGTGTTGTCGGCGATCCAGCGCAGCGGGGACTCGGACGCGGCGTCCACGAGGTCCTCGCGGCCGGCGTGCACGACGCCGTGGATGTCGGCGACGACGGCGTGCTTGAGGCCCGCCGCGATGAGCAGCTTCAGGATGGCCGTACCGGCCGCTCCGGCACCGGACATGACGACCCGCACGTCCTCAACTGCCTTGCCCACCACACGAAGTGCGTTGGTCAGGGCGGCGAGCACGACGATCGCGGTGCCGTGCTGGTCGTCGTGGAAGACGGGGATGTCGAGGGCCTCACGGAGCCGCGCCTCGATCTCGAAGCAGCGGGGCGCGGAGATGTCCTCGAGGTTGATGCCGGCGAAGCCGGGGGCGATCGCCTTGACGATCTCGACGATCGCGTCGGTGTCCTGGGTGTCCAGACAGAGCGGCCAGGCGTCGATGCCGGCGAAGCGCTTGAAGAGGGCCGCCTTGCCCTCCATGACGGGCAGTGCGGCCTTCGGTCCGATGTTGCCGAGTCCGAGCACCGCGGAACCGTCCGTCACGACTGCGACGGAGTTGCGCTTGATGGTGAGGCGGCGGGCGTCCTCGGGGTTCTCGGCGATCGCCATGCAGACCCGGGCCACACCGGGCGTGTAGATCATGGAGAGATCGTCACGGTTGCGGATGGGGTGCTTGGACGCCATCTCGATCTTGCCGCCGAGGTGCATCAGGAACGTACGGTCGGAGACCTTGCCGAGGACGATGCCCTCGATCGAGGCGAGCTTCTCGACGATCTCTTCCGCGTGCGTCGTGGACGTGGCCGCGATCGTGACGTCGATACGCAGCTTCTCGTGACCGGACGCGGTGACGTCGAGGCCGGAAACCGATCCGCCGGAGGACTCGACAGCCGTGGTGAGCTGGGACACCGCGGTTCCGCTCGCGGGCACCTCCAGCCGGACCGTCATCGAGTACGAGACGCTGGGCGCCGTTGCCATGGCCGAGTCCCTCTGCTTTCCCTAGCTTCGCTGCTGCATCGTCCGGCTGTGGCGGACGATGCCATCCGATGGTCGCACCTACCTGCGAGTAGCAGGTAATACTGGTCGTTTAGTTTTCGGAAAACCTTTTCCACCATACGAGAAATGGTCGCCAAACAGAAGAGGTCCGTGTCACCCAGGGGGTGGCACGGACCTCTCCTTGCACGTTCTGAGTGACACCGACCCGCCATGCTCGCCTCGCGGCAAGTGGTCCCTCTGAGGGACGAAGGTTGGGCCCGGGGGCTTGGATCGAGCCGGTGTCACAGACAAGGCTAACAAAGAGTCCCGGAAGGTGATTCCCCGCGCGGCGAGTTGACCCCAAACGGCCGCCCCGCCCGCGTCCGTCCGTGGCCCTCACCTGGCCCGGCCCCGCGTTCCGCCAGTCCCTCAGCAGATCCGGGACCCCGTCCGCTAGTCCCTCAGCAGATCCGGGACCCCGTCCGCGTCCGGCTCGTCCGCCTTGGCCGAGACCACCGTGAGCTGCTGCGTCGCCCTGGTCAGGGCCACGTACAGCACCCGCAGCCCGGCCGAGCTCTCGTCCGCGATCTCCGCCGGCGACACGACGACGGTCGCGTCGTACTCCAGGCCCTTCGCTTCCAGCGAACCCAGCGCCACCACCCGGTCACCGAGGTCCGCGAGCCAGCGCGCCGCCTCGGCCCGCCGGTTCATCGCCACCACGACGCCGACCGTGCCGTCGACCCGGTCCAGCAGTCGCCGCGCCTCCTCGCGCACCGTCCGCGCCAGGTCGCCCCGTACGGCGGTGAAGCGCGGCGTGACGCCGGTGGAGCGCACCGCGCGGGGGGACACCATCCCGGGCATCGCCAGGGCCAGCACCCTGGAGGCCAGCTCGGCGATCTCGGAGGGGTTGCGGTAGTTCACGGTCAGCTCGAAGCGGCGGCGCGGGCGGGTGCCCAGGGCCTCGTCGCGGGCCTCTGCGGCCTCGTCCGGGTCCGGCCAGGAGGACTGGGCGGGGTCGCCCACGACCGTCCAGGTCGCGTGGCGGCCGCGGCGGCCGACCATGCGCCACTGCATGGGCGTGAGGTCCTGCGCCTCGTCGACGATGACATGGGCGTACTCGACGCGCTCCGCCGCCAGCCGCTCGGCCCGCTCACGCTGGGTCTCCTCGCGCTGCGGCATCAGCTCCTCGAGCCCGGTGAGCTGGTCGAGCGGGTCGAGTTCGCGCTTCTTCCTCGGACGGGCCGGGGTGCCGAGCAGCGTCTGCAGCTCGTCGAGCATCGCCACGTCGTGCACGGAGATGCCGTCGCGCCTCAGGCTGCGCGCGAGCCGGCGCACTTCGCCGGGGTTGAGGATCCGCCGCGCCCACCGGCCGAGCCGGCGCTCGTCGGCCATCGCGTCGAGGACGCCCCGCGGGGTGAGCTCGGGCCACCAGGCGTCCAGGAACGTGAGGAACGCGTCCTCGGAGGCGACGTCCTCGTCGAAGGACGACCGCAGCTCGGCCGCGAGCTCGGGATCCGTGTGCCGGGTGGCGGCGCCGGACTTCGCGTACAGCGCGTCCAGCAGCAGCCGGCGGGCCCGCGGCCGCAGCAGGTTGACGGGCGTGGTGCCGCCCAGCACGTTGTGGCGGATCCGCTGGAGCTCCTCGCCCTCCAGCTCCAGGCGCCGACCGAAGGCCACGACCCGAAGCCGGTCGGGCGCCTCGCCCCCCGCGGCGGTGGCCGTCGATGACACGTCCAGCGCACCGCGCGCGGCATGGCGCAGCACCTTCAGCATCCGCGAGGAGCCCTTGATCCTGGCGACCGCCGGATCGTCGTACGTCGTCGCCTCGGCGCCCTCGGCCAGGGAGCCGACCGCGCGGATCGCGACCTGCCCCTCCTCGCCCAGCGAGGGCAGCACGCCCTCGGTGTACGCGACGAGGAGCGGGGTCGGCGAGACGACGAGGATGCCGCCCGCGTACCGCCGCCGGTCCTGGTAGAGCAGATATGCGGCGCGGTGCAGCGCCACCGCGGTCTTCCCGGTGCCCGGGCCGCCCTCGACATAGGTCACCGAGGCGGCGGGGGCGCGGATCACCAGGTCCTGCTCGGCCTGGATGGAGGCGACGATGTCCCGCATGGTGTGGGTGCGGGCCTGGCCGAGCGCCGCCATCAGGGCACCGTCGCCGATGACGGGCAGCTCGGCGCCGCCCAGCCGCGCGGTCAGCTCGGGGCGCATCAGGTCGTCCTCGACACCGAGGACCTTGCGGCCCTTGGAGCGGATGACCCGGCGGCGCACCACACGGCCGGGGTCGACCGGGGTGGAGCGGTAGAAGGGTGCGGCGGCCGGGGCGCGCCAGTCGATGACCAGCGGCGCGTAGTCGGAGTCGAGGACGCCGATACGGCCGATGTGGAGGGTCTCCGCGATCTCGGCCGTGTTGTCGTCGCGTACGGCGTCGTCGGCCGGCTCGACCGAGGTGTACGCACCGTCCGGACCCTTCTTGCCGTCCTTGCCGCGCAGCAGGTCGATCCGGCCGAAGAGGAAGTCCTCGTACTCGTTGTTGAGCCGGTTGAGGTGGATCCCCGCCCGGAACACCTGGGCGTCGCGCTCGGCGAGCGCGCCGGGCGTCCCGACCTGGCCGCGCTTGGCGGCGTCGTGCATCAGGAACTCCGCCTCGTGGATCTTCTCCTCGAGACGGCGGTACACCTGGTCCAGATGTTCCTGTTCGACCCCGATCTCACGGTCACGGACCGTGTCGACCGTGGTACCAGCGGCTTCCTGCGCGGCCACCGAGGCCCCCTTCTGACGTGCACTGGGCAGCCGTCAACCGTACGCGAAGGGGGCCGCTCTGTCAGGCGGCGGTGACCGGGAGTCTGCTCAGGCGTCTACCTCCACCAGGCGTTCTCCGTCGAATGTGCGGACCTCGAAGTGATCGATGTCGTTGCGCTCCATGGCCGCGCCGCCGTGCACGTACAGCGGGTTCTTCGCCGACTCGTTCGTGCTGTCCGGGATGCCGTAGCCCCACTTCGGGACGGACCAGGAGGTCACGACCTCCTCCTCGCCGGTCTTGGAGACGGCGACGAGACTGCACTTCAGCGGGCCCCTGACGTTCTTGAGCTCCAGGACCGTGTGCGTGCCCCAGCCCTTCTTCTCCATTCCGACGGTGGCGCTGACCTTGGTGATCGCGTCCGTGGCCTGGACCTTCTCCTCCATGTGGTTGAAGAAGGCGTCCTCGGCGGGACTGGTCGGGTGCGGCCCGGCGACATTGCCTGCCTCGGCGCCGTCGTCGGTGGTGACCACGGCGACCGTCGGGCCGCCGATGATCAGGATCACGGAGGCGGCGATCATGTACATGCTGCGCTTCCGCCTCCGATCGCGCTTGACCGCGACCTCGCCGACCAGCCGGTCCAGCATCTGAGGGCCGGCCGCGGTCGGAATCACCGGCGCCGTCGGCGCGGACCGGCGTGGCGGCTCCATGATCCTGCTGTCGAACGGCAGCACATCCGCCTCACGCGGCGGCGGGAACTGCTGTCCGGGGGATTCCGCGAGCATGGCCAGCATCGGCTCCATGCCCGCGAACTCCTCGAGGTGGGCGGCGCAGATGTCACAGCCCGCCAGATGTGCCTCGAATTCGGTTGCTTCCACATCATCCAGGATGCCGAGGACATATGCCCCGACGGTCTCATGGATCGAACCCTGCTCATCCTGCTGCCTGTTCATGCCGTGACCCCCCTCTCCTCCAGAGCGAGCTTCATGGAACGCAATGCATAGAAAACGCGGGACCGCACGGTCCCGCTGGGTATGCCGAGCTTCTCGGCCGCCTCGTTGACCGTACGCCCCTTGAAGTACGTCTCGACGAGTACTTCCCTGTGCGCCGGGGTCAAATCGTCAAGCGCATCCGAGAGCGTCATCAACCACAACGCCTTGTCGATCTCGTCCTCCGCGGGCATGACCTCCAGCGGCGACGGATCGACCTCCTGCGGCCGGGCCTGCCGGCTGCGGTGACCGTCGATGACGATGCGGCGTGCGACCGTCACCAGCCAGGGTCGGACAGAGCCGGTCGCCCGGTTGAGCTGACCGGCATTCTTCCAGGCACGGATGAGCGTCTCCTGCACCACGTCCTCGGCCCGCTGGCGGTCACCGGCGACGAGACGCAGTACATAGGCGAGGAGCGGTCCCGCATGCTCGTGGTACAGAGCCCGCATCAGCTCCTCGTCGGGGACGGAGGTGCTGGTGCGGGTTGCCTCACTGCGATGCCTGGCCCGTCCTCGACGGTCATCGGCCACGGCGGCATCCTTGCGCACCTGGAACCTCCTGGTCGAGCCCTAGTCCGACTGCTTGTCCTCCTTCACTACGCGGGCGGGCGGGATTCTTCTCAACGGAGGCCGGAAATTTTTCGCGGGTTGGCGCCGGTGGCCGTCAGGACCGGGTCAGGCGCCTGCCACGGAGGTCGTTCTGCGACGGTGGCGGGCCACCCGCTCCCGGTTTCCGCACACCTCGCTGGAGCACCAGCGGCGGCGGCCTCCGCGGGACGTGTCGACGTACACGCGGCGGCAGTTGTCGCCCTCGCAGCGGCGCAGCCGGGCGCGGGCGACGGGGTCGGTGAGCAGCTCCAGGGCGTCGCGCGCGACGGCGGCGAGCAGCGCGGCGCACTCGGGGCGGGCGAGCGGGGCGCGGACGAGGGCGCCGTCGTCGCCGCGTACGGCTCTGAGGGCGGGCGGTGCCGCGTCGGCGGCGAACGCGTTGAGGCGGGCGAGCGTCTCGTCGTCGGACCCGCCGTCGATCTGAGCGTGGACCAGACGCGCCACGCAGTCCCGGAGTTCGGTGAACGGCGGGATCCAGTGCGCGGTCACGGCCTCCAGCGGTGTCCCCGGAGGCAGCAGCCCGTCGGTCAGCAACCGGCGCGCGAGCCGCTCGGGACCGTCCGGCCCCGCCGCCGCGAGATCCATCGCCACGAGATCCAGACAGACGCGCCCGGAATCGAACCGCCACTCGTACGAGACGATGCCCATGGGTTCAGGGTGCCCGCGGCGGCACGCCACCGGAACCCCTGCGGCGGAGGCGGCAAGTTGCCCGCAGGGCGGTACGCATGCATAATGCATGCATGGTGGCACTGCAGATTCGTGATGTACCCGACGAAGTCCGCGACATACTGGCCGACCGCGCCCAGCAGCTGGGGCAGTCTCTTCAGGCCTACCTCCTGTCACTCGTCACGGCCGAGGCGGAGCGGGCGAACAACCTCGCCCTGCTGCGTTCGTTCGAAGACCGGACCGACGGAGCCGACAGTTCCATGGACGAGACCGTGGCGGCGATCGAATCAGCACGGGCGGAGCGCACACGGTGATCGTCGTCGACGCTTCCGTCCTCACCGAGGCACTGACCGGTGACGGCACGGCGGGTAAGGCCGCCCGCACCCGGCTCATGCGGGACAACCACTGGGCGGCGCCGGAGCACCTCGTCGTCGAGACCTTCCACGCGATCCGTGGACGGCTGCTCGGCGGAAGGATCACCCCCGCGCGTGCCGACGCTGCGGTGGCCGCCTTGACCCGTGTCGCGCTCGAGACTGTCGATGTGCAGCGGCTACTGCCCCGCATGTGGGAGCTCCGACAGAACGTCTCCGGCTACGACGCCGCGTACATCGCCGCAGCCGAGACGTTCGCCTGCCCCCTGGTCACCGGGGACGCCCGGCTGAGCCGCTGCAACGCTGCTCGATGCGCCGTCGAGGTCATCGCCTGACCCTGGCGCAAAGGCACCCGGAACCGCGCTACGCGTCCGCGTACTTCTCGTCCGCCGCCGGGTCCAGCGCCAGCCTGTAGCCGCGCTTCACCACCGTCTGGATGAGGTTCGGCGCGCCAAGTGCCGTACGGAGCCTGGCCATCGCCGTCTCCACGGCGTGCTCGTCGCGGCCCGCGCCCGGGAGTGCGCGGAGCAGGTCGGCGCGGGAGACGACCCACCCGGGGCGGCGGGCCAGGGTGTTGAGGAGCGACATCCCGGCGGGCGGGACCGGGCGGAGCTCGTCGTCGACCAGCACCGCATGACCACGGATCTCCACGCGGCGGCCGGCGAGCGGCAGGGTCCGGGCGCGCGACGGGAGTTCGACGCAGAGGAGCTGGACGAGCGGGCCCAGCCGGAAGCGCTCCGGCTGGACCGTGTCCAGGCCGCGCGCCTGGAGCGGCAGCGCGGTGACGGGCCCGACGCACGCCGGGAGGACGTCGTGCGCGAGGGCGTCCAGCAGCTGCGGGAGCAGCCCGCGCTCCTCGGCGCGGGAGAACAGCGACGCCGCCGCCGGTGCGCTGGTGAAGGTCAGCGCGTCCAGCGACCGCGCCACGGCGGCGTCGAGGAGACGGTCCAGCGGAGCCACGTCCTCCGGCGGCATCCACCGGTACACCGGGACGACGACGACATCCGCGCCCCCTGCACGCAGCGCCTCCACGAAGCCCGGCAGCGGCTCCCCGTGCAGCTGCAGGGCGACCCGCCGCCCGTCTACTCCCTCCTCGAGAAGCCGGTCGAGCACCTCGGCCATCGACTCGGATGTCGGCGACCACTCCTCGGTCAGCCCGGCCGCCCGGATCGCGCCCTTCACCTTCGGTCCGCGCGCGAGGAGTTCGACGCCGCGCAGACAGGCGAGGAGCTCCTCGCCGCATCCCCAGCCGTCCGCCGCCTCCACCCAGCCACGGAAGCCGATCGCGGTGGTGGCGACCACGACGTCCGGGGCGTGGGCGATGAGTTCCTTGGTCGCGGCGAGGAGTTCCCCGTCGTCCGCGACCGGCACGATCCGCAGCGCGGGGGCGTGCTGCACGGCGGCGCCGCGGCGCTGCAGCAGCGCGCCCAGCTCGTCGGCGCGGCGGGCCGCGGTGACCCCGACGGTGAAGCCTGCGAGGGGCCCCACGGCGGGAATGGCGTCGCGCTGTTGGTGGTACATGCCGACCGAGCCTGGCAAGGCTGCGTGACAGGCCCGGTTCGGCTGCGTTTCCCCGTCGTTACGAGGCACTCGTTCTCACACCTCGGCGTAGCTGAGCTGCGGCTTCGCCTCGGCGGTCGCCGCCGGCGCGGGCGCGGACGCCGGCCGGCGAAGGTATACCGCCCAGGTGACCAGGAAGCACACCCCGTAGCAGGCGAGGAAGACGACGAACGCGCCCGTGCCCGTACCCGCCGTCTGGAACGACTGCCGGAAGGCGAGGTTGATGCCGAGCCCGCCCAGCGCGCCGACCGCGCCGATCAGCCCCATCGACGCACCGGACAGCCTGCGCCCGTACGCCTCCGCCACCTCGCCGGTCATGCCCTTGGCCAGCGCCTTGGTCCGGAAGATGCCGGGAATCATCTTGTACGTGGAGCCGTTGCCCAGCCCGCTGAGGATGAACAGGGAGATGAAGCCCACGAGGAACACCGGCAGCGACTCGGCCACGGACGCGTAGACCACGACACCGGTCGCCGCGGCCATCCCCGCGAACGTCCACAGCGTGATCCTGGCCCCGCCGAAGCGGTCCGCGAGCGATCCGCCGACCGGCCTGATGAGCGAGCCGAGCAGCGGCCCGATGAAGGTGAGCGACGCCGCCTGCAGCGGAGTGCGCCCGAACTGGGTCTGCAGCACGAGACCGAAGGCGAAGCTGTAGCCGATGAAGGACCCGAACGTCCCGATGTAGAGGAACGACATGATCCAGGTGTGCGGGTCGCGCACGGCCTCCTTGGCCGCGCCGGTGTCGTTCTTCACGGGCGCGAGGTTGTCCATGAACAGTGCGGCGCACAGCGCGGCGATCGCGATCAGCGGGATGTAGACCCCGAGCACGATCCTCGGGTGCGCGGCGCCCGCCGTACCGATCACCAGCAGCCCGACGAGCTGCACCACCGGGACACCTATGTTGCCACCGCCCGCGTTGAGCCCGAGCGCCCAGCCCTTCTTCCGCAGCGGGTAGAAGGAGTTGATGTTGGTCATGGAGGAGGCGAAGTTGCCGCCGCCGACGCCGGTGAGCGCCGCGACGGCCAGGAACGTCCCGTACGACGTCCCGGGCTCCATCACCACATACGCCGCCCCGGTCGGCAGCAGCAGCATCAGCGCGCTGAAGACGGTCCAGTTCCGCCCGCCGAAGCGCGCCACCGCGAAGGTGTAGGGCACCCGGATGACGGCCCCGACCAGGGTCGCGGTCGCGATGAGGAAGAACTTGCCGGCCGGGTCGACCCCGTACTCCGGTCCCATGAACAGGACCATCACCGACCACAGGGTCCAGATCGAGAACCCGATGTGCTCGGAGAGCACGGAGAAGACCAGATTCCGCCTGGCGATCCGCTCGCCCTTCTCCTTCCAGAAGACCTCGTCCTCCGGGTCCCACTGCTCGATCCACCTGCCGCTGCTGCCGGCCATGGCGCGCCTCCACACATCCGTGTCGGGTAGTGGAGCCGACGCTAGGGACGACGGGTTTCAGCCCCGTGCCGTGAGGTGACCGATGTGGAAACCTGCTCTCACCCGGGGCTCAGGCCTGGTGTGAGCGCCTCCTCGTGCGGGGTGCGCCGTTCGGCCAGAGGCGGGGCCGGCGCTTGGCGGCGACGTCCTCCAGCCAGCCCACGGAAATGATCATCAGACCGATCAGCGGCCAGACGACGATCAGCATCAGGACGGTGTACGTGCTCTCCAGATAGCCCGAGTAGGTCGGCCAGACGCCCGGGATCTTCCAGAGCAGGTCGATGATCGGGATCGTCGCCATGATCAGCAGGTTGTGCCAGAGGTAGATCGTCACGGCGCGGTTGTTGGACAGGGTCACCAGGCTGTCGAGATGGGCGAGCTTCCCCGGGAGCTGTTGCCAGGACGGGGAGTACGTCAGCAGGATCACGCAGAAGCCGAACGACCAGGTGGCCTGGGCGAGCGGAATGTCGTTGAGGTCCCAGCCGTCGGCGCCCAGATGCCCCGATGCCCACCACAGGCCGAAGGCCATGATCAGCGCGGCCACGGACACGGCCATGTAGCGCGGAACCTTCTCGAACAACCCCTCCTGGTGGGCGAAGCCGAGTACCCAGCAGGAGCCGTAGGTGGCGAAGTCGGTGATCGCAAGGCCCGTCTCGCCGGGAATCCTGACCAGTCCGGAGCCGACGACCGCAGTGAGCGCGAGCGGTGCGAGCAGCGTCGCCCACGGCACCCTGCGGAACGCCCACAGCAGCAGCGGCGAGGCGATCACGAACCACAGATACGCGCGGATGTACCAGAGCGGGCCCGCGGCCTGGACCGCCCAGGTGTCCTCGAGCAGCCCTGCCTTGTCACCGCTGTGCCAGGGGTACGGCGGCGCGCCGACCGGGACGATGTACCAGGCCAGCTTGACGAACCACCAGATCCCCTCCTCCTTCACCGGCTTCCAGCCGAAGTAGAAGATCACGGGCACGACGAACGCCGAGAACGCCCACATCGGCGGCAGCAACCGCCGGACACGCCCCCGGATGACGCCCCACGCGGGCCGTGCCAGCGAGCGTGCCATCAGCGAACCGGCGAGCGCGAACATCACGCCCATGGAGGGGAACAGCACCGTCAGCCAGGCCCAGCCGAAGATGTGGTAGACGACCACACGAACCAGGGCGATGGAGCGCAGCAGGTCGAGATAGCGGTCCCGGCCCGGCCGCTTCGGAGCGGCGGCCGCCGGGGCCGACGGTGCCGCCGGCGGGGTCGCGTCGGCCCTGTGCCGGGCCCTGGCCTGAGGCACGCCGCCCATGTCGAGCGAACGGCTGGTCATGCGACGGGCCTCCGGTCCTCACTGCGCTGCCGCTGGCTCGGAATCGAGCCCGGCGCCTCCACCACTCCCGTGCGGCGGAGCTTCTGCCAGCGAAGCCGGCCGCCCGTGAGTGCGGTGATCCAGGACTGCAGCAGCACCACGTACATGAGCTGCCGGTAGAGGATCTGCTGGAGGGGCAGCGAGATCAGATGCACCATGCGTTCCTTGTCCAGCCGGAACGCGTATGCGGCGCAGACGGCCTGCACGGCGAGGACGCCGAGCCAGGCGGCGACGGTCTTCTGCGTGGGGCCGAAGACCAGTCCGTACAGCAGGAAGACATCGATGAGCGGGGCGAGGAGCGGGAAGAGCACCATGAAGAGCGAGACCAGCGGCAGTCCGACCCGGCCGAAGCGGCCGGACGGGCCGCGCTCGACGAGGGCGCGGCGGTGCTTCCAGATCGCCTGCATCGTGCCGTACGACCAGCGGTAGCGCTGGGACCACAGCTGCTGGACGGACTCCGGGGCCTCGGTCCAGGCGCGCGCACGTTCGGCGTAGACGACGCGCCAGCCGTCGCGGTGCATCGCCATGGTGATGTCGGTGTCCTCGGCGAGGGTGTCCTCGCTCATGCCGCCGACCCGGTCCAGGGCGTCGCGGCGGAATGCGCCGACCGCGCCCGGGATGGTGGGCATGCACCGGAGCATGTCGTACATCCGGCGGTCCAGGTTGAAGCCCATCACGTACTCGATGTGCTGCCAGGCGCCGATGAGGGAGTCGCGGTTGCCGACCTTGGCGTTGCCCGCGACCGCGCCGACGCGTGGGTCGCCGAAGGGCTGCACCAGCTCACGGACGGTGGACGGCTCGAAGACCGTGTCGCCGTCCATCATCACGATGATGTCGTGGCGGGCGTTGCGGATGCCGTTGTTGAGGGCCTCGGGCTTCCCGGAGTTGACCTGGCGGATCACCCGGACGTTGGGCAGCCACATGTCGTCGACGATGTCCGCGGTGCCGTCCGACGAGCCGTCGTCGATGACGATGACCTCGATCGGATGGTCGCTGGCCATCAGCGAGCGCACCGTGTTCTCGATGCACTCCTTCTCGTTGTACGCGGGCACGAGCACGGTCACCGGTTCGGTGACCGCCGGACCCCAGTGGAAGCGGCGGCTGCGCACCTTGCGGGCGTGTCCGAAGGAGAGCAGCAGCATCAGCCCGAAGCGGGCGATGACGAGCACACCGATGGCGGCGAGGCCTACGGTCAGCGCGGAGGTCGTCTTCTCCGAGACGGCGACGGCGCCCACCCACGCCTTGCCCTTCCACAACTCCGGTCCGGTGACCTGCGTGTGGGCGCTGGGGGCGCCGAGGGCCTCGGTGAGATTGGCGAATGCGTAGCCCCGCTGCTGCATGGCGGGCAGGAAGCGGTCCAGTGCGGCCACCGTCTGCGAGCGGTCACCGCCGGAGTCGTGCATCAGCACGATGGAGCCCTTGGTGCCCTTCGGGGTGGCGCGCTTGATGATCGCGTCGACGCCGGGGCGCTTCCAGTCCTCGCTGTCCGTGTCGTTGAACGCGGTGATGTAGCCGCGGCTGCCGATGTACTGGGTGACCGGCCAGGACTTGTTGTCCAGGGCGTCCGAGAACGACGAGTACGGCGGCCGGAACAGGGACGTCCTGATACCGGCGGCGCCGGCGATCGCCAGCTGGTTCTGCGACAGCTCCCAGTCGATACGGCCCTGCGTCTGGTAGGCCAGGTCGGGGTGGTTGAAGGTGTGCAGCCCGATCTCGTGGCCCTCCGCGACCATCCGCTCCACCAGATCGGGGTGGCGGGAGGCCATGGTGCCGGTCACGAAGAAGACGGCGTGCGCGTCGAACTCCTTCAGCTTGTCGAGGACCTTCGGCGTCCACACCGGGTCGGGGCCGTCGTCGAAGGTCAGCACCAGCGTCCTGTCGGGGACGCTGAGCGCCTTCGGCTCGCCCGGGGTGCGGGCGTCGATGACCGGGCCGCCCTTGAGGATGTTCTCGGGGACCATGTCGCTCGGGGCCGGGGGCCGCACGCGGTGGTCGGCGAGGATCTCGCTGTGCACGTACCCGCGCAGCATCAGCATCGCGAGCAGTGCGACGAGGAAGAGCGAGGGCAGCAGATAGCGCATGGGCAGCCTGCGGCGTACGGCCTGTCTGCCGCGCCGCCGAGGGGCCCGCCCACTGGGGGTCGTCATTTACCGTGCGCCTTCCACGGCCTGCTGGCCGCCATCGCCCACCGGCGGTTCGGTGGGTTCTTCCGTCGGTGCTGTCTCGGTGTCCGTGGGAGTGGGCGTCGGCGGCGGGGGCTCCTGCCCGCCGGTGCCGCCGGCCGGCGGCGTGGACACCGTGGGACCCGGGTCCGGCAGGCCGCCACCGGTGGTGCCACCGCCGGTGACGTCGCCGCCGGGGGCGCCGTCGGTGGGCTCGGTGGTGGTGCCCGGGTCGGCCGAGGCGCTCGGATCCCCGCTGGTGCGCGGGCTGCCGGTGGTGCCGGGCTGCTGCGGGACCGTGGAGCCGGTGGACGCGGGGGCGCCGGGCGTGCCTCCGGGCACTGCCGGATCGACGGCCGGGTCCGTGGGGCCGGGCTGCTCCTCGACCTCGCTGGTCGCCTTCTCCTTCGCGGGGCCGGGTATCAGCAGCCAGGGCGCCTTCGAGTTGCCGCCCATGAGGGCAACGACGACGGTGATGGCGTAGCAGGCGCAGGCAATGGCCAGAACCCATCCGAGACGCCGGAACTTCTTGCTGCGCCGACCGCTCTCGTCGACGAACACCGGACCGTCGGAACCCTCCTCCGGATTCGGCCCGCCCGGCAGCTCGGAGAGCTGACGTCCCAGCCCGTCGAGCTGCACGGTGACGTCGTTGGGCTCATGGGTATGCCCGAAACGGGCATCTTCTCGCCAATTTTCCACTGCTGTACGCACATCCCCCACTGAACGGAGAGCGGGTGCGCACGCGACGAGACCGGGTACCTGTCGTTGGACACGGGCCCCCACCCTGTCCAAGCGCCCCCTACCACATTGCACCCGGAGGATGAATGTAGCGCACGCCGGTGACGGTTGGGGCGCTGTGTCAGGTGTTGTCCGGCATGAGAGACCGGTCGGCCTCCGGAAGCCAGGAGCCGGGAGGCACTTCCAGCCATCGCTCCCCCGCGGTGAGCGCCGCCGCGGCCGCCCGGAGGGCGTCGAGGCCGGGATGCTTCAGGCCGCGCCGCCACACCAGCGACACGGGCGACAGCGGTACGGGGTCCACCAGAGGGCGTACGACCATGCCCGGTATCTCGAGGAACTCCGTGCTCGCCAGGACCGACCAGCCCCGCTTGCGCACCACCCGGACGAACTCCTCCTGGCCGTTGATCTCCGGGAAGGGGGCGGCCATGGCGATGCCGCGGCCCGCGAACAGCCGGGCGGCCAGATCGGTCCATTCCGCGGTGGCCGTGTTGCCGGCCCCCGCGTAGAGGGTCTCGCCCGCCAGGGCGTCCAGCGGCACTTCCGTCAGCGGTGCGAGCGGGTGGTCGTCCCGCAGCAGCACGGCCATCCGCTCGTACCGCACGGGCTGGTGTGCCAGATCCGCGCGCAGCGCCGGGTCGAGCCCGGCGATCCTGCCGAAGGAGACGTCGAGCCGCCCGGCGAGGAGCTCGGCGGCCGCGCCGGTCAGGCCGCTGAGGTAGCGGGCGACGAACTCCGGCTCGGTGGCGGCTCGTCGGGTCTCGGTCAGGACCCGGTGGCCGGTGCCCACGGGGGCGCCGATGTCGACGAGCAGCGGCCGGTCCGTGTCCGCGAAGGCGGCGGTCAGCTCGTCGTGCGCGTCAAGGATCCGGCGGGCGTACGGGAGAAGCCGCTCGCCGTCCGTGGTGAGCGTCACATGCCGGGTGGTCCGAACGAAGAGCTCGGCGTCCAACTCCCGCTCCAGTCGCCGGATGTCCCGGCTCAGCGCCTGCTGAGCGACGAACAGCCGGGCGGCGGCCCGGGTGAAGTGCAGCTCGGCGGCGACGGCGACGAAGGCACGCAACAGCCGGGGCTCGATGTCCTGGGCCTGGGGCATGCCGCCGAATTTACAACAGGGGTGCGTCAATGGGCTCTGAACAGGTGTTGGACCGCTGAGGGCTCCGACGGCGAGCCTTGATCCATGCCGCAGACGACTTCACCCCGGACGGCCACCACCGGCGGAACCCTGGTTCTGGCGCCCGGCTGCCAGGAGCCCGGCCCCTCGTGCCCGCAGGGCCCGTACGCCCGCCTCTTCCGCACTCCCGGAGCCCGAGCCTTCACGGCCGGCAATCTCATCGCCCGGCTCCCCATGGGGATGTTCAGCGTGAGCGCCGTGTTCATGATCGCGGGGGCGCGCGGCTCGTACGCGCTCGCCGGGGCGGTGACGGCGACGGGTCTTGCCGCCACCGCCGTCGTCGCCCCGTGGACGGCCCGGCTCGTGGACCGGTACGGCCAGGCCCGTGTGGCCGTCCCCGCCACCGTGCTCGCCGTGCTCGGCTCGCTCGCGCTGCTGCTGTGCGTGCGGTACGACGCACCCGCCTGGACGCTGTTCGCCGCATACGCCGCGACCGCGACCACGCCCAACACGGGCGGGATGTCCCGGGCCCGCTGGTCGTATCTCCTCAAGGGGGACCCCGGTGCCCTCCATACGGCGAACTCCTTCGAGCAGGCCGCCGACGAGCTGTGCTTCATGCTCGGCCCGGTGCTCGCGGCCCTGCTCTGCTCGGCACTGTTCCCCGAGGCCGGCACGCTGGTCGGGGCGGTTCTGCTGCTCACGGGCGTGCTGGTGTTCGCGGCCCAGCGCGCCACCGAGCCGCCGGTCGCCCCTCGGGTCCCGGCGGGCTCACCCCTCCGTACGCCCGGTATGGCCCCGATGCTCGCGGTCTTCCTCGCGACCGGTGCGGTCTTCGGCTCGATGGAGGTCGTCACGATCGCGTTCGCGGACGGCCCGGCGGCGGGCCCGGTGCTGGCCCTGCAGGCCGCAGGCTCGTGCCTGGCGGGGCTGGCGTACGGCAGGGCGCGCCGCAGGGCCGGGCTGCGGTCGTGTCTCGCCGCGATGACGGCCCTGATGGCCCTGCCGCTGCTGGCGGCGGCCGCGACCGGCTCGTTGCTCGCTGTGGCGGGTGCGCTGCTGGTGGCGGGCATGGCGACGGCGCCGACGATGGTCACCGGGATGGGCCTGATCCAGCGGCTCACTCCCGAGGGTCGGTTGAACGAGGGCATGACCCTGGCCGTCACCGCGCTGCTCGGCGGCATCGCGGCCGGTTCGGCGACGGGCGGCTGGGTGGTGGAGCACGCGGGCGCGGTGTGGGGCTACGGGATCCCGGTCTCGGCGGCCGCGGTGGCCCTGCTCACGGCCGCCGCGACGAACCGGCGGCTCGGCCCTGCCTGAGCGGCGGCATCGGCAGCGGCACGGAGCAGGCCGTCGCACCCGCGCCGGCCCCGCCCTCGCAGGTGTTCGGCGGCTGCGTGCCCGGCCGCGGCCGGACCGCTTCTCGGCTCCGGCGGGAAACCCGGGCAGCGTGGCCGGCCCATGCCGAGCCGGCCGTGCGTCACGGGCGGTGTACGTGTACATGTACGGCATGACATACGTGTACGGCATGACAAAGGCCCGGCTGCCGTAGCGGCCGGGCCTTGCCCACATGGGATGACGGGGTCGGTGGGGGGCATGCCCCCCACCTGTCCAGTGGAGATGGCGGGAATCGAACCCGCGTCCAACGGTGCAGAATCAGGGCTTCTCCGTGTGCAGTCCGCTGCGCTTTTCTCAGCCCCGGAGATCACGCGGACAAGTCTCCGACGGGCTCAGTCACTGTTTGATTTCCCTCCAGGCCCCGTGACCGGGTCTAGAGGTTTAGTTCCCTAGCTGATGCCAGGATCCGGGTCGGGAACAGCCCCGGGCTGACACTTCGCAAGTCGCTACTTAGGCAGCGAGGGCGAAGGAATCGCGCTTGGTATTGGCGATTATTGGTTGCGACATATGGTTTACGAGATCATTGCCGCTTCCTCGACACGCTTCCCCTGCTTCGACATCCGCTGTCGAAACCGATCATCCCCATGTTCTTTTTTCAAAGGTGCCCCCTCTGGGAGGGCAGGTGCCATCGTACGTGACCAACGCACGCGCGTGCCAGCCTATTCCCCCGGGAGCGGTGCCGGCTCAGGCCCGCTGACGCCGCCGCGCCGCGGACATCGCCCGGTCCGCCTCGCGCCGGTCCTGCTTCTCGCGCAGGGTCTGCCGCTTGTCGTACTCCTTCTTGCCCTTGGCGAGCGCGATCTCGACCTTGGCCCGGCCGTCCTTGAAGTACAGGGCGAGGGGCACGATCGTGTGGCCCGTCTCCTGGGACTTGGACTCCAGCTTGTCGATCTCCTCCCGGTGCATGAGGAGCTTCCGCTTGCGCCGGGCGCTGTGGTTGGTCCACGTGCCCTGGCTGTACTCCGGCACGTGCACGTTGTGCAGCCACGCCTCGTGGTCGTCGATCTGGACGAACCCGTCCACCAGCGAGGCCCGGCCCTGACGCAGCGACTTGACCTCGGTACCCATCAGCACGAGACCGCACTCGTAGGTGTCGAGGATGTGGTAGTCGTGCCGCGCCTTCTTGTTCTGCGCGATCAGCTTGCGCCCTTTTTCCTTTGCCATAGTGCGCTCATTTTCGCACTACGAGCGGGTGCCGAGGCCACTCAATACTGTCTGGGCCCGCTCCTCGGCCTGCTCGCTGACCACGAGGTCCGGGGTGATGCCCTTGCCTTCGAGGTCACGGCCCGCAGGAGTGCGGTAGTGACCGACGGTGAGCTCGGCGACGGACCCGTCGGGCAGCCGCTCCGGCATCTGCACGGACCCCTTGCCGAAGGTGCGCGCACCCACGGTGATCGCGCGGCCGCGGTCCTGGAGCGCTCCCGCGACCAGCTCGGCCGCGCTCATCGTGCCGCCGTCGACGAGGGCGACGACGGGCCTGTCCGTGTCCCCGCCGGGGCCCGCGTCGAGGACCTTCTGCTCGCCGTGCACGTCGTACGTCGCGACGAGGCCGCCGTCCAGGAAGGCGGAGGCGGCGGTGACGGCCTCGGAGACCAGGCCGCCGCTGTTGCCCCGCAGGTCGAGCAGGACGCCGGCGCCCGCGGGGGCGTCCCGGACGGCTTCCCGGACGCGCTTGCCCGTGCCCTTGGTGAAGGCCGCCACCTTGATCATCACGGCGCCGCCTTCGAGCTGCTGGACGGTGACGGCCTCGGTGTCGAGCCGGGCCCTGCGGAGCGTCTCCGTCCAGGTGTGCTCGCCGCGCTGGAGACCGAGGACGACGGACGAGCCGACCGCGCCGCCCACGGCGTCCCCGCGCAGGAGGGCGACGACCTCGCTGACGGGGCGGCCGTCTATCGGCTTCCCGTCGATCGCGCGGAGCTGGTCGCCGGTCCGGATCCCGGCCCGCTCGGCGGGGCCGCCGCGCTGCACCCGGGCGACCTCGACCCGGCCGTCGGCGCCGCGCCTGGCCCACAGTCCGACGCCGGTGTACGCACCGTCGAGCGCACGCTCGAACTCCTCGTACTCCCCCTTGTCGTACACCGCGCCCCAGCGGTCGCCGCTGCGGCTGACGACCTCCTCGGCCGCGTCGGCCCCGGACTTGCCGTCCGCCATGGCATCGGCGGCGGCGCGGGCGACCTCGTCGGGATCGACGGTCGCCGCGGCGGCGTGGGCGGCGGGCAGCGAGGGCGGCTTCGCATCGCCGTGGGGCAGCAGACCGGTGGCGGACGCGGTGGCGAGGACGCTCGCGAAAAGCAATGTCAGGGCCGCCCCGCGGCGGTATCCACGGGGCATCCAGGGTGATTCGGGGCCCAACATGGCGCCCACTCTAAGACAAGCGAAGGGCGCCGTACGGCGGTTGGCCGCACGGCGCCCAGGGGCGCTTGTCACACCTTGAGGTACTTGCGCAGCGCGATGAAAGCGGCCACAGCGGGCATCAGCAGCCCGATCGCGAGCACCAGCGGAAGCTTGGTGATCACGGCGTCCCAGCCGATGAAGTTGACCAACTGCATCTTCTCGGACAGCGCGAGGCCGTTGTCGATCAGGAAGTACCGCCCGACGAGCAGCAGAACGCAGGCGACCGCGCCGCCCAGCAGCCCCGCGAAGGCGGCCTCCATGATGAACGGCATCTGGATGTAGAAGCTGGACGCGCCGACGAGCCGCATGATCCCGGTCTCACGCCTGCGGCTGAACGCCGACACACGCACGGTGTTGACGATCAGCATCAACGCGATGACCAGCATCAGGCCCATGACGAACAGCGCGGCCACGTTCATGCCGTTCATCAGGTCGAAGAGGTTCTGCAGAATGTTGCGCTGGTCCTGGACGGACTGCACACCGTCCCGGCCGGCGAAGGCGGTCGCCACCACCTGGTACTTCTCCGGGTCCTTGAGCTTGACCCGGAACGACTCCTGCATCTGGTCCGGGGTGATGGTCGCGGCGATCGGGGTGTCGCCGTACTGGTCCCGGTAGTGCTTGTAGGCCTGGTCGGCCGACTCGTGGTGGACCTGGTCCACGACGTTCATCTCGCCGAGATCGGCCTTGATCTCTTCCTTCTGCTGGGCGGTGACCGCGCCCTTGGAGCACTTCTCGTCGGACTCCGCGTCGTTCTTGTTGCAGAGGAAGATGGAGACGTTGACCTTGTCGTACCAGAAGTCCTTCATCGTGCTGACCTGCTCACGCATGAGCAGCGCACCGCCGAAGAGGGCGAGCGACAGGGCCACGGAGACGATGACCGCGAAGGTCATCGTGAGATTGCGACGGAGACCGACGCCGATCTCCGAAAGTACGAACTGGGCGCGCATGGCGAGTCCTTCAGCCTTTCCGTCTTGTCGCTCTACGTGCTCAGTGCTGGTAGCCGTAGACGCCGCGCGCCTGGTCTCGTACGAGACGGCCCTGCTCGAGCTCGATGACGCGCTTGCGCATCTGGTCGACGATGTTCTGGTCGTGGGTCGCCATCACCACTGTGGTGCCGGTCCTGTTGATCCGGTCCAGCAGCTTCATGATGCCGACGGAGGTCTGGGGGTCGAGGTTGCCGGTCGGCTCGTCGGCGATCAGCAGCATCGGGCGGTTGACGAACGCACGGGCGATCGCGACGCGCTGCTGCTCACCACCGGAGAGTTCACCGGGCATCCGGTCCTCCTTGCCGCCGAGCCCGACGAGGTCGAGGACCTGGGGCACGGCCTTGCGGATCTCACCGCGCGGCTTGCCGATGACCTCCTGGGCGAAGGCCACGTTCTCCGCCACGGTCTTGTTCGGCAGCAGGCGGAAGTCCTGGAAGACGGTGCCGAGCTGCCGGCGCATGTGCGGCACCTTCCAGTTCGACAGGCGCGCGAGGTCCTTGCCCAGGACGTGCACCATGCCGTGGCTGGCGCGCTCCTCGCGCAGGATCAGCCGCAGGAAGGTCGACTTGCCGGAACCGGACGAGCCCACGAGGAAGACGAACTCCCCCTTCTCGATCTCCAGGGAGACTTCGCGCAGGGCGGGGCGGTTCTGCTTGGGATAGCTCTTCGAGACGTTGTCGAATCGGATCACGGGTGCACCACGGTCGGCCGGGAGTAGGTGTGCGTGACCTTACGCGAAGGGAGAACGCCCGCGCAGTCGCCGCCCGGAGTTGCGGCATTTGTCCGACCAGGGAAACCCAAGAGGACGCCCGGGAAGCGCTACCTAACGGGAGTAATCCGACGGGGCGCGCCGAAACGCGCGCGAGCTGGCACAGTGGTAGGGGGAACGGATGCGTTTCCCTGAGCGTTGAGCGGAGAAGACACGCTGAGGAACGCCGCGAGAACACGTCTCGGGCCGGCGACTCCGCCGCGCGGGAGGAGGAGAGCGCATGACCTACGACCGACTGGTGTGCGCCAACTGCGCGGCGCCCGTCACCGAGGGCCGATGCCCCGTCTGCCGCGCCAATCGTGAGCGCCTGCAGCAGGAGGGCCCCCTGGCGGGCCTGAGCCCCGCCGCACTTCTGACGCTGCTCGTGGTCCTGGTGGCCGCGGTGGCGTTGCTGGCCCACCAGACCGTGTAGGTCTGTGCAGGTCCCTGCGGCCTTCGCGAGGACGCCGCACAAGAACGCACGAAGGCCCGGAGCGCCGACAGGCGCCCCGGGCCTTTTTTACGTTATGTGAGATCCGCGTCACACAGCGGCGCGGCCGCCGCCGACCAGGCGGGGCAGCATCCGGAAGCCGATGCCACCGGCGATCATCGTCGCGGCGCCGACCAGCAGGAACGTGGTCTCGGCGGCGCCGGTCTCCGCCAGCTCCTCCTTGGCCTCACCCTGCTCGACCGGCTGGGAGCCGGCGTTGTCGGTGTCGGTGTTGTCGGCGCACTCGGCACCGTCCAGGTCCACGGTGCAGGTCCCGGCGCCACCGTCAGTGCCGGCGCCACCGTCGGTGCCGGTGGAGCCGCCGGTGGCGGTGGAGCCACCGTTGTCGCCGCCGCCGTTGCCGTTACCGCCGGAGTTGCCGTTACCACCCGAGTTGCCGTTACCGCCGGAGTTGCCGTTACCGCCGTTCGTCGGGTCACCGGCCGCCGCACC
>NZ_JBEOXF010000038.1:0-51814 GCF_040296405.1 Streptomyces sp. NPDC002133 | reverse complement strand
GCACCACCATTGGTCGGGTCACCGGCCGCCGCACCACCATTGGTCGGGTCACCGGCCGCCGCACCACCATTGGTCGGGTCACCGGCCGCCGCACCACCATTGGTCGGGTCACCGGCCGCCGCACCACCGTTCGTCGGGTCACCCGCCGCCGCACCACCATTGGTCGGGTCACCGGCCGCCGCACCACCCGAGATCTGGCCGAGGGTGTCGCCGCCGCTGTTGTCACCGCCCTCGACGGCGTTGATGCCGACGTCCAGCCCATTCTGGTCGGCCTCGACCTCGGCGCTGAGGCCGCCAACGTTCACGCCGATGCCGACGGCCTGAGCGGCGCCCGCGGCGGTCAGGGACGCGCCGGCGGCGATCACCGCACCGGCGGCTATCCGTGCCACACGAACCCGCGTCTTCTTGGTCATCTGCTGCTACCCCCAGTAGCTAAATCGTCAGTGTGCAGCGTCTTGGGGCAGCATCCGCTGAGGGTCGTTCTTCCGTTTCCCCCGCCCACACGCGCCCCAGAAATACGCATGCCGCGCTCACCCTCCCCAGTTTCCGTGAACGCGTCAAGGTCGTTGCGCGCGCAATGCCCGAAATAAGGAGAGTTGACCAAGGTGCGGGCACGCAAATGTGACGTGAACCCGGAACTGCCGCCCCCCGGAGGGCAGTTGTCATGTCGACAAAGCGATCCGACACCACATATTCCGCTTGCGTCAGCGAAGACACATCTTCCCTGCAGGCCGTTCACACACGGCCGAGTGGCTCTGCCTTGAGTGCGCCGAGGAAGGCCGTCCAGGCGGGCGGGCCGAAGACGAGGGCGGGGCCGTGGGGGTTCTTACTGTCGCGGACGGGGACGCAGGCGGTGCAGGCGTCGCTCATTTCGAGGCAGTCGCCGCTCGTCCCGCCGCTGTAGCTGGACTTGCGCCACATCGGTACGACGGAGGCGTCAGGGACGACGTGCTCACTGCTGTGCATGCTCGTATTCCTTTGCGACGGACCTGATCAGTGCCAGGGACTGGCGATGCGAGAGCGCGTCCCCCAGGGCGTGATCGTATGCCGCTTGGCACTCCCGCACCACGGACGGGACTTCGAGCACCCGACCCGTCTTCAAGCCTTCCGCATACGCGACGGGCGGGAGGTCGTCGAACCACATAAGCGTGACGATGCCCTCGATCAGCGCGTGGAATCCCGCCGAGAAGGGAAGCACATGCACGCGGATGCGGTGGCTCTCACCCAACTCCACGATGTGCCGGAGTTGTTCGCACATGATCGCCGGACTGCGGATGGGACGCCTCAGCACCGCCTCGTCCATCAGCGACCAGAACACCGGTGAGTGGAAGTCGTCGAGGATGCGGGCGCGTTCGAGGCGCGTGACGAGCAGCCTGTCACGCTCCTCGGTGGTCTTGGGGGGAAGCCCGAGCCCAGCACCTCGCGCGCATACGCCTCCGTTTGCAGCACGCCGGGCACCAGCTTCGCGGCGTAATCTCGGATCACCGTCGCCTGACGCTCAAGCTCCAGCGCCTGTGCGAAGTGCTCCGCAACCCGCCCCTCGCCCAGCGACGGCAGGAACCTCTCGAAGATCCCACCCGTGTCCAGCACTCGGTCCAGCCGACGCGCATCCTCGACGTCCGGTCTGCGCCGTCCCGCCTCGATGTGCGCGATGTGCGTGCGCGACATGATCGCGCGCTGGCTCAGCTCCTCCTGGGTGAGCCCGGCCGCCTCGCGGCGCCGTTTGAGCTCTTCGCCGTACTTCTCGCGGGACTGCGGGTTGTCTTCGATCGCCATGCCCAACTCCCCCTGCGTGCGGACGCCGTTGTCACGCCTCGACCCCTACCGAGCGTAATGGACACAGCCCCACTCTGTGATCGGATCAGCACACAGAGCGAGAGGCCGGGTAGGTCATGGAAAGGCCGAGCGGGGACGAGACGGGTGCGGTCATCACCCTGCGGGTGTCACGGGACGGCGGGCGTACGTGGGGACCGAGAGTGACGTACCGGCCGGACCGGCTGGCGCCCCCGCTCGAACCGGGGTGCCGCTTCCCGCTGTGCGTGTGTCCGAGGTGTGCGCCGGGCGGGCACGCCCCGTAGACACGCAACGGCGCCGGACCCCGTGAAGGGCCCGGCGCCATTGCTCGTGTCCGGTCTACTTCTCCCGCTGCTTGCGCCAGCGAATTCCGGCCTCCAGGAAGCCGTCGATCTCACCGTCCAGCACCGCCTGCGGGTTGCCGACCTCGAACTCCGTACGCAGGTCCTTGACCATCTGGTACGGGTGGAGGACGTACGAACGCATCTGGTTGCCCCAGGAGCTGCCGCCGTCGCCCTTGAGGGCGTCCATCCTGGCCCGCTCCTCCTGGCGCTGACGCTCCAGGAGCTTCGCCTGGAGGACGTTCATCGCGCTCGCCTTGTTCTGGATCTGGGAGCGCTCGTTCTGGCAGGAGACGACGATGCCGGTCGGGATGTGGGTGATACGGACCGCGGAGTCGGTCGTGTTGACACCCTGGCCGCCCGGGCCGGAGGCGCGGTAGACGTCCACGCGCAGTTCGGACTCGTCGATCTCGACGTGGTCGGACTGCTCGACGACCGGGAGGATCTCGACGCCCGCGAAGGACGTCTGGCGGCGGCCCTGGTTGTCGAAGGGGGAGATGCGGACCAGGCGGTGCGTGCCCTGCTCGACGGAGAGCGTGCCGTAGGCGTACGGCGTCTTGACGACGAAGGTGGTCGACTTGATGCCGGCCTCTTCCGCGTACGACGTCTCGTAGACCTCGGTGCCGTAGCCGTGGCGCTCGGCCCAGCGGAGGTACATGCGCTGCAGCTGCTCGGCGAAGTCGGCGGCGTCGACGCCGCCGGCCTCCGCGCGGATGTTGACCAGTGCCTCGCGCTCGTCGTACTCGCCGGAGAGGAGCGTGCGGACCTCCATCTCGTCCAGCGCCTTGCGGACCGACTCCAGCTCGGCCTCGGCCTCGGCGCGGGTGTCCGGATCGTCCTCGTCCTCGGCGAGCTCGAAGAGCACCTCGAGGTCGTCGATACGCCCACGCAGCGCCTCCGCCTTGCGGACCTCGGCCTGCAGGTGCGAGAGCTTGCTGGTGATCTTCTGTGCCGCCTCGGGGTCGTCCCACAGCGACGGTGCCGCCGCCTGCTCCTCGAGCACGGCGATGTCTGCCCTCAGCTTGTCGAGGTCCAGGACGGCCTCGATCGACCCCATGGTCGAGGAGAGGGACTTCAGCTCTTCGGATACATCGACGACTGCCACGCGTCCAGCGTAACGGCTGGCCGGGGTGTTCCGGCCCGCCGGACAGGACCTAGGGCTGTGAGGGTGCCGACTGCTCGGAGTCCTGGGGCGGTACGCCGTCGTCGTCGCCGCTCGTCGCCAGCCAGCCGCCGACACCGACCGCGGCCACCAGCACCAGGCCCGCGACACCGAGCGTGATGCGGCGTCTGCGGACGGCCCCCGCCTTGTGGCGGGCCGAGCCGGGGCGGCGCTGGCCGGGAGTGCGGGGGGCGCGGGCGGTGCCGCGGGCGCCGCCCGCGAGCTCGTCGGGGCCAGGAACGCGCATGGAGGTGTGGGTGTCCCGGTTGGAGTCGGTGGCCGATCCGGGGACAAGGGGGACGGCTGCCCTGCGGGGTGCGGCGGGGAGGGTGGCGTGGTCCGGCTCCTCGTGGATCTCCGACGGCGGCTCCGTGTCGGGCTCGTCCACGTCCAGCGGGGGCATGCCCGCCAGCAGCGGCAGCAGGTCGTGCAGGCGCGCGGCGAGCTCGGAGGCGCGCAGGCGGGACGCGGGCGCCTTGGCCAGGCACTGGACGACGAGCTGCCACAGCTCGTCCGGGATGCCGGGCAGCGGGACCACGGTCTCGGTGACATGGCGGCGCAGAACGGCGCCCGGATGGCCGCCGCCGAAGGGGGTGAAGCCCGCGAGCAGCTCGTACAGGACCGTCGCGAGGGCGTAGATGTCGACGGCCGCGCGCGGCGGGAGGCCCTCGACGATCTCCGGGGCGAGATAGTCCGGCGTACCGATGATCTTGGTGGCCCGGGTGCGGCGCGGGGTGTCGATGAGCTTGGCGACGCCGAAGTCGGTCAGCAGGGCGGGGTGGGCTCCGCCGGGGCCGAGCGGGCCCTGCATGTCGAGCAGGATGTTCTCCGGCTTGACGTCGCGGTGGACGACTCCTGCGGCGTGGGCCGCGGCGAGGCCCTCGGCGACGTCGGCGATGATCGCGACGGCGGCCTCGGGGGCGAGCCGGCGCTCGCGGTCGAGGCGGGTGCGCAGATCGGTGCCGCGGACGAGATCCATCACGAGGGCGAGGTCGGTGCCGTCCACGACCAGGTCACGGACGCCGACGACATGGGGGTGGTCGAGCCCGAGAAGCGCCGTGCGCTCCTGGACGAAGCGTCCGACCAGCTCCTGGTCCGACGCGAGATCCTCGCGCAACAGCTTGATGGCGACGGGGCCCTCCGGGCCCTCGCCCAGCCATACCGTGCCCGCGCTGCCCCTCCCGAGGATCTGGTGGGCGGTGTACCGGCTGCCGATGTTCCGTGCCAAGACTGCTCCCTCAGCGGCTGGCGTTGCCCATCAAACTACGCGGCTGTCGGGGTACCTCGTGCCCCGGATGGCGCCAACCGTCACTTCTGCGGGGCTATTTCCCCCGCAGAAGTCGACATGACGACAGGGTGATCGCCCGTCGGATGCCGGGCAATCACCGCTACTGCCCGGTACCGGTGTCGGTACCGGTGCCCGGGTCCGAGGCGAACAGATCCTCGACGAACTTCGTCACGTTCGAGACCCCATCGCCAATGGCGTCCCAGTAGCTCTGCCCCTCGGCGACCCAGTCCTGCAGGAACATCTCCCAGGCCAGCCAGCCCGCGCCGACCAGGATCAGGAGCGTGAACAGGCAGCCCTTGAGGCAGCCCAGGCCCGGGATCCGCATCGGGTTCGCGCTGCGCTGCCGCGGCTCGCGCGCCGGGCGCGGAGCGGGCTGCTGGGGCGGCGGCTGCGGGGGCGCGTACTGCTGCCTCTGAGGCTGCGGGGCGTACTGCTGCTGCGGGGGCGGCGGGGCCCACTGCTGCTGAGGCTGCCGTCGCGGCTGCGGCTGGGGACGCTGCTGCCGCTGGGGCGGCTGCTGCGGCCCGGGGGCCGGCTGGCGCTGCGGCCGGCGGCGCAGCGGGTCCTGGCTCGGGTCCAGGTACTGGACCTGGGTCTGCTCGTTGCGGTCCCGGGCCGCCTGCAGCTGGGACTGCCAAGGGTGCGGCTCCTCGGGCCCGGGCTGCGGCAGGCCGTCGGGGCGCGGCGGCAGGGGCGGCATGACCGCGGTCGGGTCGGCGGCGCCGGTCTGCTGCATCACGCTGGTCGCGGCGTTCGGGTCGTACGAGGACGCGTGGCCCGGCAGCACCTGGGTGGGATCGGCCGCTCCGGGCATGCCCGGAACCGTCGCGGGCGACGGGTCGGGCGCGAGCAGCGCGCCGACGCCCTCCGCGGCCTCGATCCGGGCGGGCGTGGAGTGGACGCCGATTCCGGCGGCGACGGTACGCAGGCCTCGGGCGAGGTTCTCGGCGCTCGGCCGCTCACCCGGCTCCTTGCGCAGACAGCGCTCTATGACCGTCCACAGCGGGGCGGGAACGGTGGTCGGGCGGCGGGGCTCCTCGCTGAGGTGGCGTTGGAGCACTTCCAGGGCCGTGCCGCCGGCGAACGGGGGACGGCCGGTGACCAGCTCGTACAGCAGGATCCCCGCGCCGTAGATGTCGACGGCGGAGGTCTGCGGGCGGCCTTCGGCGGACTCCGGCGCGACGTAGGCGGGCGTGCCGACGAACTCGTGCGTACGGGTCAGGCCCGGAGAGTCGGCGAGGCGTGCGATGCCGAAGTCGGTGAGCATCGGGTGCATCTCGCCGCCGCGCTCGGCGAGCAGGACGTTGGCGGGCTTGAGGTCGCGGTGGACGACGCCGTCGGCGTGGCTGGCGGCCAGCGCGTCCGCGATCTGGGCCGTGAGCAGGGCGGCCGCCACGGGGGTGAACGGGCCGCTGTCCCGGAGGTAGCGGTGCAGGTCCGGGCCGTCGACCAGGTCCATCACCAGGGCGAGGAGGTCGCCCTCGACGACCAGGTCGCGGGTGCGGACGATGTTCGGGTGCGTGAGCCGGAGCAGGACGGAGCGCTCGCGCAGGAAGCGCATCACGACATCCGCGTCGTTCGCGAGCTCCTCCTTGAGGACCTTGATCGCGACGGTCTCACCCGGCTGGCCGGGGACCGCTGCCTCGGCTCCGGCGGTCTCCCGCTGGCGGGCTCGCCAGACGGTGCCCGTGGCACCGCGGCCGAGCGGTTCCTCGAGCAGGTACTTGCTGCCTACCGGCCGCACGTCATGCGCTCCCTGCTGATCGTGGTTCTGGTGGTCCTGGGTGGTCCTGGGGACCGGACCCGGGTGGTCCCTGGTGTGGTCCCCGGTCCATATATGGCCCCGACCGGGTGTCCGACCCACTCTAGTGCCGCCGATCGGGTCACCGGTGTGCTCACCGGATTGGCCGGTAAGACGTCATCGGTGGCCGGTTGGTTGCCGAACGGCCGTGCGGAGGACGGCAGAGACGATCCCAACCAGGCACTTTTGCGGCCAGAGCCGACCATTCAAGATCACTTGAGGGTGGGGGGCGGGCGCGCTGTCTGTGGCAGGTGCGAGGATGCCTCCAGCACGGAGTTGTGGGGGCGGGGGCCCGCTGCCGTGCCGACCTGCCGGGTGGGGGGAATCACAGGGCGGCTCCCCTGCCGGGCACCCCGCGCAGAAGGGACCGCTGACGGCGATGCAGATCCGGCTGACCGTCCTCGCGCCGCGCAGCGGCCAGTCCACGCAGGGCGTTGCGCGCGTGTGCGACGTCCTCGTCACGGCCCCTGCCGGTACGGCACTGGCGGCCGTCGCCTCCGGACTGGCCGCGGCCGTGTCCGGGCCGGACGCGCCCGGGCCCGTCGTGCTGTACGCCGGCCAGGAGCGGCTCGACGCCCAGCGGTGCGCGCTGGGCGAGCCTCCGCTCGTGGACGGCGCGGTGCTGTCGCTCCAGGCCCCCGCGGACGGCGACCGGGAGGGAGAGTCCGGGGCACATGCCCAGGCCCGGCTCCATGTGGTCGCCGGGCCGGACGCGGGCGGAGTGCATCTGCTCCACGGCGGCCAGATCCGCGTCGGACGCTCGGCCGAGGCGGACGTCCCCCTCGACGACCCGGACGTCTCGCGGCTCCACTGCGCCGTGACCGTCGCGGACGACGGCGGCGTCACCGTCGCGGACCTCGGCTCCACGAACGGCACCACGCTGGACGGCACCCCCGTCGGCCCCCGCCCTCTCCGGCTGCTCCCGGGTGCCCTTCTCCGCATCGGCGAGTCCACCCTGTGCCTGGCCCCGCCGACGGGTCCTGCCCGGCTGACGACGACCCCGGACGGCGAGGGGCATCTGCGGGTCGGCCGGGCCCATGCCTCCGCGGCGGGTGCGGCAGGATCGCCGGACCACGCCCGCAGCGATGTGCCGGACGCGCAGGAAGGGCCGGAGGCCGCTCCGTACGGCCACGAGCACGGCCGTACGGCCCCGGGCGGGCGGCAGGCGCCGTCGTGGGCCCGTGCGGACGGTACGGCCCGCGGGCAGGCATCCGGTGGCACGGTGCCCGCACAGCGGGGCAGCGCGGGCACGGGCGAGGCGCGCGGCGCGGCGTACGGCACCCAGGCGCGGAGTGGCAGTGCGGGCGGGGCACCCGGTGGCCTTGCCGCCCCCGCAGCCTCCGACGGGGCGGCCGCGGGGTGGAACGACCTCGGCGGCGCGGCCGGAGACAGCGGCGGCCGCGCCGGTGGAACCCACGGTGCGGGTTCCGACGGCCGCCTTCCAGGCATCCCGGCCGGACACGCATCCGACGTGACGCACGGCGGAGCCACCCGGCCGCCGGGCGGGCATGCGCCCGGGACCGAAGCCGGCCACGGAACCGAAGCCGCGCACGACGGCGCCGGGCGGGGGCCGGTCGCGTACGACCAGGGCCACCGCCCTTCGGCCGAGGGGACAGGCGGCGATGCGGCGGCCGTGGACGACGGTGGTGGCAGCGGCCCGGCGCGCGGTGGCGGGACGCCCTCGCGAGGCGAGAGCGGGCCGCGCAAGCGCGGAATAGGGGCCTGGGCGCGGCGGCTGGCCGGGGCGCGCGGGGACGCGGCACCGGAGGACACGGGCGAGCGCGGGGACGCGGCGGTCGCCGCCGCTCCCCTCGTCGAGACGTGGCCCGATCCCGCCACCGTGCTGCTCACCGCCCTCGGGCCCGGGCCGCGGCTGTGGGAGCGGGGGCCGGGGCACCCCGAGGAGCTCGCGGTTCGGCTCGGTACCGCGGACCGCGCGGACACGCTCGCCGTTCCCGTCACCGTCGGACTGCGCGAGGCCGGGTCGCTCGGGCTCGCCGGTCCCCGCTCGCGGCTCACCGGACTCGCCAGATCGGTCGTGGCGCAGCTCGCCGCGCTGCATCCGCCGGGCGATCTGGAGATCGTGCTGATCAGCACGGACCGCGCCAGGTCGCTGGAGGAGCGCAGGCGCGACTGGAGCTGGCTCGGCTGGCTGCCGCATCTGCGGCCCACCCACGGGCAGGACTGCCGGCTGCTCGTCGCCTACGACCGGGACCAGGCCACCGCCCGGGCCGCCGAGCTGACCCGGCGGCTGGACGAGGGCCCGCTCGGACCGGGCTGGCCGAGCTCCGGCCGACGCATGATCGAGGACGCCGCTGCGCGCCACACGGGTCCGCGGACCGTGATGATCCTGGACGGCGACCCCGGTTCCGCGGCGCTCCGCGAGGCCACCGCCCGGCTGGCCGGGGCGGGCGCCGCAGGGGGCATCCATGTCGTCTGCCTGGCCGAGACCCCGGCGGCCTCACCGCTCTCACCCGTCGCGGCGACGTACGAGGAGGCGTGTGCGGCATCGCTCGCGTTCCGGGAGTGCGGGGCGGTCGCGCTGCTGAGCGGCGATGTGGCGACGGCGCTGCGGCTGCTGCGTACGGCGTCGGGGCGGCCCGCCGGGCACGGCACGGTCGGCGCGGTGGACGCGGTCTCCGCGGCGTGGGCCGAGCGGTTCGCCCGATCGCTGGCGCCGCTGCGCCCGGCGGACGCGGACGGCGCCCCGGCCGGTGCCGGGACGGGCCGCGCCAACGGCCGGGCGGCGACCGCGCCGCTGCCGCAGTCGGCACGGCTGCTCGACGAGTTGGGACTGGCCAGGGCCACGCCCGCGTCGCTGATGACCCGTTGGGCTTCGGCCCCGGACGGTACGGCGGTGCTGGGCGCCGGTCCGCGCGGCCCGGTCTCCGTCGATCTCACGGCCGACGGCCCGCATCTGCTCATCGAGGGCCCGGCGGGCAGCGGTCGTACGGAACTGCTCCGCGCCGTCGCCGCATCGCTCGCCTCCGCCGGGCGACCGGACCGGCTCGGGTTGCTGCTCGTCGACGGTGCGGGCGGCGAGCGGGGCGAGGGGCTCGCGGCCTGTACGGAACTTCCGCATGTCACCGAGCATCTGGTCGCATCGGATCCGGTCCGGATGCGCGAGTTCGCGCAGGCACTCGGGGCGGAGCTGAAGCGTCGGGCCGAGCTGCTGGGCGGGGAGAGCTTCTCGGAATGGCACACGCGGCGCGAGGTCTCCGAACTGCTCGTCGGCCAGCGTTCGCCCAGCCCGGCCGAATCACGCGCGGATGCACGTACGGACACGCGCACGGACACGCGCACGGATGGCCGTGCCGACGCGCGCGGCGCCTCCCACGGAGAGTTGTCCGGAGACTCCCGCGGCGACATCGAAGCGCCGGCCGGCGGCACGCTCCGGCTCCGTCCGGCCGGTGCGCGTACGACCGTCGACGCACGGCGCCCGCTCCCCCGGCTCGTCGTCCTCGTCGACGACTACGACGCCCTGGTCGCCCCGGCGCTCGGCAGCCCCGGCCGCCCCGCGGCAGGTTCCGTCGTACGGGCCCTGGAGGCCGTCGCCAGGGACGGCGAGCAGCTCGGCGTCCATCTGGTCGCGACGTCCGCCCGGCCCGACCGCACCGCGGACACGGAGCTGGCCCACCATGCCCGGCTGCGCGTGGTGCTCGACGCCCCGCCCACGTCCACGGGACCGGAGGACCCGGCCCCCGGGCGCGGGCGCCTCGGGCATCCGAGCGGGCGCGTGACGCCGTTCCAGGCAGGCCGGGTGACGGGCCGTATCCCGCGTACGGCGACACAGCGGCCCACAGTCGTGGAGCTGGAGTGGGAGCGGATGGGCGATCCGCCGACCCGCCGCCCGGTCCGCGAACTGGGCAACGGGCCCACGGACCTGGCCCTCCTCGCCAGCGCCCTCGACCGCGCGGCCCGCTCGGTCGACGCCACTCCCCTGCCGCCCCTCAGCCCGGCCCGCCCCTGATCCCGTCCCGCCCCTGGCCCCGCTCTCAGGATCCCGTCCCCAACCCCGCCACGGCGGGCACCAGACCCCCGGCAGGCCCTGACGACACGTCACGAGGCCATCAAGATCACCCAGTTGGCAGCGGAGGCGGTATTGCCTCGCCTCCGCCCCAGGCGTAGACCTGACCCCACGGGACGGGAGCGGTGCCGCCTGCGTCACGGTCGGCTGTGCCCTCCGAAGGTGCACGAGAGACGGGGCAGTGATGCGGACAGCACGTACGACTCGTACCACTCGCACTAGGGCCGCCGCGGGGCTCGTCGCCATAGGCGCCCTCGTCGCACTCACCGGCTGCGGCAGTGACAAGGACGGCGGCGGAAGCACGCCGGTCAGCACCGGCGGCAGCGATTCGGCCCCCACCGTCCAGCTGCCCAAGCTGAACGGCGAGAAGATCGAGGTCGCCGCGGTCTGGACGGGCCCCGAGCAGGAGAACTTCACCAAGGTCCTCAAGGAGTTCGAGAAGCGCACCGGCGCCACCGTCACGTTCGTCCCGGCGCAGGACCCGATCGTCAACTTCCTCGGTACGAAGATCGCCGGCGGCAGCCCGCCCGATGTGGCGATGCTGCCGCAGGTCGGTGCGATCCAGCAGGCCGTGGCGCAGAAGTGGGCCAAGCCCCTCGGCCCGGAGGCCAAGGCCGAGCTCGCCAAGAACTACACCAAGGGCTGGCAGGACCTCGGCTCCGTCGACGGCACGCCGTACGGCGTCTATTTCAAGGCCGCCAACAAGTCCCTCATCTGGTACAACAACGCGGTCTTCGAGAACGCCGGCGCCACCGAGCCCAAGACCTGGAAGGACTTCCTGACGACGGCCGAGACGATCTCGGCGTCCGGCGTCACCCCGGTCTCGGTCGGCGGCGCGGACGGCTGGACGCTCACCGACTGGTTCGAGAACGTCTATCTCTCCCAGGCGGGTCCGGAGAAGTACGACCAGCTGGCCAAGCACGAGATCAAGTGGACCGATCCCTCCGTCAAGCAGGCGCTGACGACCCTCGCCGAACTGTTCGGCAAGCCCGCCCTGATCGCGGGCGGTGCGGACGGTGCCCTGCAGACCGAATTCCCCAAGTCCGTCACCCAGACCTTCACCGGCGGCGACCAGCCCAAGGGCGCGATGGTCTTCGAGGGCGACTTCGTCACCGTCAACATCGCCCAGACCGAGGCCGAGGTCGGTACGGACGCGAAGGTGTTCCCGTTCCCGGCGGTCGGCGCCGAGCCCCCGGTGGTCACCGGCGGCGACGCGGCCGTCGCGCTGAAGGACTCCAAGGGCGCGCAGGCGCTGCTGACGTTCCTGGCGTCGCCCGACGCGGCGAAGATCTGGGCCGGGTCCGGCGGCTTCATCTCCCCCAACAAGTCCCTGGACGTGGCCGCGTATCCGAACGACGTCCAGCGCGACATCGCGAAAGCGCTGATCGCCGCGGGCGACGACTTCCGCTTCGACATGTCGGACCAGATGCCGCAGTCGTTCGGCGGCACGCCCGGCAAGGGCGAGTGGAAGGCGCTCCAGGACTTCCTCAAGAACCCGAAGGACATCGCGGGCACGCAGGCGCGGCTGGAGGCCGACGCGGCCAAGGCGTACAAGAGCTGACGCGGCGATGACGGCCCCCGGAGCGTCCGACCGAGCCTCCAACGGCACGTCCTCCGAAGCGGCGGAGGGCCCCGCGCCCTCCGCCACCGGCGGCGTGCGCAAGCGCACGAGCGTGACCGGCACCCGCAGGCTCGTCGCCGCCGGCTTTCTGCTGCCCGCGCTTGTGCTGCTCGGCGCGCTCGTGGTCTACCCGATCGGGTACTCCCTCTACCGGTCCTTCTTCGACAAGTCCGGCAGCGCCTTCGCCGGGCTCGACAACTACGTCGAGATCTTCACCGACGACACCATCCTCACGGCCGTCAAGAACAACGCGATCTGGGTGGTCGTCGCCCCGGCCCTCGCGACCGCCCTCGGTCTGATCTTCGCCGTGCTCACCGAGCGGGTCCGCTGGGGCACGGCGTTCAAGCTCATCGTCTTCATGCCCATGGCGATCTCGATGCTGGCCGCGGGCATCATCTTCCGGCTGGTGTACGAGCAGGACCCGGAGCGCGGCGTCGCCAACGCGATCTGGGTCGGCGTGCACGACACCTTCGCCGAATCGGCCGGTTTCCCGAAGGCGCATCCGCTGCCCGCCCATCCGCTCGAGGCGGCGGGCGGCGGGGCGTTCATCACCAAGGAGCCGGTCACGGCGGGCACGGCCGTCCAGCTGCCCCTCGTCGGGGTGGCTCCCGGAAAGATGCCCGACGATGCGAAGCCCGCGAAGGCCCCCGCGACCGAGCCCGGCAGGATCACCGGCACGGCCTGGCTGGACTTCACCCGGGGCGGCGGCGGGAAGCCCAACACCGTCGACGCCAAGGAGCTGGGCCTCAAGGGCATCAAGGTCGAGGCGGTCAGGGACGGCAAGGTCGTCGCCACCGCCACGGCGGCCGCCGACGGTACGTTCTCGCTCCCCGCGGAGGCGGAAGGAGCGCGACTCCGGCTGCCGGAGAGCAACTTCCGCGAGCCGTACAACGGAGTGAATTGGCTCGGCCCGTCGCTCGTGACCCCGGCGATCATCGGCTCGTACATCTGGATGTGGGCGGGCTTCGCGATGGTGCTGATCGCCGCGGGGCTGGCGGCCGTGCCGCGCGAGCTGCTGGAGGCGGCCCGGGTGGACGGGGCCAACGAGTGGCAGGTCTTCCGCAGAGTGACCGTCCCGCTGCTCGCGCCGGTCCTCGCGGTCGTCCTGGTCACGCTGATGATCAACGTCCTGAAGATCTTCGACCTGGTCTTCATCATCGCGCCCGGCTCGGCCCAGGACGACGCGAACGTGCTGGCACTCCAGCTCTACCGCTCGTCGTTCGGCACCG
This sequence comes from Streptomyces sp. NPDC002133, assembly GCF_040296405.1. Taxonomy (NCBI): domain Bacteria; kingdom Bacillati; phylum Actinomycetota; class Actinomycetes; order Kitasatosporales; family Streptomycetaceae; genus Streptomyces; species Streptomyces sp. NPDC002133. Next base: position 38,551 of record NZ_JBEOXF010000038.1, on the reverse strand, counting down.
ACGCCCATCTCGGCGTGGGCAGCGCCATCGCGGTGCTGCTCCTGCTGCTGGTGATCCCGGTGATGCTCTTCAACATCCGGCGGATGCGAAGGGAGACGCGCCGATGAGCACCGACTCCGCCGCAAGGGCGAAGGCGAAGCCGACGCTCGCCGCCCGTGTCGCCGCCCGTACCGGCGGCGGGGCCATGCGGGTCTTCCTCGTCCTGGTCGGGCTGTTCTGGCTGATGCCGACCGTGGGGCTGCTGCTGTCCTCGCTCCGCTCGCCCGCCGACATCAACGCGAGCGGCTGGTGGGAGGTCTTCACCGAGCCCGCCCGGATCACGACCGAGAACTACTCCAGACTGCTGGAGAACGACACCATCACCGATTCGCTGCTCTCCACGGTCCTGATCACCGTTCCGGCCACGGTCCTGGTCGTCGTGATCGGCTCGCTCGCGGGATACGCCTTCGCGTGGATGGATTTCCCGGGCCGTGACTGGTGGTTCCTGGTCGTCGTCGGACTGCTCGTCGTCCCGGTCCAGGTCGCCCTCGTCCCGGTGTCGAAGCTCTTCGGCGAGATCGGGATCTTCGAGACGACGGCCGGCGTCGTGATCTTCCACGTCGCCTTCGGCCTTCCCTTCGCGATCTTCCTCCTCCGGAACTTCTTCGCGGAGATTCCGCGGGAGTTGCTGGAGGCGGCCCGGCTGGACGGGGCGGGCGAGATCAGGCTGTTCACGCGGGTCGTGCTGCCGCTCGGCGGGCCGGCGATCGCCTCGCTCGGGATCTTCCAGTTCCTCTGGGTCTGGAACGACATGCTGGTCGCGCTGATCTTCGCGGACTCCGAGTCACCGCCGATCACCGTGGCGCTGCAGCAGCAGGTACGGCAGTTCGGCAACAACATCGACGTCCTGGCGCCCGGCGCGTTCGTGTCGATGGTGATTCCGCTCGCCGTGTTCTTCGCGTTCCAGCGGCAGTTCGTGTCCGGTGTGATGGCGGGCGCGGTCAAGTAGCGCGCCCCGGTGCAGTCTGCGCCGGCGCCGCGTTCGCACGCCCGATCGAATCGTCGACCGGGCGTGCGTATACACGAGAGCACCGCACGAGAAACATCGGCGCCTCACCCGCCCGCAAACCCTTCGACACCTCTGCCCGGTACGACCGGGTCATGGCCTTCGTCGACCCCCGCGACTCCCGCACGGCGCCGGAGGAGTGGTGCCCGCCGGTCTTCGGGCGGATACCCGGCCACACGTCGGGCACCTGCGGTGCTGCCGCGCGGCGTATGTCCGGTGCGCCTGCGACACGTCCATGACGTACGCCGCACTGTGTGCGCCCACCCAGCGCATCCGGCTCACGGACACGCGTACCAGCCCCAGCCGAAGCCCCGGCCTCAGCGTCACCGCTCATCGTTCCCCCTCATCGCCGAGTCCCGAGAGAGAAGACATCCATGGCACAGACGAGTGCACCGGCGCAGTCCCCCGCCGAGTCCCGCGGAGAACTCCCCCAGCCCACCCGGCTCGATGACGTCAAGGGCTGGTTCCGGCCGGTCGACCAGGTGCTCTTCGACTGGTTCCTGACCCTCCAACGTGACCGGGGCGAAGCGGGTGACCTGCTCGAACTCGGCGCGTACATGGGCAAGAGCGCGATCTTCCTGGGCATGTACCTGCGGGACGGCGAGGAGTTCACGGTCTGCGACCTCTGGGACTCGCCCGCCCCCGACGTCTCCAACAGCGCCGAGATGAACCGGTCGTACGCGACGCTCACCCGCCGCGCCTTCGAGGCCAACTACCTGTCCTTCCACGACCAGCTGCCGACTCTCGTCCAGGCGCCAACCTCCGTGATCTCCTCCCGGGTCCGCGGGGCAAGCTGCCGCTTCGTCCACATCGACGCCTCGCACCTGTACGAGCACGTCAAGAACGACATCGAGGCCGCCCGGGAGCTCGTCACCACGGACGGCCTCGTGGTCCTCGACGACTTCCGGGCCGAGCACTGCCCGGGTGTAGCGGCCGCCGCCTGGGGAGCCGTCGCCACCTCGGGGCTGCGGCCGGTCTGCATCACCGCCACCAAGATGTACGGGACCTGGGGCGCCCCGGAGAAGACGCATGACGCGCTGCTCGCCTGGCTGAGGACGCGGACGGACCTCGTGCACGTGGTGGAGGAGGTGGCCGGGGCGCCGCTGATCCGTATCGACGGCAAGAAGTCGGCCAGTCCGGCGCAGCCGGAGTCCCGTCACCGGCCCGGGCCGGCGACCGGCGCGGCTCAGCGGCGGCGGGCCCCGCTCGCCCGCCGTGTCGCACGGGACCTGCTGCCGCCGATCCTGACCCGCGCACTCAGGCGGGTCGTGCACGGCCGCCGCTGAGCCGGCGCCCCGGCAACCCGACGGGGGAGACGGCGACGACCAGCCCCCGCGTGCCGTCCGCGGCCACGTTCAGCCGGTACGGGCGCAGGCCGCGCAGGCCGTGGGCCCGCCGGGGCGGGGCGCCGACGGGCACAGTGGCCAGGTGCTCGGTACCGAGGAATGACGTGCGCAGGCCGATCCGGGTGCGACCGGGCGGAAAGGCGTCGGCGGGAATGCGTACCTCGATCACCGTGCCGCCGCCGTCGGGAGCCGGGCGCAGCAGGATCCGGCCGGCCTGCGGGCCGGTGCCGGTGAGCCGGACCGGAGCCGGGTCGAGTGCGGCCAGGCGGGGCAGCGGGCTGCGGGCGGTGACGACGAGGGTGTGGCGGGCGGGGCCGGTGCGCCGCCAATTCGCGGAGAGGAGGTGGGTGCGCAGGGGCGGTACCCCGTGGCCGGCCTCGTAGCGGATGACCGAGAGGAGTCCTGGCAGGTCGCCGGTGCGTACGTACGACAGGCGCAGGCGCAGTCCCGGCCTCAGCCGGGCGAGCACTGCGTCGCTCAGGTGGTCCGTGATGAGCCTGCGCAGCCCGGCGAAGACCCGCCGCCGGACCGGCTCGGCCGCCTCCAGGAGTCCGGGGCCGGTCAACCGGTCGGCCTCGTCGGCGAAGTGGCGGAGGTGGAAGCCGTCGCGGAGCGGGCCGGGCTCGGTGAACCGGGCCGTCACGGCCATCGCGGCGGCCGTCCCGCGCAGCAGGTCCTCGATCGCGGGCGCCTCGGAGCCGGGGTCGGCACCGAAGCAGTAGTCGTAGTCGGCCAGTACGGAGATGCCTCGTCCCCGGAAGAGGGCTTCGAGGGTGAACGCCTGCTCGGCGAGGGCGGCGGGGACGTCCTCGTGGAATCGCAGGCCGTGCGGCTCCACGGCCGCCTCCCGGCGGAACAGCTTGGTGCACGACAGCTCCCACGGCAGCCCCGGGGCGTCGAACGGTACGCCGTGCTCGGTGCGGGCGAAGACGGCGCCGGATGCACCGGTCGCGCCTGCGGTCTTGGCGTACACGACCCCGGAGCCGTAGGCGTCCGCGGCGCCGACGAGACGGGCCAGCGCCTCCCGGCCGAGGAAGCCGTCGGCGCGGAGGAAGAACAGATAGCGGCCACGCGCACGTGCGAGGGCCTGGTTGCGGGTGCCGGGACGGAGGAGGACGGTGCGCAGACGGGGGTGGTCGGTGAAGAACCGTTCCAGCTCGGCCCGGCTGCCGTCGTCGGTTCCGTCGTCCACGACGAACACCTCGATGCGGTCCTCACCGATGGTCTGGCCGACGAGCGACCCCAGGCACCGGTGGAGGTGCGGCTCCGCGTCACGGCCCGCCTTGTGGAGCGTGACGATGACGGTGACGTCGGGGACGTCGGGGACGGGAACGTCGGGGATGTCGGGGGTGTCTGCCGTGCCCGGTGCGCTCATGAGGTGACCTCCACACGCCTCGGGCGTGCCGTCCGCCCGCTCGACACAGCAACGACGCTCCGCCCATTCGGGCTACGCACCGGCGGCCGGCGTTCGCCCACTCGGCCGAGCGCACGCAGCAACCGTGCGCCGTGCCACCTGCCGCCCGCATGCGGCACGCAGGCGGCCCGTAGGCGCGACCTCATCTGCGTCTCAGCAGGTCAGCGCGTCAGTGCCGCCACCGCAGAGGCCGCGAGGTCGTCGAGGTACCCCTTGGGCAGATCGCTGCGCACCACGACCAGCCGCCAGTACAGCGGTCCGATGATCACGTCCAGCGCGCGGTCCGGGTCCGTCGAGGCCGGCAGCTCGCCGCGCGCGACCGCGTCGCGCACCACCAGCGCGGCGACGCCCTGCTGGCTGTCGAGCAGGGCGGCCTTGATCGCGTCGGAGATCTCGGGATGGCGGGCGGCCTCGACCAGCAGATCGGGGATGACCTGGGACGCGATCGGGTGGCGCAGGGCGTGCGAGGCGACTTCGAGGAGGGCGCGGACGTCCCCGTACAGCGAGCCGGTCGCCGGCGCCGGCAGCCCCCGCGCGGCGAAGGCCGAGACCAGGTCGAGGACCAGGGACAGCTTGGACTTCCAGCGCCGGTAGACCGCGGTCTTGCCGACGCCCGCCCGGCGCGCGATGCCCTCGATCGACATCCGGGCGAAGCCGACCGCGGCCAACTCCTCGAAGACGGCGACGCGAATCGCTTCGGTCACGTCCTCCCGGAGCACAGCGGCTCCCGCGGGGGCGCGTCGTGGGGTTCCCGGGTCCGTGGCGGTCATGTCCAGAGCATACCCGTGACGACGAGACGGTTGCGTTGCGACGTCATCGCGTCCTACCCTCCCCGTAGCGACGATACGGGTCCGTCCCGTCGTGAACGATCCGCCGCCGCCCCTCCCCCCTGCCTCCGGCGAAAGCGACCAGCGTGAGCAGCAGCCAGACGATGATCAAGACCCGGCCGCCCGCACCACCCGCGGAGAGCCTCGGCGAGCTTGCCGCCCGGCACGGACTGACGGTCAGCGGGGCCCGGCCCTCGCTCGGCGCGTACATCGGACAGCTCTGGTCGCGCAGACACTTCGTCACCGCGTTCGCGACAGCCCGGCTCACCGCGCAGTACAGCCAGGCGAGGCTCGGCCAGGTCTGGCAGCTGATGACCCCGCTGCTCAACGCCGCGGTCTACTACTTCATCTTCGGGATCCTGCTCAAGACCAGCCACCACGTCCCCGACTTCGTGCCGTTCCTGGTCACCGGCGTCTTCATCTGGACCTTCACCTCCAACTCGGTGATGGCGGGGACCAAGGCCATCTCCGGCAACATCGGGCTCGTACGGGCTCTGCACTTCCCGCGCGCCGCGCTCCCCATCGCCCTCTCGCTCCAGCAGCTCCAGCAACTGCTCTTCTCCATGGGCGCGCTGACCGTCATCCTGATCGGCTTCGGGCAGTTCCCGCAGGCGTCCTGGCTGCTGGCGGTTCCGGCGCTGCTGCTCCAGGCCGTCTTCAACACCGGCCTGTCGATGGCCATGGCCCGCATCGCCGCCCGCACCCCCGACATCGCCCAGCTGATGCCCTTCCTGCTGCGCACCTGGATGTACGCGTCCGGGGTGATGTTCAGCCTCGCGACGGTCCTCAGGGGCCGGGACCTGCCGCACTGGGTCGCCGTGGCCCTTCAGTGCAATCCGGCCGCCGTCTACATCGACCTGATGCGCTTCGCGCTCATCGACAGCTTCACCTCGGCCCAGCTGCCGCCGCACGTCTGGGCGGTCGCCCTCGGCTGGGCCATGCTCTTCGGGGCGGGCGGATTCCTGTACTTCTGGCAGGCGGAGGAGCAGTACGGCCGTGGCTGATCGCGTCAACCGCATCGATGCGAGCGAGAAGACCCCCACCGTCGTCGCCGACGGCGTCCACATCACGTACACGGTCAACGGCGCGAAGACCGGCCGCGGCGCCGCCACCGCCGCCCTGAGCCGGCTTCTGTCCCGCAGACAGGACAGGAACGGCGGCGGCCGCGAGGTCCACGCCGTCAAGGGCGTCAGCTTCGCCGCGTACAAGGGCGAGGCGATCGGCCTGATCGGCTCGAACGGCTCGGGCAAGTCCACGCTGCTGAAGGCGATCGCCGGCCTGCTGCCGACCGCCAAGGGCAGCATCTACACCCAGGGCCAGCCGTCCCTGCTCGGCGTGAACGCCGCCCTCATGAGCGATCTGACCGGCGAACGCAATGTCGTCCTCGGCGGGCTCGCGATGGGCATGACGCGCGAGCAGATCCACGACCGCTACCAGCAGATCGTCGACTTCTCCGGCATCAACGAGAAGGACGACTTCATCTCCCTGCCGATGCGGACGTACTCCTCCGGCATGGGGGCGAGGCTGCGGTTCTCGATCGCCGCCGCCAAGAGCCACGACGTTCTGCTCATCGACGAGGCACTGGCGACGGGCGACGCGAAGTTCCAGCGCCGCAGCCGGCAGCGGATCGAAGAGCTGCGCGAGGAGGCCGGCACGGTCTTCCTGGTCAGCCACAGCAATTCGGCGATCACATCGACGTGCGACCGCGCGCTCTGGCTGGAGTCCGGGACCCTGCGGATGGACGGCCCGGCGGAGGAGGTCGTCGCCGCGTACGAGGCCTTCACCAAGAAGAAATAACAAGAAATCAGCGCATTACGGGCTAGGGTGCGGGTCGATGACGACCCAGCAGGTCCCCCAGCAATCCTTCACGGCGCTGGACCGCGGCGACGCCCTTCGACGCCACGCTCTGCGCCGTGCTCCTCTTCACCGTCACCAGCCGCGTCGTCAGCCCGCAGTATCTGATCTGGCTGCTCGGCCTGGCAGCGGTCTGCCTCACCTCACGCCGCACCACCCAGCGCCCGGTCGCGCTTCTGCTCCTGCCGGCGACGGCGCTCAGCTCGCTCGCCTAACCGCTGCTGTACGAGCACGTCGTGGCCACCACCCCGCTGGGCGCTCTGCTCATGGTCGTACGGAACGGCCTGCTGCTGGCTGCGGCACTGCTTTCGGCCCGGCGGCTGTGGGCGGGCACAACATAGGGGGCACGGCACAAGAAGGGGCGCCCACCACAGCGGCGGGCGCCCCTCCTCCAGAACTCAGCTGTTCAACTGTTCCGTTGCTCCGTTCAACAGCGCCTCAGCTGTGGGATCGCAGCAGCTGGCGCATCGTCCGCATGGCCACCGACAGGTTCGCCAGGTCGAACGTGTCCGAACCCTGGATCTCCTCCAGCGTCGTCCGCGCCCGCCCCAGGATGGCGGCGTTCTTCTGCTCCCACGCCGTGAAGCGCTCCTCGGGCGACGACGAGCCGTTGCCCACGGACAGCACGTCGGCCGTGAGCGCGGCATGCGCGGCGTACAGCTCCTCGCGGATCGCGGCGCGGGCCATCGACTGCCAGCGGTCGGCCCGCGGCAGCTCGATGATCCGGTCCATCAGCGCGGTGATCCTCAGCCGGTCCGCCAGGTCGTAGTAGACCTCGGCGACGGCCAGCGGGTCCTTGCCCGTGCGATCCGCGATCGCGACGACGTCGAGCGTCGGGAAGGCGGACGAGAACCCGGCGACACGCATGGCCAGGCCCTCCGGGACGCCGGCGGCCGTGAACTCCTCGAGCAGCCCCTGGTACCAGTCCAGGTCGATACCTCGGAGCATCTTCGGCAGCTCGGCCCACACCTGCTCGACGCCCGCCGCGAAGAAGCCGATCGTCTCCGTGAGTTCCAGCGGCTGCGGCCGGTTGCCGAGCAGCCAGCGCGTGCCGCGCTCGACCAGACGGCGCGAGTGCAGCCGGATCCGGGTCTGGACGTCGGCGGCGACCTTGTTGTCGAGCGCCTCGACGGCGTCCCACACGTCGCCGAGACCGAAGATCGCACGGGCGGCGGTCTGCGCCCTGACGATCTCCTCGGTCGAGGCTCCGGTCTCCTCGCGGAGCCGGTGCAGGAAGGTCGAACCGCCCGTGTTGACGGTGTCGTTGACCAGGACGGTGGTGACGATCTCGCGGCGCAGCGGGTGGCTGTCGACCGCCTCGGTGAACCTCTCCCGCAGCGGCTTGGGGAAGTACGCGTACAGCAGCCCGCGCAGATACGGATCGTCCGGCAGCGCCGTCCCGATCAGCTCCTCGGCCACCGTGATCTTGGTGTAGGCGAGCAGGACGGCGAGCTCGGGCTGGGAGAGGCCCTTGCCGCTGTTCAGCAGCTCGCGGATCTGGCGGTCGTTGGGCAGGAACTCCAGCGCACGGTTCAGCGCGCCGTCCCGGCCGAGCCGGCGCATGAAGCGCTGGTGGGCGTGGAGCAGGCTGGGCGACTGGGCGACGGCGTTGGCCAGGGCCACGTTCTGCGCGTAGTTGTTGCGCAGCACGAGCGTGCCGACCTCGTCGGTCATCCCGGCGAGCAGCTTGTTGCGCTGCTTGACCGTCATGTCACCTTCCGTGACGAGCCCGTTGAGCAGGATCTTGATGTTCACCTCGTGGTCGGAGGTGTCCACGCCCGCGCTGTTGTCGATGGCGTCGGTGTTGATCTTGCCGCCGTTGCGGGAGAACTCGATCCGGCCGAGCTGGGTCAGGCCCAGGTTGCCGCCCTCACCGACGACCTTGACCCGCAGGTCCGCGCCGTCGACGCGGATTGCGTCGTTGGCCTTGTCGCCGACATCGGCGTGCGTCTCGGTCGACGCCTTGACGTACGTACCGATGCCGCCGTTCCACAGCAGGTCCACCGGGGCCTTGAGGATCGACTTCATCAGCTCGGCCGGGGTCAGCTTGGTGACGCCGGGCTCGATGCCGAGGGCCTGGCGGACGTGCGCGTTGATCGGGATCGACTTGGCCGTACGGGGGTGGATGCCGCCTCCGGGCGACAGCAGCTCCTTGTTGTAGTCCGCCCAGGACGAGCGGGGCAGCTCGAAGAGGCGGCGGCGCTCGGCGTAGGAGACGGCGCTGTCCGGGTCGGGGTCGATGAAGATGTGGCGGTGGTCGAAGGCCGCGACCAGCCGGATGTGCTCGGAGAGCAGCATGCCGTTGCCGAACACGTCACCGGACATGTCGCCGACGCCGACGACCGTGAAGTCCTCGGTCTGGGTGTCGTGGCCGAGCTCGCGGAAGTGCCGCTCGACGGACTCCCAGGCGCCGCGGGCCGTGATGCCCATGCCCTTGTGGTCGTAACCGGCCGAACCGCCGGAGGCGAAGGCGTCGCCGAGCCAGAAGTTGTACGAGACGGCGACCTCGTTGGCGATGTCGGAGAACGTCGCGGTGCCCTTGTCGGCGGCGACGACGAGGTACGTGTCGTCCTCGTCGTGGCGGACCACGTCCTGGGGCGGCACGACCTCGCCCGCCACCAGGTTGTCGGTGATGTCGAGCAGCGCCGAGATGAAGGTCTTGTAGCAGGCGATGCCCTCGGCGAGCCAGGCGTCACGGTCCACGGACGGGTCCGGAAGCTGCTTGGCGACGAAGCCACCCTTCGCGCCGACCGGCACGATCACGGTGTTCTTCACCATCTGCGCCTTGACCAGGCCGAGGATCTCCGTACGGAAGTCCTCACGCCGGTCGGACCAGCGCAGGCCTCCTCGCGCGACCTTGCCGAAGCGCAGGTGCACGCCCTCGACCCGCGGCGAGTACACCCAGATCTCGTAGGCCGGGCGGGGTGCCGGCAGATCCGGGATGGCCTGCGGGTCGAACTTCATCGACACGTAGCCGTGCCACTCGAAGGCCTGGGCCTCCTGGAAGAAGTTGGTGCGCAGGGTGGCCTTGATGAGGGTGAGGAAGGAGCGGAGGATCCGGTCCTCGTCGAGCGAGGCGACCTGCTCCAGGGCGGCGTCCAGCTCCTCCAGCAGGGCGTCGGTCAGCTCGGTGCCGGCGCGCTGGCGGTCCGGCGCCATCCGGGCCTCGAAGAGGTTGATCAGCAGCCGGGTGGTGTGGACGTTGTTGAGGAGCGTGTCCTCCATGTAGTCCTGGCTGAAGGTCGAACCGGCCTGGCGCAGGTACTTGGCGTACGCGCGCAGCACCATGGCCTCGCGCCAGGTGAGACCGGCGCGCAGCACGAGCGAGTTGAACGTGTCGTTCTCCGCGGCGCCCGTCCACACGGCGGAGAAGGCTTCCTGGAAGCGCTCGCGCGCATCGTCGGCGAGGTAGTCGCCGTTGCCGCTCGGGATGGGCATGCGCAGACCGAAGTCGTAGATCCACGCGTGCGTACGGTCCGCGCAGCGCAGCTCGTACGGCCGCTCGTCGATGACCTCGACGCCGAGGCGGTTGAGGACCGGGAGCACGGCGGAGAGGGAGACCTGCTCGCCCGATCGGTAGATCTTGAAGCGGCGCTCGCCGGGGCCGGCGCCGACCGGCTCGTAGAGGGAGAGCGAGAAGTCCTTGTCGGAGCGGGCGAGCTGCTCCAGGTGGACCAGGTCGGCGACGGCGGCGCGCGGCGAGTGGTCGGCCTTGTAGCCCTCGGGGATGGCGTTGGCGTACTTGTGCAGCACCTCGGCGGCGCGCTCCTCGCCGAGCTCGGCGTTGAGCGCCTCGGCGAAGCCGTCGGCCCAGGAGCGGGCGGCCTCGGCGAGCCGGGCCTCGATGCGCTCCTTGTCGACGTCGGTGAGGTGGGCCAGCTCGGTGCCGGACGCCACGCGCACGACGAAGTGCAGCCGGGTGAGCACCGACTCGGTGCTCATGAGGGTGAAGTCGACGCTGGTGCCGTTGAGCTCTTCCTTGAGGATGCCGGTCAGGCGCTCGCGGACGGTGGTGTTGAAGCGGTCGCGCGGCAGGTAGACGAGGGCCGAGTAGTAGCGCCCGTACTCCTCCTGGCGCAGGTACAGCCGCAGCCGGCGGCGCTCCTGCAGGTACAGGACGCTCGTCACGATCGACCGGAGCTCGTCGGCGGGTGTCTGGAACAGCTCGTCGCGCGGGTACGTCTCCAGGATCTGCAGCAGGTCGCGGCCGTCGTGGCTGTGCGGCGAGAAGCCGGCGCTGTCGAGGACCTCGGTGACCTTGCGGCGGATGACCGGGACCCGGCGCACGGACTCGGTGTACGCGGCCGAGGAGAAGAGGCCGAGGAAACGGCGCTCGCCGATGACGTTCCCGTCGGCGTCGAACTTCTTCACGCCGACGTAGTCGAGGTAGCTGGGCCGGTGGACGGTGGAGCGGCTGTTGGCCTTGGTCAGGATCAGCAGCTTGTGCTCGCGGGCCTTGGCGCGGGCGTCGACGGGCAGCCGGTTGAAGGAGGGGCTCACCGGGTGGCCGTGTGCGTCGTCGTCGCCGCTGTGGTGCGGGTCGGAGCGGAGGATGCCGAGGCCGGTGCCGGGGACGGCGGAGAGCGCGTCACCGTCGACGAGGTTGTACTCGCGGTAGCCGAGGAAGGTGAAGTGGTCGTCGGCGAGCCAGCGCAGCAGCTCGCGGGCCTCGGCGACCTCCTCCTCACGGAGGTCGTCGGCGATGGGCTCGCCCGGCAGCTCGTCGGCGATGCGCAGCGCGGCGTCGCGCATCTTCTCCCAGTCCTCGACGGCCTCGCGGACGTCGGACAGGACGCGGAGCAGGTCGGTGGTGATCTGCTTCAGATCGGCGCGGTCGGTCTCGCGGTCGATCTCGACATGGATCCAGGACTCGACGAGGGCGTCGTGGGGGCGCTTGCCGCCGTTGGGCTCGCCCGGAAGCACCTCGATGAGCCTGCCGGTGACATCGCGGCGGACGACGACCTGGGGGTGGATCACGACATGGATGCCGCGGCCCTGGCGGGAGAGCTCATTGGTGACCGAGTCGACCAGGAACGGCATGTCGTCGGTGACGACCTCGACCACGGAGTGGCTGGACGTCCAGCCGTTCTCCTCGACGGTCGGGGTGTGCACCCGGACGTTGGCCGTGCCCTGCGGGCGGTTCTCCGCCAGGCGGTAGTGCGAGACGGCAGCGCCGAAGATGTCGACGGGGTCGCGGTCGGTGAGGTCCTCGGGGGCGGTGTGCAGGTAGTAGCGCTGGAGGTACGCGAGGACGGTGTCCTTGTCCGGACGCTCCCCGCTGTCGGACCCAGTCGGAAGTTGCCCCCCGCTTGGGCTGTGCTCAGCTACCCGGGCAGCCCTCTCGAGCAGCTCGGCCTTGGCTTCGTCCAGCTTGGTCTGCATGTCCTCTGGCTCCTGTCGCGCGCCGTTGCGTGACGTCGGTGGAAAAAATGGCACAACGCCACGACGCGGGGTGTCCGGTCGGGATCGACGCTATGCCGTGGTGAGGGATGTCCGGGCCGTTCTCGGCCATTTCCGGCAGCGGGCCCGGGCGGCGACCGCGACTGCGGCCGCGGAGTAGATCAGCTCGCACCCGGTCGCTGTGGCGTACCGGGCGCGGGCCGGGGGCTTCGCTGCCCCCACGGCATATCGCGCTGATCACGGGTCAAGGCTATCGCTCCGCACCCCTGCCCCGTCATGAGCCGTATGTGTACAAAAGCGGGGCCGGAAGTTTGACACTCTGGACAGCGACACGCATGGCCTCTTGGCAAATTCCCCCGGGCGAGGCAGGTTGACTCCGTGACCTGAAGCCCAACAAATCGAGAACAAGCGGCGAAAAGACGACAAATTGATACCGGGGAGCAGTAGCCATGACCGTGCAGATTCTGATCGTCACCGGCGACGCGGCCGAGTCCCTCGAGGTCCTCTACCCGTACCAGCGGCTCCGCGAGGAGGGATACGAGGTCCACATCGCCGCCCCCGCGCGCAAGAAGCTCCAGTTCGTCGTCCATGACTTCGAGCCGGGCTTCGACACGTACACGGAGAAGCCGGGCTACACCTGGCCCGCCGACCTGGCGTTCTCCGAGGTCGACCCCGGCGAGTACGCCGCGATCGTCATCCCGGGCGGCCGGGCGCCGGAGTACCTCCGGAACGATCCCGAACTCCGCAAGATCCTGAAGTCCTTCTTCGACGCGGACAAGCCCGTGGCGCAGATCTGCCACGGCCCTCTGCTGACGGCCGCCACCGGCAGCCTCACGGGCCGCAGGGTCACGGCCTACCCCGCCCTCGAACTCGACATGCAGGCCGCCGGCGCCTCCTTCCGCGACGCCGAGGCCGTGGTCGACGGCACCCTGGTCTCCTCCCGCGCCTGGCCGGACCACCCGGCCTGGATGCGTGAATTCCTCAAGGTCCTGCGAGCCAAGGCCCCTCTGAGCTGACGCGCCCGGGCCCGCGCCCCCGGTAGCCCGCGCCGGGGGCACACCGGCGCCCTCGGGGACGCAGCGACCGACGGTCTCGGCCGCGGGCGCATCGCCCGTCGCGCCGTGTCCCCAAGGCGTCGCCCGACGCACGCGGAACAGCGCGCTACGCCACCAGCTCCTCCGCGACCGTCACGGCCTCCTCGAGGCTGTCCACCACCGGAACGCCCGCGGCCGCCAGGCTGGTCCTGCTGTGCGACCCGCCGGTGTAGAGCACCGCCCTCGCCCCCACGTGCGCCGCCGCCACCGCGTCGTCCACCGCATCGCCGATCACGACGACCCGCTCCGCCTCGACGGCCTCCAGCGCGGACAGATGGCGCACCATGTGCTCGGTCTTGCCCGCGTGCGATCCTCCGATCCGCCCGTCCACCCGTATGAAGCGCGCCTCGATGCCGTGCCGCCGCACGATCGGTACCAGCTGCTCGTGCGGGGCCAGCGACAGCAGCGACTGCGTACGCCCCGAGGCCTGCCGCTCCGCGAGAAGCTCCGCCGCCCCCATGGTGAGCCCGCACGCGTCGGCCCGTACCCAGTAGTGCTTGTGGAACACCGCGTCCATGACCGCCCACTCGTCGTCCGTGGGCAGCCGGCCCATGAGCCGCTCGTAGAAGCGCGGCACGGGCACGCAGTACAGATCCCGGTACCGCTCGAGCGTGATCGGCTCCAGCCCTATCTCCGCGAAGGACGCGTTCGTCGCGTCGATGATGGCGTGGATGTCGTCGAGCAGTGTGCCGTTCCAGTCCCAGACCAGATGTGCGCTGTGCTTCCCCATGCCAAGAGACGGTACCGCCGGGGTGTGACAGCCAGACGTACCGCCCGGAACGGACGGTCGGCGTGCGCCCGGCGGTAGGTCAGCCGATCAGCCCGGGGATCTCCTGCACCCCGTACCACAGCAGCTCATGGTCCTCCGCGCCATCGACGACGAACTGCGCGTCGTCGTCCCCGTGATCCGCGGCCCCCAGCGCAGCCGCCGCCGCGGACACGTCGGCCTCCGCCTCGTCGGAGTCCACGTGCACCGACGCCGCCTCGGCCAGCGGCACCGCCGAGGCGATCCTCACCTCGCCGAGCGACGCGGACCCGAGCGCCTGCCCCGGGTCGGCGACCGCGGCCCCGTCCGGTACGTCGACAGCGACCACGACCCGGCGCCGCGAGGCGCCCGGGTCCCCGGCGAGCAGCCGGAGCGACGCCGCCGCGGCCCTGTTCAGCGCGGCGTACTCGAGCTCCTCGATGTCGTCGGAGACGTACCACTCGCGCAGCGCGGGAGTCACGGCGTACGCGATCAGGGGGCCGGGGCCCAGCTCACCCGCCTTGTACGCCTCTGCGAGACCGGGGAGGGTCAGGGGTACGTAGACGCGCATGGCAGGCCGCTTTCGTCGTCGGGTGAGCACTTAAGGATACGTGCGGAGTACCCCATCGGGCTGCTTCCGGCCGCCCTTTCAGGCGCCGCCCCGGCGCGCCTCCGGCCCTCCTCCGACCCGCTTCCCGCAGGGCCCCGCACACCCTCCGGTCACCCGGATAGGTGATCTTCTGCGCACGCTCCCGCACGGCCCGACGGCGCTTGCGACGGCACCCGCCGCGCCCGTACAAGATCCCCACCGAAAGTTACCTGTGGGTATCGAAGGGAGCGTCAAGCCATGGACCTCACCTCGGCGAGGACACGTACGAGGCCCGCCGGCCGCCACGACAGCCGCGGCCCGGGGCGCGCACCACACCGCAGCGCGCCGCCCACCGGCGGCAGGTCCCGCCTCCCCCGCTACTGGTTCGCCGAACGGCTGCTCTCGGTCCTCAGCGGCACCCGCCCGGTCCACTGGATGCTCGGCCACACCATCGGGGACGCGTACGAGCAGCTCATCCGCCTCGCCCCGGGCGCCCCCCTGGCCACGAACGGGCTGCGGCCGGTCGTCCGCCACTGCGACGAGTACGTCCCCCGCCCCGGCGTCATCGAGGCCTTCGCCCGCATCGGCGCAGGCGACCGCGTCCGCGCCATGGCCTTCCGCCTCGAACAGGGCCCCGACCTCCGCTGGCGCTGCGCCGCGGTGGAACTGGGCGGCGAACGCCTCACCGTCGGCTCGTGACCACCTTGCCGCCGACTGCTGCCCTCAGGTGCGGCGCCCCGGCCCATGAGGAGCCCCTCAGGCCCCGGCACGCCGCCCGCGCAGAGAGGGCCGAGGCCACGGGCCCCGAGCACCCACCGAACCCCCCGCAGGCGGCCGTACAAGCGCAAACGAAACGGCCGTGGGGCCGGACACCTCGGCTGGTGTCCGGCCCCACGGCCGTCTGCGCCGCTAGCCGCGAGGCGAAGGCGGCTTACTTCTTGCGGCGTCGCCCGCCGCTGCTCTTCTGCGCCTTGCGGCGCTCCGCGCGCGTCATCCCGTCCGACTCGGACCGGGCCGGCCCGTCACCGTTCGTGAAGTCGCCCTCCACAACGCCGCCCTCACCGTCGACGGTCGGGGCCGAGAAGTGCAGCCGGTCCGGCCGCTGCGGCGCGTCGAGGCCCTTGGCGCGGATCTCCGGACGGCCCGCACCCGCAGGCACCGCGTCCTCCTTCGCCAGCGAGGTCTTCTCGGCCGCGTCCTGCACCGGGATCTCCTCGACCTGCTGCTCGACCTGGACCTCCAGGTTGAACAGGTAGCCGACGGACTCCTCCTTGATGCCCTCCATCATCGCGGTGAACATGTCGAAGCCCTCGCGCTGGTACTCGACCAGCGGGTCCTTCTGGGCCATCGCACGCAGGCCGATGCCCTCCTGGAGGTAGTCCATCTCGTAGAGGTGCTCGCGCCACTTGCGGTCCAGGACGGACAGCACCACGCGCCGCTCCAGCTCACGCATGATGTCCGAGCCGAGCTGCTTCTCGCGCTCGTCGTACTGCTCGTGGATGTCGTCCTTGACGGTCTCGGCGATGAACTCGGCGGTGATCCCGGCCCGGTCGCCCGCCGCCTCCTCCAGCTCGTCGACGGTCACCTTGATCGGGTAGAGCTGCTTGAAGGCGCCCCACAGCCGGTCCAGGTCCCACTCCTCGGCGAAGCCCTCGACGGTCTCCGCCTGGATGTACGCGTCGATCGTGTCGTCCATGAAGTGGCGGATCTGCTCGTGCAGGTCCTCGCCCTCCAGGACGCGGCGGCGCTCGGCGTAGATGACCTTGCGCTGCCGGTTGAGCACGTCGTCGTACTTCAGGACGTTCTTGCGCGTCTCGAAGTTCTGCTGCTCGACCTGGGACTGCGCCGACGCGATCGCCCGCGTCACCATCTTGTTCTCGATCGGGACATCGTCCGGAACGTTGGCCATGGCCATGACGCGCTCGACCATCTGGGCCTTGAACAGGCGCATCAGGTCGTCGCCGAGCGAGAGGTAGAAGCGGGACTCGCCCGGGTCGCCCTGACGGCCGGAACGACCGCGCAGCTGGTTGTCGATACGGCGCGACTCGTGCCGCTCGGTGCCCAGGACGTAGAGCCCTCCGAGGTCCTTGACCTCCTCGAACTCCGTCTTCACGGCCGCCTCGGCGCGCTTCAGCGCGTCGGGGAGGGCCGCGGCCCACTCCTCGACGTGCTCGACGGGGTCCATGCCGCGCTGGCGCAGCTCCGCCTCCGCCAGATCGTCGGGGTTGCCGCCGAGCTTGATGTCCGTACCACGGCCGGCCATGTTCGTGGCGACCGTGACCGCGCCCTTGCGGCCGGCCTGGGCGACGATGATCGCCTCACGGTCGTGCTGCTTGGCGTTGAGCACCTCGTGCTGGATGCCCCGCTTGTTGAGCTGCTGCGAGAGGTACTCGGACTTCTCGACCGACGTCGTACCGACGAGGATCGGCTGGCCCTTCTCGTGCTTCTCCGCGATGTCGTCGACGACGGCCTCGAACTTGGCGACCTCGGTCCGGTAGATCAGGTCGGACTGGTCCTTGCGGACCATCGGCCGGTTCGTCGGGATCGGGACGACGCCCAGCTTGTAGATCTGGTGGAACTCGGCGGCCTCGGTCATCGCCGTACCGGTCATGCCGGACAGCTTGTTGTAGAGGAGGAAGAAGTTCTGCAGGGTGATCGTGGCAAGGGTCTGGTTCTCGTCCTTGATGTCCACCCCTTCCTTCGCCTCGATCGCCTGGTGCATGCCCTCGTTGTAGCGGCGGCCGGCGAGGATACGGCCGGTGTGCTCGTCGACGATCATGACTTCGCCGTCGATGACGACGTAGTCCTTGTCCTTCTTGAAGAGCTCCTTGGCCTTGATGGCGTTGTTCAGGTAACCCACGAGCGGCGTGTTCACCGACTCGTAGAGGTTGTCGATGCCCAGCCAGTCCTCGACCTTGGAGACGCCGGACTCGTGGATGGCGACGGTCCGCTTCTTCTCGTCGACCTCGTAGTCGCCGGTCTCCTCGATGCCCTTCAGGGGGTTGCCCGGCTCGCCCCTGGTGAGGCGCGTCACCAGCTTGGCGAAGTCGCCGTACCACTTGGTGGCCTGGTCGGCGGGGCCGGAGATGATCAGCGGCGTACGGGCCTCGTCGACGAGGATCGAGTCGACCTCGTCGACGATCGCGAAGTTGTGACCGCGCTGGACGAGCTCCTCCTTCGACCACGCCATGTTGTCGCGCAGATAGTCGAAGCCGAACTCGTTGTTCGTGCCGTACGTGATGTCGCACGCGTACTGCTCACGGCGCTGCGCGGGCGTCATGTTGGCCAGAATGCAGCCGACATCCAGGCCGAGGAACTTGTGCACCCGGCCCATCATCTCGGAGTCGCGCTCGGCCAGGTAGTCGTTGACCGTGATCAGGTGGACACCCTTGCCCGAGAGCGCGTTGAGGTACGCCGGGAGCGTGCCGACGAGGGTCTTGCCCTCACCGGTCTTCATTTCGGCGACATAGCCGAGGTGCAGCGCGGCGCCACCCATGAGCTGGACGTCGTAGTGACGCTGGCCGAGAACGCGCTTGGCGGCCTCGCGGACGGTCGCGAAGGCCTCGGGCAGCAGGTCGTCGAGGCTCTCACCGTCGGCGAAGCGCTCCTTGTACTCATCGGTGAGCGCGCGCAACTCGGCGTCGGAGAGGGTGACGAAGTCCTCCTCGATGGAGTTGACCTGGTCCGCGATGCGGTGCAGTTTGCGCAGGATCTTGCCTTCGCCTGCACGCATGAGCTTGTTGAAGACGGACACTGAGGTTGGTCTCCTTGCCGGTCGGGCCTGGCACTGGGTCGTGTGATGGACACTGGCGCGGGCACGGCAGGTGGGCCCCACCGCAACGGCCATCGTAAGCGAGGACCCCGCCAAGCCGGGAGGTCCTCCCCCACGGGGCTTCGCCCATGTGCGCGTCCCGGACAAAGACCGACTGCCGCGCATCAGGACAACGTACGGAAAGCGCGGAAGGTGCCGCCGACCCCGAAAAGTGTTCGCACGCCGGACGGAGAGTCACCAGAATCCCTTCATGGAGCCCATCACTCTCATCACCGAGCGGCTCGCGCTGCGCACCTTCACGCCGGACGACGCGGAAGAGGTCCGTGCGGCTTGTCAGGATCCCGGCATCCAGCGCTGGATCCCGGCGATTCCCGTGCCGTACGAGCGACAGCACGCGGAGGAGTTCGTCGGCCTGATCGTCCCGGACGGCTGGCGCAACGACTCGGCGTACAGCTTCTGCGTACGTCCCCGGGGCGGCGGTCCGCTCCTCGCGTCGGCCAGCCTGCACCACCCGCGCGCGGGTGCGTGGGAGGTCGGCTTCTGGACGGCCAAGGAGCACCGGGGTCACGGCTACGCGGCGGAGACGGCGCTGGCGCTGGCCCGCTGGGCCTTCACCGAGCTGGAGTGCATCCGCCTGGAATGGCGTGCCGAGGTCGGCAACGTGGGATCGCGTGCCGTCGCCGAGAAGGCCGGCTTCACGGTCGAGGGCATCCAGCGCGCGGGCCTGCAGAACCGGGAGACGCTCCGGGACAGCTGGGTCGCGTCGTTGCTGCCCTCGGACCTGGGGCTGGTGTCGGCGGTCCCGTATCTGCCCGCGAAGGCGTGACACAGGCGGCGCGTCGGTGCGCCGGCGGCGACGCGGGACGCCGGGCCACCTGACCGGCGGGCGTCGGGGCCATCGGGCGGCGGTCGCCGGACACCAGGCGCCGAGGGCGGGTCCCGTCCTGATCTCGCTGGTCAGAGCATGCCTGTCAGTGCCGCCCTCTAAGGTGCCGGACATGACGACCGTGCCGCCCGCCGTTGCCGACCTGTCCGCCGACGACGCCCGCCGCATAGCGCTGCGCGCCCAGGGGTTCCTCGGTGCCCCCGACCGGCGGGGCGGCGTGCGCGGCGTGCTGCGCCACCTCGGCGCCGTTCAGCTGGACACGATCTCGGTGCTGGCCCGCTCGCACGAGCTGATCCCGTACGCGCGCCTGGGCGCGGTCGGCCGCAAAACGGTCGAGGACGCGTACTGGACGGAGACGCACGCCTTCGAGTACTGGTCGCACGCGGCCTGCGTCCTCCCCGTCGAGGAGTGGCCGCACTTCGCCTTCCGCCGCCGCGCCTACCGCTCCCGTCCGCACTGGTACCACGACCTGCCGGACGGTGCCTACGACGCGGTGATCAAGCAACTGCGTGCCGAAGGACCGCTCACCGCCACCGAACTGGGCGGCGCGAAGAACGGTGGGGAGTGGTGGGACTGGTCCGAGTCGAAGGTCGCCGTCGAGCGGGCCCTGATGTACGGCGAGGTGGTGTGCACCGAGCGGCGCGGCTGGAAGCGGGTGTACGACCTCGCCGAGCGCGCGATCCCGGACGAGTTCCTCCACGACGAGCTGGACGACCGCGAGTGCATGCGGCGCCTGGTGCGGCTGGCCGGGCAGGCCCTCGGGGTGGGCACCCGCGCGGACATCGCCGACTACCACCGGCTCAAGGGCGAGCAGTTCGACGCCGTGATCGCCGACTCGGGGCTCGTACCCGTCCGGGTCGAGGGCTGGGACAAGGCAGCCTGGGCGGACCCGGAGGCCCTGGCGAGTGAGCCGCGCGGACGTCACCGTACGACGCTGCTGTCGCCGTTCGACTCGCTGATCTGGGAGCGCGCACGCACCGAGCGGATCTTCGGCTTCACCCACCGCCTGGAGGCGTACGTCCCCAAGGCCAAGCGGGTGTACGGCTACTTCGCGATGCCGCTCCTCTCGGGCGGCAAGCTGCTGGGCCGGGTCGACCCGGCTCGCGAGGGCACGACCCTGGTCGCGCGGCAGGTCTCCCTGGACACCCCGAAGGCGGTCCGCCCCATGGCCCAGGCCTTGCTGGAAGCGGCGGAGTGGGTGGGCTGCGACTCGGTCCGCGTCGAACGCGTCGACCGCCCCGAGCTGACGGCCCCCCTTGTGGCGGCCCTCGCCTGAGAAGGCTCGAGGATCTCCCCCGCATCGCGCAGTGCTCTTCCGGGCGACGCCCCCGAACCCCCAGCCGCAGCCACGATCTCGCCGCCCACCGGCTACCGGATCTCGAGGATCTTCTCCCGCATCGCGTACACCACCGCCTCCATCCTGGAGTGCAGCTGAAGCTTCTCCAGGATGTTGCGCACGTGGTTCTTCACCGTGTTCTCGGAGATGAACAGCTCCTTGGCGATATCCCGGTTGTTCATCCCCGTCGCCACCAGCTTGAGGACCTCCAGCTCCCGGTCGGTCAACCGGGGCGCCGGCACCAGACGGCGCTCGTCGGTGCGCTGGATCATCGACTTGAACTCGGTGAGCAGCTTCGACGCCATGGAAGGGCTGATCTGCGACTGGCCGTCGGCCACGGCGCGGATCGCCGTGGCCACCTCGTCCGTGGAGATCTCCTTGAGGAGGTATCCCGTCGCACCGGCCTTGATCGCGTCGTAGAGATCGGCCTCCTCGTCGCTGATCGTCAGCATGATGATCTTCGCGCTGGGGGCCACCTCCTTGATCGAGGTGCAGGCTTCGATCCCACCGCGCTTCGGCATCCGTACGTCCATCAGCACGATGTCCGGCAACAGATCGGCGGCCTTGTCGACGGCCTCCGCGCCGTCACCGGCCTCGCCGACCACCTGGATGTCCTCCTCCTGGGCAAGGACGATCTCCAGCCCGCGGCGGAAGAGCGCATGGTCGTCCACCACGAGAACCCGGATCGGCTCCTTCCGGGAGACACCCGTCTCCCCGCCGTCCGTGCTCCCCGCGTCGTCCGCGCCCTGCACCGGCCCGAAGCTGTCCGCCATCGTTCCTCCCCCTGAGGCCATGGCCCTCGTTCATCTGCGGTCTGCCAACCGCAGTCCACGGCGCACCGGTTGGCTCGGGTCGCCATGATTCCATGCCTGCACGACAGCGGCGGTGTTCCCGTGGCGGCACGGTGGTGCCCCTGGGGGCGCAGAGGGCGCACCAGGGGCACCACGGAAAGACGGGATCAGCCGCCGAGCGCACCACCGGCGCCGCCCGACTCGTTCCCGGCGAGCGGGTCGGTCTGCAGGTGAATGACGCCGTAGTCATAGGCGTGTCGCCGGTAGACGACACTGGGCTCCTTGGTTTCGGAGTCGACGAACAGATAGAAGTCGTGCCCGACCAACTCCATCTCGTAGAGAGCCTGGTCGAGCGTCATCGGGGCGGCCACGTGATGCTTCTCGCGGACCACCAGCGGTCCTTCGCCCTGCACTTCGAGCGAGCCCATCCTGGTGGTGGGAATGGCGTTGGATGCTTCCTCGGAGACGGGCTTACCGCTCCCGTTCAACTGGGCCACGCCAGGAACGACGTCCGCGACCTCCGCTGCCGACAGCCTGCCGTTGCCTCGGCGCGTGTGGCGCTTGTCGTGCTGCTTGCGCAGTCGAGCCTCCAGCTTGGCCGTGGCCAGGTCGAGCGCTGCGTACGGGTCGCCTGCCGCTGCTTCGGCCCGGATCACCGGGCCGCGTGAAAGAAGTGTGATCTCCACGCGGTCGGAACGGTCGGCCTGCCGCGGGTTGTGCTCCTTGGACACCTCGACGTCCAGGCTGATCACCTTGCCGTCGAGCTTCTGGATCTTGTCCAGCTTCAGCTTCTCGGCCACGTGCTTGCGGAACCGCTCGGGCACCTCGGTCTTGCGGCCCTTGACGACGATGTCCACGCAGAACTCCGTTCCCGGATTGCTCCGCACTCGTCGCGGAGCGTCTCCCTTTTGCACCAGGCCCCGGTGAGCACCGGAGCCTCGGACTTGGTGACTTTCACCTCCTCCTCCCCCATCGGCAAGATCCCCACCCCACCAACTTCGAGGTTCTGGGGTTCCTTCATCAACACCTGGCCTTAACCCGACCATGTATTCGATGAGGGGCAGAGTTCACCATTCCTCACCACCGAACATAGCTCGCCAGGACCGTTGTCGGCACCCGCTACCAGCGCGTACGTCCATTCAGGCGATTTCCCCCGGTCACTACCTGCAACATTGCAAACTTCCCTGTCAGTTCCGGCCAACCCCGAAGGACAGAGGTGGTGCGGCGACCACGGCCGCACTCATCCCGGCGCTTCCGGCGGTGGCGACACGCAGTGCCCGCGCCGCCTCCACCAGCGAGGCTCCGGTCGTCATCAGATCGTCCACCAGAACGGCTCTGCGGCCCTCCAGCAGCCGCTCGGCACCGGGCGCCACCTCCAGGGCCCCCGCCATGTTCGCCAGCCTCCGGCGGGCCGAGAGACCCGACTGGTCCGCCACCTCACGGCACTGCCGCAGTACCGGGAGCGCGCAGGCATGCGCCCCCGAGCGCCGGAGCACCCCGGCCGCGGCGCTCGCGACACGGCGTGCCGCGTCATGACCCCGTGCCCGCACCGCGCGCCGCGCCGACGGCATGGGCACGAGCACCAGCGGCTCCGGGCCGCCGAGGGCCTCCGGCACCGCCGCCCGTACGGCCCCCGCAAGCGCGGCGCCGACCGGCCGTGCGAGCCCCAGCGCACCCCGCTCCTTGTGCGCCAGCAGCACGGCCCGGACCGCGTGCTCGTAGCGAGCGGCAGCGAAGACCACGGGCAGCCCCGCCGGCTCCGGACACGGCCGTACCCGCTGCGGCCCCCGACCGGCCAGCTGCCACACGCACTCCTCGCACAAGGGCGTACGAGGACGGCCGCAGCCGCTGCAGGCGATCGGCAACACCAGCCCGGAGATCTCGCGCCACCAACCCCGCATGACGACCACTGTGCGGCCACGGGGGACTCCCTGCCACCCCTGTGGAAAACTTCCCCCCGGCGCTCCCCCGCGACTGTCGCCACGGCCGTCCACGGGCTGTGGAGAACCGGCTCCTGAAGGCTCGCGCTACCCCGGGTAGACCGGGGACGAGCCCTTGTCGATCATCGTCTGCCAGTTCGTGGAAGGCGCGAGCCGCACCAGTCCGTCGTCGGAGACGGCCACCAGCGGCTGTTCCTCGTCCTCGGTGGCGGCGACCGCGGACACCTTGTTCAGGCCCGGCAGCCCACC
The DNA here is from genome assembly GCF_040296405.1 of Streptomyces sp. NPDC002133. Taxonomy (NCBI): domain Bacteria; kingdom Bacillati; phylum Actinomycetota; class Actinomycetes; order Kitasatosporales; family Streptomycetaceae; genus Streptomyces; species Streptomyces sp. NPDC002133. Next base: position 15,263 of record NZ_JBEOXF010000038.1, on the reverse strand, counting down.
TGCGGGGGACAGGGAGCCGTCGGTCTGGATGTAGCGCACCTGCTGCACGCCCCCGGCCTCCTTGCCGACCACGACCAGACGGGTCGGACCGGCCCAGGAAACGGCCGTCACCGACTCCAGCCGGGGCGCCGCGGACTGCAGCTCCACCACGGAGGCGGTGCCGGCTCCCGCGGCGTCCACGTGCCGCTCGATCCGGCCGATCTTCAGGGAGCGCTTGCCGTCCTTGGAAAGCAGCAGCGCTATCCGTACGCCGTCGGCCGCCACCCGCAGCGACTCGATCCGGGCGCCGTCGAGCCCGTCGACCTTGATCTCCTGGGGCTCACCCTCACCGTCCTCGAGACGCAGCAGCCTCGGGCGTGCCGGGTCGCGGTCCGCCACCCACAGATCGTTCCGGTCCCAGCTCGGCGTCGACAGCCGGTCCTGGGGCTTGCCGGCGCGGCTCTCCACCAGGGGGGCGGTGAGGCCTTCGTCGGACATGATCGAGGCCGTGTAAAGGCGCAGCCCGTCGTGCGAGACGCCGGCCGCGCGCTGACCGTTGCGCGCCACGGCCACGGTGCTCAGCTGAAGCTCTCCACTCCCGAACGGCCCGCGCACCGTGGTTTTGTCGACGGTCTTGGCCTCCGCCCCCACGACCGCCATCCGCCGGTTGTCGTCGACGAAGTACACGTTGTCCGGGCTCGCCGGCGCCGGCGGAGCGGCCGCCTCTGCCTGGTCGGCACCGAGCACGCACAGGGAGGAGCCGTCCGCACGCTGCAGCTCGACCTGCTCGACGCGGAGCGACGTCAGGTCACGCAGGGTGAGCAGCAGCTGGGTCGCCATCCGCTGGCACACCGTCCGCCCGACGTTGGACGCCTTGTCGTTGAGCGGCACCTTCAGCAGGTTCTGGTCGTCGGGCGTCAGGGACGTGACGCCCTTCCTCAGTGCCGTACCCGTGGGGAACGACGAGCCCACGACCGGCTTCAGCCAGTTCGTCGGGCCCTCGAACAGCGCCGAAACCGTCTGCGCAACCGGGTCCATCCGCGTCACGGGATCCTCCCGCTGCCGGATGTACGCCGGGTCCGCGACCACCGACTGCTGCCCGGACGCGAAGTAGTACTTGTTGACCGAACGGTAGTTGCGCTGGAAGTCGCTCTCCCCCAGCACAAGGCCCTGCGGGGCGGAATCGATCCGCCACTCCTTGCTCTTGCCGTCCGCCCCGTTCTGCCGCACCAGGCGCAGCGTCCCGCTGTACTGGGTGGGCGCCGCCGCCTGATACGCGTGCCGGTCCACCGTCGCGATCAGCTCACCGGACAGCGAGTAGCTGCGAGTGTCGTCCCCCGCCCCGGTTTCCGCATTCCCGGGGTCGGGCGCCTCGGTCAGCACCGTCGTCAGCTGCTCCGGCTTCCACTCCTTGGCGGCGCGCTTCGTCAGATACTTGCGTGCCGTCGCGAACCTCGGATCGTCACTGGTCATGGCCTCCAGGAAGCCGACGACGATCTCATCGGGCACCGCATCCTCGCGGGGCGGTACGGCCAGGACGCGCACCTGCGAGTCCGCGCCCTTGGTGGCCTTGACCTGCTCCACGTCCCCGCTGTCGGGCATCGACGCACACCCTGACAGCAGTACGGCGGCACAGGTGGGCAGCACGAGTGTCCGCGCCGCGCGCCCACCGCCGTAACCACGACGCTCAGCGCCCACGTGTCGTGTCCTCCCGCTCCGAGTTCCGTCCGGCCGTCTCGCCCTCACCGAGCCGCTCCCCGGCCTGACGTGCCACGACACGGGCCCCGCTGCCCGGCAGGGCCGTCGGGTCCACCCCCGTGGCGTGCGCAGGCACCGCTGCCCGGGCGGGCACCGGCATCGGCAGGCGATCGGCGCCTGGCTGCACCGGAACGGTCGTCAGCCGCTGCGCACCACTGTTCGCCTCGTCGGCCGCAGCGCGCTCACGGGCACGCCGGGAGTCCTCGGGCTCCAGCGGTATCGGCGATCCGCGCAGCGGTTCGTCCGCGGTGCGCGGCAGGGTCAGGCGGAACTGCGAGCCACCGCCCGGTTCGCCCCACGCCTGCAGCCAGCCGCCGTGCAGCCGTGCGTCCTCGACGGCGATGGACAGGCCGAGGCCCGTACCACCCGTGGTGCGCGCCCGCGCCGGGTCGGCCCGCCAGAAGCGGTTGAACACGCGTGTCGCCTCCCCGGGCTTCAGTCCCACGCCGTAGTCACGCACGGCCACCGCGACCGCCCCGCCGGCCGAAGCCATGCGTACGACCACATCGCGTCCCTCGCCGTGCTCGACGGCGTTGACGACGAGGTTGCGCAGGACCCGCTCGATACGCCGGGCGTCGGCCTCGGCGACCACGGGCTGCTCGTCGCCGACCACGCGGATCCGGCTGCCCTTGCGCTCGGCCAGCGGCTCGGCCCCGCCGATCACCCGGCGCACGACCTCGCGGAGATCTATCGGCTCGGCCTCCAGCGCGGCCGCGCCCGCGTCGAAGCGGCTGATCTCCAGCAGATCGGACAGCAACGACTCGAACCGGTCGAGCTGGTCCCCGAGCAGCTCCGCGGAGCGCGCCGTCACCGGGTCGAAGTCGCTCCGTGCCTCATGGATGACGTCGGCCGCCATCCGTACGGTCGTCAGCGGGGTGCGCAGCTCGTGCGACACGTCCGAGACGAAGCGCCGCTGCATCCTGGACAGGTCCTCCAGTTGCTGGATCTTGTGCTGGAGGTTCTGCGCCATCTTGTTGAAGGCCTCGCCCAACCTGGCGATGTCGTCCTCGCCGGTGACCTTCATCCGCTCCTGGAGCCGCCCGGCGGAGAGCCGCTCGGCGATCCCGGCGGCCATCCGAACGGGTGTGACGACCTGCCGCACGACCAGCCACGCGATCGCCCCGAGCAGCACGACCACGAACAGTCCGGCCGTCGCCAGCGTCCCCTTGACCAGGCTGAGCGACTCCTCCTCCTGCGTCAGCGGGAAGAGGTAGTACAGCTCGTACGCGTTGCCCGCGACGTCGTTGAGACGCTTGCCGACGGCCAGCCCGGCCTCGGGCTCCTTCGGAACCGAGTACTTGATCTTGACGTACGTCTGGAACGTGCCCGTCCCCTGCGCGACCGAGCTGCGCAGGGCCTCGGGAATGCTCGTCACGTCCACGTCGCCGGACGCCCGCGGACCCCGGCTGGTCCCGGCGTCCTCGGAGTCCGGGCTGAGCGCCACCACGTGGTAGGCGCCCTGGCCGCCACTGGCCAGCTGCTTCACGAGCTCGGACCGCCAGTTGACGGCTCCGCTGCCGGGCCTGCCGTCGGTGGCGTCACCGTCGGGGCCCCCGATGGCGACCGCCTTGTCCTGCGCCGCCGCGAAACCGCCGGCGGCCTGGCTGAGCGCCGCCTGCTCCTTCGCGTCCAGCAGTCCGTTGCGGACCTGGCCGATGACCACGAGACCGAGCAGCAGCACCACGCCGAGCGACATCAGCAGCGTGCTCGCGACCACCCGCAGCTGGATGTTCCGACGCCACAGCCGCACGGCGGGCAGCAGCGGTCGCCGCACCAGCCGTACGGCCATCCGGAGCACCGGTCCACCCGGCGCCCCGTCCTGGAAAACCCGCCCCACACGTGAATGCCCACGCCCGGGCCCGGCAGCCCGCCCCGTACGGACTCCCGGCCCCCCGGGCTTCGGAGCAGTGCTGCCCACGGTCATGTCAGCTCGGTCCGGCCTTGTAACCGACGCCACGGACGGTCACCACGATCTCCGGCCGCTCCGGGTCCTTCTCGACCTTGGAGCGAAGTCGCTGCACATGGACGTTGACCAGCCGGGTGTCGGCGGCATGGCGGTAGCCCCACACCTGCTCGAGCAGCACCTCACGGGTGAACACCTGCCACGGCTTACGGGCCAGCGCTACGAGCAGATCGAACTCGAGCGGGGTCAGCGCGATCGATTGCCCGTCCCGCTTCACGGAGTGGCCGGCCACATCGATGACCAGGTCCCCTATCGCGAGCTGCTCGGGAGCAGGCTCCTCCGACCTCCGCAACCTTGCCCGGATGCGGGCCACCAACTCCTTCGGCTTGAACGGCTTCACGATGTAGTCATCGGCACCGGACTCCAGCCCGACGACCACGTCGACAGTGTCGCTCTTGGCCGTGAGCATGACGATCGGCACACCCGACTCGGCCCTGATGAGCCGGCACACCTCGATGCCGTCCCTACCGGGCAGCATGAGATCCAGCAGCACCAGGTCCGGCTTGGCCTCCCGGAAAGCGGCAAGTGCCTTGTCGCCGTCCGCTACGAACGACGGCTCGAACCCTTCACCACGCAGCACAATCCCGAGCATCTCGGCCAGTGCGGTGTCGTCGTCGACGACAAGGACGCGTCCCTTCATATTCGACATCATCCCATTCTCATAACAGTGGCAGGGTCGCTGGTGGGAAAGGTCACTGGCCAGTGACGATAGTCGTACGCGGTCGTCACTGTCTGCCCCCGTCCACCGGCGTTGATGTCAGTAACGGATGTCAGCTCCCTCCCCCTGGTTGGAGGGACGCCATCGTCAGAGCGGCTTGCTACGGCCCGACACCGACCTGAACCGGATCAGAGGGTATGACATGGCTCGGCTGTGCCGGCGCTGGTGGGTGTCCTTGTGGGGGCGCTGTTCGCTCCGCTGGCCACCACGCGGTTCGGCCGGCAGACGCCTCGGAGAAGCCATCGATCACGTGATCGCGTGTGTGCGCCGAGCGCAACCAGCGGCGGACCATCCGCGGCGAGTAGATCAGCATGGGATCGGCGTCAGTGACGAGGCGGTTCGCTACCAGCTGGAACTTCCGCTACAGAGGATTCGAGAGGTACTACGAGGCGACCCAAGACATGCGGGCAGCACTCGCGGCCGTCGAACCGTATCTGGTCCTGAAATGGGACGGGTCCCAATGACAGACGCCGGAACTGGAGTACGCCAGCCTGCTTGGACAGCTGAAGAGGGCCCGCCGGCGGACCCTCCTTGTCCATTGGGGTAACGACCGTCGAATCGCAGCCTGAGGTCGGAGCCTCCCCAGTGTCCAGCGGTGCCGGGATCGGTCACCTCACGTGCTTGACGTCGGCGCCCCGACGGGCAATCGATCAGCGGCCGGATGCGTGGGCAAGGTCCGCCTCGGCCCACACGACCTTGCCGCCCGGCACCGGGCGGGTGCCCCATCGGCGGGACAGCTGGGAGACGATGGCGAGGCCGCGGCCGTTCTCGTCGGAGGTGCCCGCGTTACGCGGACGCGGGGAGAAGGCGTCGGTATCCGACACTTCGACGGTCAGGACCTCGTGCCGGGTCAGACGCAGGCGAATCGGGCCGTCGCTGTGGCGGACGGCATTGCTGACCAGTTCGCTGACGATCAGCTTCGTGGAATCCTCGAGACCTTCCAGTCCCCATTCGGCCAGCTGACCGGCGGCCAGGTGCCGGGCGCGGCGGGCAGCGATGTCGTCGCTCGGCAGTGTCCAGGAGGCGACCTGGGCCGGGCTGAGTGCGCGGGTGCGGACCAGGAGCAGGCTGGCGTCGTCGCACGCCGCCTGGCCTTGGACGGGCTCCATCGCGCGGGTGCAGAGGTCCTCCAGGGAGAGATCCGGTTGTGCCAGGGCGGTGCCCAGGCGGTGCATTCCCTCCTCGATGTCCTGTCCTCGGGTCTCGACCAGGCCGTCGGTGTACAGGGCGAGGAGACTCCCCTCGGGCAGTTCCAGCTCGACGGCCTCGAAAGGGACCCCTAGCCCGATGCCGAGCGGGGCTCCGGTGGGAAGGTCGGGGAAGGTCACCCGGGCCTGTGGGTCGATGATCGCGGGCGGGAGGTGTCCGGCCGTTGCCATGGTGCACTTCCGGTTGACCGGGTCGTAGACGGCATACAGACAGGTGGCGCCCACCACCGTGGCAGCCTGGTCCGGGTCATCGGTGTCCTCTTCCGCCAGTCGCTGGACCGTGTCGTCGAGACGGGCCAGCAGTTCGTCGGGAGGCAGCTCCATGTCCGCGAGCGTGCGGACCGCGGTGCGGAGCCCTCCCATGGCCACGGCGGCGTCGAGGCCGTGCCCGACCACATCGCCGACCACGAGGGCCACCCGGGCACCGGACAGCGGGATCACATCGAACCAGTCGCCCCCGACACCGCGGTCCACGTCTGCAGGCAGGTAGCGCGAGACCGCCTCCACCGCCAAGCCTCCCCTGAGACGGCGCGGGAGCAGACTGCGTTGGACCGCGAGCGCTGCGGTCTGCTCGCGGCAGTACTGGCGAGCGTTGTCCAACGACACCGCAGCGCGGCCGACGAGCTCCTCGGCCAGGAGCAGATCGCACTCTTGGAACGGCATCGGGTTCTCGGTGCGGACGAACACCGCCGCGCCCAGTAGCGTGCGCCGGGCACGGATGGGTACGAGCATCGCGGAGTGCATGCCGGTCTCACGGATCTTCTGGGCCCGCTCCGGGTCCTTGTCGATCCATGAGCCCGGAGCAGTGTTCAGGACCGGCAGTATGTGTGACCTGCCGGTGCGCAGGACGTCGATGAAGGGCGAGGCGGGCGGTAGGTGAACGGGCTCACCGCGCTCCCACGCGGACTCCGGCACCCCTGGGCGGATCGAGGCCACGCCAGCACGCCGAAGAACGGGGAAACGCTCGCCGATCGAGCCGATGCGGACCGGGGGCCCCTCACCGAACGGGACCGACTCCTCCAGGTCCACGGCGACGTAGTCGGCGAACAGGGGCACGGCGAGATCGGCCAGTTCCTGACCGGTCTGCATCACATCCAGGGTGCTGCCCAGGCACGTGCCCGCCTCCCCGAGAACCGCCAGGCGCTCGCGCTCCTGCCGACTCTCGGTGAGATCAACGCTGATGACGCACACCCCCAGGGCTCGGCCGTCGGCGCCCTGGAGACAGGAGAACGAAACGGCGTACGGGCGCTCCTCACCCCGACTCGTCGGCAGCCACGTCCGGTACTCGTGGACCTTGGTGCTACCGCTCCTCAGTACCCTCCGCATCACCGCCTCGGCCACTTCGGCCTCGATACCGGGCCACGCGTCGGTCATCCGGAATCCGAGCCGCCGGTCCCGGGAGATGCCGTTGTGGCTCTCCACCGCGTCGTTCACCCAGCTGCAACGCAGCTCCAGGTCACGGACCACGACGCCGATCGGCGCGCGGTCAAGAATCGATCCCTGTACCGATCCATTCACCGCGTCCCCGGACAGCGTGCCCATGTCGGTCACGGAAGCGAGCCACCGCACTGCTCCGTCCTGCCCCCGTACCAACGAGATCCGCAGGCCGACGTCGAGCATGCGGCCGTCCCGGTGGCGCACCGCCGTCGCGCCCGACCAGCCGTTCCGGGCACGGCACCGCTCGACGAACGCCGACATCGTCGACGCTTCACCGAAGCATGGCAGGACGAGCGCGGCAGACCGGCCGACCACCTCGCTGGCTGAGTATCCGACAAGGTGCTCGGCGGCCTGCGTCCACGCGACCACCGTCCCCTGCTCGTCGAGCAGCGCGAACGCCGAGTCGGATATGTCAGACGCGTGCATCTGCCTACCGAGTGTCAGTCGGTCGGTCCTGATCGGGGTCGTAGTCATCGGGCTGTCGTCCTCGGATGGCCAGGAATGGGCAACATGGGCCATAGAAGTTAATTTGCCTCTTACGGGGCAATTGACCGGATGGCGCTCTGCCCTGTGACAACGTCGCAGCCGTGGTTGATACCAGTTCGGTCGTGCAAGCCCGCTGACGGGCCGCGAGGCGGGCGCAGCGAGTGGACGGCATGCGTGCGGCAGCCTGGAAACGGCGCCCAGGAAGCGAGCATTCTCTGCGGCCCCCTCCGCGACGTTTCACCGGCAGTCGCCGCGGTCGGCTTTACCAGGTGCTTGATCTTGCCGTGGCACTGCTCGCCCGGAGATCGGCGGCCACCACTGGTCGCATACCCCTCCAACGCCGAACGGCAGGGGAGCAGACCGAGCCCTGGAGCACGTGATGTGGTCGGTGGAGCGGCTTTGGGCGGGAGCCGCCATGGGGCGAGAGATCATGGCCCCTTACGCTGGCCGCGAATCGGGCCGGCTCCTCGCCTGCCCGCAATAGCCCGATCTGGGGCCATGGTCTTCGAGGCTCGCCCCCATGGTGGCTGCGTAAAGCGGTGGAGCCGACCGCCCCAGCCACAGCGGGTCTACCGTCTTGCGGATCTCTGGCGTTGCTCGCTCCAGCTGCGCGGCCGGCGTGCCGGGCCCGGAGCGGTGGCCGCCCGCATCCGGCAACTGGAGGCCGCTCGAGTCGGACTCCGAGGCCACGTGATGCAGCCGTTGATGCAGCCGTTGGATGTCACGGCCCCTCTCCCTGCGAATCGCCGCAGGTGGGAGGGGTCGCTTTCGTCGATCGGATCGACATCATCCCATCAGCTGATCGTTACCTGGCGTGACCTGACACCCAGCTCCGCTATTCCGCCCCCGGTGACCGGGGACACGACTCCTTCTTCGGTGACGACGGCCGTCACGAGTTCCGGCGGCGTGACGTCGAACGCAGGGTTGTACGCAAGGGTTCCCAGCGGGGCGACCGGAAGCCCGCCGCCGGACTCGGCACCCGCACTCTGCGGCGCCATGACCTCCGTCACCTCCCGCCCCGGCCGCTGTTCCACCTCTATCGACGCTCCGTCCGCGGTCCGCAGATCCACCGTGGTGGTCGGCGCCACCACGATGAACGGCACATGGTGGTACTTGGCGAGGACCGCCAGCGGATAGCTCCCCACCTTGTTCGCCACGGATCCGTCCGCGGCGATCCGGTCGGCCCCGATCAATACCGCATCCACCTGCCCCGCCGCGAACAGCGAACCCGCCGCATTGTCCGTGAGCAAGGTGTAGGGCATGCCGCTCCCGGCCGCCTCGTACGCGGTGAGCCTGGCGCCCTGGAGCAGCGGTCGCGTCTCGTCGACCCACAGCATGCGCAACCGCCCCGCCCGATGCGCGGCCAGCGCCACCGCAAAAGCCGTGCCCTCGCCTCCGGAGACCAGCCGCCCCGTGTTGCAGTGCGTCAGAATCCGGTGGCCACTGCCCGGCAGCAGCTCATCGAGCAGCGCGAGCCCATGGTCCGTCATCCGCGCACTCGCCTCGGCGTCCTCCCGGTGCAGCGCCTTCGCCTCGGCGAGCGCGGCCGCAGCCGCCTCTTCCACGCCGACGCCCTTGCCGACCGCCTCCCGGTACGCGTCGGCCGCCCGCCGCACCCCGTACCCGAGGTTGACCGCGGTGGGCCGCGCCCGCTCCAGCATGGCCGCAGCCTCCGCGACGTCGTACCCACGCTCGGCAGCAAGGGCCACTCCGTACGCACCGGCGATACCGAGCAACGGCGCCCCCCGCACGGCCAGGGTCCGTATCGCCCGCACCAGCGCCGGGACGTCCGTGCAGACCAGCTCGACCTCCTCGGCCGGCAGCCGGGTCTGGTCGAGAAGGACCAGTGCAGGGCCTTCGGGCGGCTCGTCCCAGCGCAGCGAGGGCGGCGGCGCAGGGTCCTCGCCGACGGGTATATGAACGTGCTGATCAGCCATCCGCCCAGTCTGCCCGCTACGGCAGCGACAATGAAGGTGAGAAGGAGATCCAGAGCCCGGTCCACCGGCGGGCGGCGCGTGGCACGATGGCTGCCGGCCTTCCGCCACGCCGTGCGGACAGGCGCCGAGCCAGCACCGGCTCCCCGAGCCGGGCGCATGACCAATCCACGAGGTGGACGACTGTGAACGACACTCCGGGCTGGGCCTCGCCCGGATCCGCGCGCTCCGACGGCCAGGGCGACGGAGTGCCGCGGCCCGACGAGCCCGCCGACGCGGCCGGCCCCTCCTCGAAGTGGTCCAAGCAGCAGCCGCCGGCCGGCCAGTGGGCTCCACCGACCGCGCCCGGTGGCGGGCCTGTGCCCCCGGTCCAGGCGGGCTGGGGCGGTGGGCAGCGGAGCAGTTGGGGCGGCCCGCCGCCGGCCGCCAAGCCGGGAGTCATCCCGCTCCGGCCCCTCGGCGTCGGCGAGATCCTGGACGGCGCGGTGTCGACGCTGCGGGCACACTGGCGACCCGTGCTGGCTGTCACGATCACGGTGTCCGTCATCTCCCAGATCGCCGACATCCTCGTCCAGCGCTACGTGCTCCCGAAGGCTCCGAGCATGGATCCGGACGCCGGCCCCGAGGAAGCCCTCAACCAGGCCGTCGACGCCATGCAGTTCAGCATGCTCGCCATGGTGCCGACCCTGATCATCGCCTTGATCGCCACTCTCTTCGTCACGGCCATGCTGACCATCGTGGTCAGCCGATCCGTGCTGGGGCGCCAGGTGACCCTCTCCGAGGCCTGGAGCGAAGCCCGGCCCCGGCTCCTGAGCCTCCTGGGGCTGACGCTGGCGATCGTGCTCATGTGCACGGCCGCGATCGCCGTGGGCGCCCTTCCCGGGATACTCCTCGGCTCCGACGCCCTCGGCACTCTGGGTGGCCTCGCCGGCGTCGTCGTCGCCATCTGGCTCTGGGTCCGCTACGCCCTTGCCTCGCCCGCGCTCATGCTGGAGCGGCAAGGCATCGCACCGTCCATGCGCCGCTCCGCCAAGCTGGTCAACGGCGCCTGGTGGCGGACCTTCGGCATCCTGCTGCTGGTCCTGGTACTCACCATCATCGTGTCGATGATCATCGCCATGCCGTTCGGCCTGCTCGCCTACATGGCCGACGGCGACGGACTCAGCGGACTCTTCAGCGGCACCACCCCCGAGTTCGGCTGGCCGTTCCTGATCATCACGGGCATCGGCGCGGTGATCGCCTCGGCCATCACCTACCCGATCTCGGCCGGCGTGACGGTCCTCCTCTACGTGGACCAGCGCATCCGCCGGGAGGCCCTCGACCTCGAACTGGCCCGCGCCGCAGGCGTCGCGGGCAGCGGTTCCTCCGCCCCGGGCGACGACACCTCCAGGAGTTGATGCGGTGTCCATCACGGGGGGCGCAATCACCGCGCGGACGCTGATCCGCGCGAACGACGACGTACCGGTGGACATCCCGCGCGTCCCTGCCCGCGAGGCGGCCGAGCGGGAACTGTCCAGGCCGATGTACCACGAGAACGATCCGAACCTCCTCGAGCGAGGCCTCGACCGCTTCTGGGAGTGGGTCGACGGCATCTTCGACTCCGCGTCCGGCGCCGCACCGGGCGGAGTCGTCGGACTCGTCATCATCGTTCTGATCGTCATCGCCCTGGCCGCGGCGCTGTGGTGGCGGCTGGGCACCCCGCAGCGGAGCCTCACCACCGGCGACGCCCTCTTCGAGGACGGTCCGCGCAGCGCCGCGGAGCACCGCACCGCTGCCGAGGCGCACGCCGCCGCCGGGCGCTTCAACCAGGCCGTCCAGGAGCGGATGCGCGCCATCGTCCGCTCCCTGGAGGAACGGGCCCTCCTCGACCCGCGCCCGGGACGCACCGCCGACGAAGCCGCAGCCGAAGCCGGCCGGCCCCTGCCCGACGAGGCCGGCGCACTCCGCGCCGCTGCACGGGCCTTCGACGACGTCACATACGGCGGTCGGACCGCCGACCAGCAGACATATCTGCGCCTCAAGGATCTCGACAGCCGGGTGGAACGCGCCAAACCCCAACTGAGCGCCGCGGCCCAGGGAGCAGCCGAATGACCGCGGCCACGACTTCCACGACGTCCACGGCCCTCACGTCCCGTCAGATCTGGACGCGAAGCCGGGGAGTACTGCTCGCACTGGTCGTCCTCGTCGCCGCCGGGATCGCCATCGCCGCCGTACGCTCCGGTGAACAGCACGGGCGCCTCGACCCCCGCTCCGCGGACGCCCAGGGCAGCCGAGCCGTGGCCGAACTGCTCAGGTCCCGGGGGGTCGACACCCGCGTGGTCACCACCCTCGACGAGGCCACCACGGCCACCGGCCCCGACACCACGCTCCTGGTCGTCGCCCCGGACCTGTTGACGGGACGCCAGCAGGAGGCCCTACGCACCGCCATGGTCCCGTCGGGCGGCCGCACGGTCCTGGTCGCCCCCGGGCCGCCGTCTGTCGACACCCTCGCCCCCGGCGTACGGCCGGACACGCGCACGCCCGTCTCCGCTCGCGACCCCCAGTGCACCTTCCCCGCCGCCGAGCGCGCGGGAAAGGCCGACACCGGCGGTGAGCGGTACGCCACGGACGACGTCCCCGACGCGGACGCCTGTTACCTCAGCGACGGTCTGCCGACGCTGCTCAGGATCAGCGACCCGGGCGACGGCGACACCGTCCTGCTCGGCTCCCCCGACATCCTGCTCAACGAGCGCCTCGACAAGGAGGGCAACGCCTCACTCGCGCTCCAACTCCTGGGCTCCCGGCCTCATCTCGTCTGGTACCTCCCTTCGCTCAGTGATGAATCCGCCGTCGCCGAGGGCAACGGCGACGAAGCCGGCGAGAACGGTATCGGCGACCTGATCCCGTCCGGCTGGCTGTGGGGCACGCTCCAGCTCTTCCTCGCCGCAGTGCTCGCCGCCGTCTGGCGCGCCCGCAGGCTCGGACCGCTCGTGACCGAACGGCTGCCCGTCGCCATCCGCGCATCGGAAGCCACCGAGGGCCGCGCCCGCCTCTACCGCAAGGCCAACGCCCGCGACCGCGCCGCCGCGGCACTCCGCTCCGCCACCCGCACCCGGCTCGCCCCCCTCCTGGGCGTCGCCCCGGCAGACGCCCACTCCCCGGATGCCCTGCTTCCCGCCGTGTCCGCGCGACTCGTCGACGGGGACCGGGACGTCAAGGACCTCCTTTTCGGCCCGGCACCGGCCGACGACGCCGCCCTCATCCGCCTGGCTGACCAACTCGACGCCCTCGAAAGAGAGGTACGCACTTCATGAGCGCCCCGACCCCCGAGACCCCCGAGAGCTCGGACAGCGCACGCGCCTCCCTGGAGGCCCTGCGAGCCGAGATCGCGAAGGCCGTGGTCGGCCAGGACTCTGCCGTCACCGGACTCGTCGTGGCCCTGCTCTGCCGAGGTCACGTCCTCCTCGAAGGCGTCCCCGGTGTCGCCAAGACGCTCCTCGTCCGCGCCCTCGCCGCGTCCCTCGAACTCGACACCAAGCGCGTCCAGTTCACCCCCGACCTCATGCCCAGCGACGTCACCGGCTCGCTGGTCTACGACGCGCGGACCGCACAGTTCTCCTTCCAGCCGGGCCCTGTCTTCACCAATCTGCTGCTCGCCGACGAGATCAACCGGACGCCCCCGAAGACCCAGTCGTCCCTGCTCGAGGCCATGGAAGAGCGCCAGGTCACGGTCGACGGCACCCCGCGCCCGCTCCCCGACCCGTTCCTGGTCGCCGCAACCCAGAACCCGGTCGAGTACGAAGGCACGTACCCCCTCCCCGAAGCCCAGCTCGACCGCTTTCTCCTCAAGCTGACGGTGCCGCTGCCCTCACGCCAGGACGAGATCAATGTCCTCTCCCGGCACGCCGAGGGCTTCAACCCCCGCGATCTTCAGGCCGCCGGGATCCGCCCCGTCGCCGGACCGGCCGATCTGGAGGCCGCCCGCGCCGCCGTGGCGAAGACTTCCGTCTCCCCCGAGATCGCCGGCTACGTCGTCGATATCTGCCGTGCCACGCGTGAATCCCCCTCACTCACCCTCGGCGCCTCTCCCCGAGGCGCCACCGCACTGCTGTCCACCGCCCGAGCCTGGGCATGGCTCACCGGCCGGGACTATGTCATTCCGGATGACGTGAAGGCCCTGGCCCTTCCCACCCTCCGGCACCGCATCCAACTGCGCCCCGAGGCGGAGATGGAAGGAGTCACCGCAGACTCCGTCATCACCGCGATCCTCACCCACGTCCCCGTCCCCCGCTGAGGCGGTACACCGTGGCCCTCACCGGACGAACAGCTCTCCTCGCCGCCCTAGGCTCCATCCCCGTCGGCGTCTTCGCGCCCAGTTGGGCGGGAATCCTCGCCGTCAACGCACCACTCTCAGTAGCAATTCTGTGCGACTATGCCCTGGCTGCACCAGTGCGAAAGCTCCAGTTCACCCGAAGCGGTGACACGTCCGTTCGACTCGGTGACAGTGCGGAAGTCCAGCTCACCGTCACCAACCCGACTGCCCGCCGTCTGCGTGCCCATCTCCGGGACGCCTGGCCGCCCAGCAGCTGGGTCTCTGGAACGGAGCAGGCCGCGTCCCGCCACAGGCTGACGGTCCCGGCCGGTGAACGCCGCCGCATCTCCACGATCCTGCGCCCGACCCGTCGCGGTGACCGCCGGGCAGAGCGCGTCACTGTCCGTTCGTACGGCCCGCTCGGCCTCGCGGCACGCCAGGGAAACCACGACGTGCCGTGGACCGTGCGCGTCCTGCCACCCTTCACCAGCCGCAAGCATCTGCCCTCCCGCCTTGCCCGACTGCGCGAGCTCGACGGCCGGACCAGCGTGCTGACACGCGGCCAAGGCACCGAGTTCGACAGCCTCCGCGAGTACGTCCCAGGCGACGACACCCGTTCGATCGACTGGCGCGCCACCGCCCGCCAGACCACCGTCGCGGTACGGACCTGGCGGCCCGAACGGGACCGCCACATCCTCATCGTCCTCGACACCGGCCGCACCTCGGCCGGCCGCGTCGGCGATGTCCCACGCCTGGACGCAGCCATGGACGCCGCGCTTCTCCTCACTGCGCTCGCGACGCGCGCCGGAGATCGCGTGGACCTCCTCGCCTACGACCGCCGCACCCGAGCCCAGGTTCAGGGCCGAGCAGCCGGAGAAGTACTCCCCTCGATGGTCAACGCACTTGCTCCGCTCGAGCCGGAGCTTGTGGAGACCGATGCCCGAGGCCTCAGTGCCACCGCACTCAAGTACGCCCCGCGTCGCTCCCTCATCGTTCTGCTGACCGGTCTGGACGCTGCTCCGATCGAGGAGGGCCTGCTACCGGTGCTCCCTCAACTCACCCAGCGCCACACGGTGGTTCTGGCATCCGTCGCCGATCCCCACATCGCGGAAATGGCCAACAATCGCGGGACCCTGGACGCGGTGTACAACGCTGCCGCCGGCACGCAGGCCCAGGCCCAACGCCGACGCACCGCCGAACATCTCCAGCGGCACGGGGTCACCGTCGTCGATGCCACCCCGGACAACCTGGCTCCTGCTCTGGCAGACGCCTATCTGGCTCTGAAGGCTGCCGGGCGTCTGTAGGAGCAGCCGCAAGAGGACCAGGACCACTCTTCTGGGGGAGGAGAAGGGTGGTCCTGACCGATTCCACCCGTGTGGACTCCGATTCCCCCTCTGAACGCAGAAAAGCCCCGGACCAAAAGGTCCGGGGCTCCCCGCAATAATTGTTCGGCGGCGTCCTACTCTCCCACAGGGTCCCCCCTGCAGTA
>NZ_JBEOXF010000037.1:0-81961 GCF_040296405.1 Streptomyces sp. NPDC002133 | reverse complement strand
AGCCCGTGCTGCTCCAGTCCCCCGCCCGCGGTGCGGTAGGGGTGGAGGTCGTCGAGGAGTACGGGCAGGGCGCCGGGCCCGACCGCGGGCAGGGTGAAGGCGGGGTGCCAGCGCGGGTCCTCGGAGAGCGCGCCGTCGGGGCCGATGCGTACGGCGAGGGGCGCCTCTGTCGGCTGACGTGCGGTCAACTCGCCGTCGGCAAAGGTGAGGTCGACCGGTCCCGGGGCGGCGCGCAGTGCTCCCAGGAGCGGGAGCGCGAGCAGTCCCTCGCGGGCGGTGAGGCGGGCGGTCAGACGGGCGGTGAAGGGCAGACCCGCGCGGATCGCGCCCGCCGCCGCGACCGCCCCGAAGTGGTCGAGATCGGTGCGGAGCCCGGGGGTCGGGGCGGGTGCGGTCAGGCCGTACAGACAGCGGTGCGCCCAGGGCCCGATGAGCGGGTAGAGCAGCAGTTCGCGCACCGCGGCCCGGTCCACGCGCTCCGCGGCCTCCAGCAGCGCCCAGTGGTCCTCCAGCCGCTGGACCACCTCCGGCGGGCAGACGGCCTCGGGGGCGTCCTGCGCCGCGTCGAGCAGGGCGCGCAGCAGCACGAGCCGGCGGGTGTGCTGGTCGCGCACGAGCAGGCCCAGCGCCTCCGTGCCGCCTTCGGTACGGCCCAGTTCGTGCAGGTCCCGGTCCTGTACGACGGGGGCACCGGGCAAGGCGGGGACCTCGGCGCTCATGGAGCGGCCCCCGCGGTCGCGTCGGCCAGCCGGCCCGCCACATGGCGGATGAGCCGGTCGAGGTCGGCGCAGTAGACGCTGCGATGGGTGAACCCGTGCCCCGCCCGGTAGCGGTGTGCGTAGTGACCGCCTCCGCAGACGGTGAGCACCGGGCACGCGCGGCACTCGGCGGCGAGCGCGGCGGCTCCGGCCTGACGGGCGGCGATCCCGGGGTGGGCCAGAGCCTCGTCGAAGGTGTGGCGGAAGACGTCGAGCCCGGTGGCGGCGGCGGTGTCGTACGCCGATTTCACGGAGTCGACCTGCTCGATGGCGCCGTCGGTCTCCACGACGACGGCGTTGACGGGATCGAGGCCGAGGGACTCGGTGGCACCGGGCAGGCCGAGGAGCAGCGCGATGCACTCCTCGAAGAGCCGTATCCGGGTCTCGCGGCGCTCGGCGGGCCACCACTGGTCGAAGACGGCGCCCAGCCAGTCGCCATAGGGGGTGAGGGATTGTTCGACGGCGTTTCCCCCACCCCGCGCCTCGGGCGGCCCCCGGCGCTCCGGGTCCAGGCCAGGGGGCGGGCTGGTCCAGTTGCCGTGCGGGAGCAGCAGATCGATCGCGGGCGGCTTCAGCGCGATCAGCGATGCGTACATCTCGACCGGGTCGGTCCGCGGGTCCACGACGGTGAGGATGCCCGCGTACGCCTCCGGATGGCGTTCGGCGAGAAGCCGGGCGCCGCGTGAGGCGGCGGGCCAGGACGGCCGCCCGGCGTGGTCGGTGCGCAGGGCGTTGTGGGCGGGCAGCCCGCCGTCGAGGCTGATGCCGATGCGGATGCCGTGACGGGCGAGGGTGGTGACGCGGTCGTCGGTGAGCAGGGTGGCATTGGTCTGCACGGTCGCGTGGACCGTGCAGTCGGACGGGACCCTTTCGCGTACGAGATCGGTGAAGGCCGCGAGCCGGTCGGCGCCCGCGAGGAGCGGTTCACCACCGTGCAGGACGAGCGAGAGGTCGCTCAGGCCGTGCGCGGCGGCGTGCTCGGCGATCCGGGCCGCGGTGCGGTCGAGGACGCCGGGCGGGGCGGCGGCGGGACGGGTGCGCCAGGTGCGGTCGGGGCCCGCGTAGAGGTAGCAGTAGCGGCACGCGAGATTGCAGCGGCCGTGCATCTTGACGATGAACTGCGCGAAGGGCACGGGGGCAACCGTCTTCCGAAGCACTCGGGCACCCCCATGCTGTCCGGCCCCTGGCACGCCTTCCGGGACGGCCCCCGCTGCCGGTCCGAGGCGAGTATCCCTGGCGGGCACGCCGGGCAAACGTCGGGCGGGGCACATTGTCCTGTTCAACGGGCCCGAGGGCCGAAACCGTGTGGGGTCCCGGCCGGGAGGGAGTTCCGAAGGCGCTGCGGAGAGCGGTTCGCCACCCGGTTCAGAACGCGTTGTTGAAGCCCCACAGCATCTCCCGCGGCTGCTCGACCCTGCCCCGCAGATCCGCGAGCACCTCGGAGAGCACCGGGTGGTCCAGGGTCCGCAGCGCCTCCAGGTCGAGACCCAGCAGATCGGGCAGTCCCTGCCCGTCGTCCGCCGGTCCCACCGCACCTTCTCGTACCGACTCACCCATCTCGTCTCCCCGTTGCCGTCGAGCCCGCCGCTCGAGTCGCTCGTGTCGGTGCTGTCGCTCTCTCGCCGCTTCCGTCGCTCTCGCCGCTCCTGCCACCTATCGGCCCAGCTCGGCAAGACGCTCCGCGGTCGCTTCGCCTTCGGCTCCACCCTGGTCCGGCAGCTTGCGCCATTCCTGGGCGGCGGCCCGGTACGCCTCGCGAGCGGCCCTCGGCCGGCCCGCGTCCTCATAGGTCCTACCCCGCCAGTGGTTGGCCCTAGCATTCAACTCGACGGCCTGCCGGACCTGTTGCGGATTCTCCAGCTCCGCTTCGGCCTCCCTGGCGGACTCCGCAGCGTCGCGGAACGCCTCGGCCGCCTCGTCGAGCCGGGCCGGCCTGCCCAGGCTGCGGTACGCCGCCAGTTGGGCCTTGCCCAGCTCCAGCCAGCAGCCCGCGGCGGTCAGCGGGTCGCGCGCCTCCCGTGCCGCGAGCCCGAAGAGGTGCTCGGCCTCCCTCAGGTCCACGCGGTCGTCGGTCGCCCTGTGCCGCAGCATCAGCGCGCGGCCCAGCATCAGCAGCCGGTCGGCCTGGTGGGCACTGCCGGCCGCCGTCTCCGTACGGCAGTCCCGGAGCACCCGTACGGCTGCGCCTGTGTGCGGGCGGCCGTCCGGGAGTTCCGCGCGCCGGAGCAGGGCGCTGCCCCACTCGGCGAGCAGATCGGCGTGGGCGCGGGAGTCGCGTGGCACGCCGCGGGACGCGCGGCCGAACCACTCGGCGGCCCGCTCCAACTGAGCCGCATCGCCGGACCGTTCGTACCGCGCGACGCCCACGCGCCCCGCCCGTGTCTCGAGTGAGGCGCGCAGCCGGGGCTCGCGGGCCGTCTCCAACGCCTGCTCGACGAGGGTGCCGGCCTCGTCCACGCCGTCGCCGGAGCGGAGGAGGGCGTCCACCAGGTCCAGCAGTGTCCGCAGCTGGGTGCCGAGGGTCTGCCCGCCCGTCGCGTCCGGCCGAACGCTGCCGTCGGTCGGCGCGAACGCCTTGCGCAGCGAGCGCGCCGCCTGCCCCGCGTACACCCGGGACTGTTCGGTGTCGGTCGTGGCCCCGGACAGGTTCAGCAGGGCACGGCCGTGGGCCAGCGGGAGGCTGAGCGGCCGGTTCTCCTGGTCGGGCCAGCTGTCGGCGAACGCCTCCAGCATCCCGACGGCGCCCTGCAGCAGAGCACTGTCGCCGCCGAGCCGCCACTGCGCCTCCAGGGCACGCACCCTTTCCAGGGTGAGCCGCAGGGCCTCAGCGGGGTCCAGGCCGGGGGCCGCGCAGGCCGCGGTGTACTCACGGTCGGCGCGGCGCAGCAGCTCCAGGGCGCCGCGCCGGTCGCCGTGGCGCCGCCGGTCGTCGGCCGCGGCGTGCAGCACGTTGGCCAGTACGGCGCGTTCCCGCACGGCACCGGGCTGCGCCGATGCGCGTTCGGCGGCC
This sequence comes from Streptomyces sp. NPDC002133, assembly GCF_040296405.1. Taxonomy (NCBI): domain Bacteria; kingdom Bacillati; phylum Actinomycetota; class Actinomycetes; order Kitasatosporales; family Streptomycetaceae; genus Streptomyces; species Streptomyces sp. NPDC002133. The sequence continues at coordinate 78,193 of NZ_JBEOXF010000037.1, read as the reverse complement.
CGCTCGGCCTCGCGCAGCAGCCCTCCGTCGCCCTGGACGTCCCACAGGCGCAGCAGGCAGCGGGCGAACTCCGCCCACAGCTCCGGGGCGGGGCCGGGCCCGGCCTGCTGCTCGCGCTCGACTGCGCCACGCAGCAGCTGCACGGCGTCCATCAGGTACTGCACCATGCCGTCGGACTCGAACTGCCGGAGCAGGGCGCGGGCTCTCTGCAGCACGGCGCCCGTCGCCCGGCCCGGGGCCGCCGCCCCGCCGGGCGGCGTGCCGGTGTGCGGCACGAACTGCTGCGGAAGCGGCAGGAACCGCTCCAGCACGCGTGCGGCGACCTCGGCAAAGGGGTGTGGGACGCGCCGGCCGGCGCCGTCCCCGTTCTCACCGTTCGAGCCGTTGTCCCTGTTGTCCCCGTTGTCTCCGTTAACCCCCTCGCCGCCATATGCGAAGTCGTCGCCGGCGCCGCCGCCCGCCGCGTACAAGGAGCGGTGCCGCCCGTCGTCCAGCTGGGCGAGGGCGAGAGCCGGGAAGTTCGGCCCGCCCTTGCCGAACCGCTGCTCGACGTACTCGGAGCAGTGCTTCAGCACGAGGAGCGCCTCGTCCCGCCCCAGCGGTCCCAGCAGCGCCTCCTGCACGCCGGGCACGAACGCGTACCACTGCCCGTCGTCCCTGCCGCCGCCGTCCCCGGCCCGGGTGAGCAGTCCGCTCAGCAGGACCTCGGCGAGCTCGGACGGGCCCGAGTCCGGCAGCATCGTCCGCTGCACGAGCTGCATCACCGGCAGATGGAGCGGCGCCGCGGCCAGATACACGGCCAGCTGTCCGGCGGCCGGGGATGCGGCCGACCGGAAGTTGCTGACGAGCTGGAGCGAGGAGAGCCGTCGGCCGGCTCCGGGTGCCGGAAGCGCCTCGTGGTCCGTCCGCACCCAGCCGACCGCGCCGGAGACCCGTCCCGCGCCGGTCCCCGACAGCAGCGTGGCCCACGCGCCGAGCGCGGGCGCCACCGGCGGCAGGACGGGAATCGGGAGTTCCCCGCGCCGCTTCCGGGGCGGGGCGGCTCCGCCCGCCTCGGCGCCGACCCTCAGCACAGCGGCTCCCGCGACGCCTTCGCCGCGGGACAGCACACCGTGCGTCACGGGCAGCCGGGTGCGGTTCCACATCCGCTGCGGCAGCGGCTGTACGACGGCGGCGGGCGCCTGCCTGGCCAGCTGGTGCAGCAGCCGGTGGGCCCGGCCGCTGCGCCACAGCGGCCCCGCGCAGTCGCTGAGCAGCACCGTGACGCGGCGTCCCGTCGGATCGCTGAGCCGGTCGGCCGAGTGCAGGGGCGCGGCGGCCGGGTCGAGGCTGCGGCTGACGACGGGCAAGCCGTCGGGCCCCTCGTGCAGATACCGCACCCGGACATCCCTGAAGGCACCCAACTGGCCGAAAATCTGCTGGAGTTCGATGAACAGCCGGTTCCATACCCGCATCGAGGAAGAGGCGTCCATGACGAACTGCAGCAGCGCGTCCGCCCTCCGGACCCCGCGGAACACCGGGATGATCAGTCCTCCCGCGCGGGCACTGAGCTCCGCGGTCTCCGTCTCGTCCAGGGTGCGGCGCAGCGGTGCGGCCGCGGGACGGTAGCGCTGCAACGGGCGCAGGGCGCGCTGCAGTTCGAGGGGCGCGGGCAGGCTGGGGGCGGCGGGCACGCCGAGGGGAAGCGCCGCGGAGCCTGGCCGGCCCGCCACCGCCTTCGGCCCGTTGCGCGGCGGTACGGGATACAGGGTGATCCGCCGGTCGTCGCCGGTGGGGCCGGGCCCCGGGGAGGCCGGCGCGCCGGCCGGCTGGGGCTCCGTGGCAGCCGGGAGCGGGTCGGGCCGGGGGCCGGTGTCGCGGTCGGGCGGAGCGTGGGTGGTGGGCCCGGGCCCGGGTTCGGGGTCCTGTTCGGGACGCCGGGTCCACTGGGCCAGCCAGAGGGCGTCGCAGAGCTGCTCGGCATCCGGGTCGAGGCCGAGTTCGCGCAACCGGGCGACGAACGCCGGGAGCAGCCCTCCGCCGTGGGCCATCGGGCGCTCGTCGTCCGGGCGGCCGTCGTTGACGCGGGGGGTGTCGGGACCGCCTCCCGGCGGGCCGCCCGTTCCTGGTCCCTGCCGTGCAACGGCGTCGGGCATCAGCGCATCACCTCGGTCGGTCGAGTCGCTGGATGAGCAGTTCGGCAAGGCGGTCCCGGCCGGCGGGAGCGGCGGCGTCGGTGAGGTGGATGGCGTTCAGCAGCTGGTCGGTGGCCAGGAGTTCACTGCGCGAGCGCTCCAGGAAGTGGGCGATGAGGTCCTCGCCGGAGCGTGCCGCCTCGTCGCCGAGGTGCGCGCGTACGAAGGTGGCGAGCCGCTGGTGGTCGGGGCGGCCCAGCTCCAGATGGATGCACCGGCGCATCAGGGGCGCCGGGAAGTCGCGCTCCCCGTTGCTGGTGAGGACGACGAACGGGAAGGCCCTGCACTGCACCCGGCCGCCCTTCACCGTCGCCTTGCCTCCGTCGTGGGTGAGGACGCGGGCCTCGCCGTCGGGCAGCCTGTCGGCGATCCGCTCCAGCTCGGGGATCTCGAACTCCCCCTCCTCCAGCACGTTGAGGAGGTCGTTGGGCAGGTCGATGTCGCTCTTGTCCAGCTCGTCGATGAGCAGCACCCGCGGCCGGTCCGACGGCAGCAGCGCCGTGCCGAGCGGTCCCAGCCGGATATAGCTGCCGATGTCGTCGGCGGGCCGCTCGCCGGACGCGTCCGCGCTGTGGGCGGCGATCTGCACGTCCTGCAGCCGGGCGATCGCGTCGTAGCGGTAGAGCCCGTCCTGGAGGGTGGTACGGCTGACGACGGGCCAGCGCAGCACGCGGCCGAGCCCCAACTCGTGCGCGACGGAGTGGGCGAGGGTGCTCTTGCCCGCGCCGGGGCTACCGGTGACCAGGAGCGGGCGCCGCAGATAGAGGGCCGCGTTGATCATTTCGAGCTCCTCGGCGCCCGGCCTGTGGAGTTCGGCCTCGTGCCGGTAGCCGCCGAGACGCCGGTCGGCGGAGGCGTCCGGCTGCCGTCCGGGGTCGCCGTTCGTGGCGGCGGCGTCGTGGCGGCCCGCGAAGTCCCGCCAGGGAGGCGGGGGCGGCAGCTGCTCGATGCCGTCGTGAGGTTCGCCCGCGCCTCGGTAGATGAGCCACTCGCTCGGTTCGCTCATTGCGTGTTCCTCGTCGTCGCTCGCGGCACTGGTGTCACTGGCGTCACTCGGGTCACTGGCGTCTCTCGGATGCAGGGGGTTGCGGCAGCCGAATGTGATTCACAGTAGCGATCCGTTGTACGAGCCGTAAGGGGAGGACCGGCCTGGCCGTTTCACGGTGCCTCCAGCAGCTGTCCGGAGCCGGGCAGGGGATGGTGCGGGTCGTCGTAGAGCAGGGCGATCCCGTCCGACCAGAACGTCTCCGTGCGCCCCGTGAGCACCCCGCGTCTCAGGTCGTGCACCCTGCGGGGGAGTCGGTCGGCGGTCCCCGCCTCGGTGAGCGTGTCGGCGGCCCGCCGGTGGAACTCCGAGCAGACCCCGTCGGACCGGTCGACGTCCGCACCGCGCCGCCACAGGGCGACGCCGAATCCGCCGTCGAGAACGCGCACGAGTCCCGCGGCGGACCGCGGGTCGGGCCGCGCCCCGAACCGGCAGAGCACCGGCACCGTCTCGTGCGCCAGCGCGCGCAGCTCCGCCGGCTCGGGGACGTGCACCCGCAGTCCGTCCTCGCAGTCGACGACGGCGGCCCGCATCACGACGGTGCTCGTACGGGTCCAGCGTGCCAGGCGCTCCGCCGCCATCCCGTCCGTCGGCGGCGGTTCGGGATCGGAGCAGCGCACCACCACGGGGCGTACGGCCCCGAGCGGTGGCCCGTGCGGCGGTACGCGCCAGTCGTCGACGTCGAGCCCGAGCAGCGCACGCACCGTCGCGACCTGCAGCACCGCGGGGCTGTCCGGCTCGTCGCAGCGGCGGAACGCCTCGGCGAGGGGTGCGGCGATCCTGGCCGGGAGGGCTTCGAGCGCGGTGCCGTTGCTGTCCTCGGCGACGGGCAGGACGTCCCCGGTCGGGCGGGCGACGCCTATCCGCCAGTCGTAGCGGTCCCGTTCCCAGCCGCGCGGCTCCAGCTCCAGCAGGACGAACGGGCGTTCACCGTGCCGCGCGGAGTCGGGCGCGGGTCCCGGCGCGGGGGTGCGGTGGTGCTCGTGGTCCACGCGGTGACTGTGCCACTGGAGGGCGAGTTCGCCCCGGACCTCCCGGGTGAGCCGGTCGTCGGCAACCCGCTTCACCCACTCCCAGAGCGACTTCTCGGCGGTCAGGGCGGAGGGGGCGGCATAGGGCCGCTCGGCGGCGATCACGCCCATGCAGTAGCGCAGGACCAGCTCCAGTGCGCCGTCCCCGCTCGTGACCTCGTACAGCGCGCCGAGTCCGTCGCGCCAGCCGCGCGGAGCCGGACCGTGGTCTCCCGGCCTGCTGCCGGGCAGCCCCGACAGCAGGCCGAGGAGACTGTGGGTGCTGACCGGCGGCGGGAACTCGGCGAGCCGCCCGAGGAGGTCGATGCGCTGCTGCGGGCTGAGCACCCGCCCGGCCGACCCGGGGCGCAGTTCGCTCTGCACGTCGGCCCAGGTCCGGTCGGTGCCTACGGGGCTGGTGTGCCGGTCCGCGTGGTAGCGGTCGTGGGCGTGGAAGACCGCCTGGTAGACGTCGTCCGTCTCGGCCGCGATCGCTCCCGTGGGCACGGGCAGCGAGCGGAGCCGCTCCACCCCGATGGAGGTGCCGCCCTTGCCGGTGTCGAGACGCGACTTCAGGACGCCGACGACCTCACCGCGCGCCAGATCGACCGCGGGCCCGCCGGAGACACCCGGCACCAGCCAGTCCCCGTCGAGCCGGATCTGCTCGTCGGCGTCGGCCCAGCCGCCGAACGTGCCCATCACCTCGCAGCGCCCGGTGAGCCGCTTCGGCCGCCCGTCGGCGACGGTCCACCCGGCGTAGAGCACATTGCCCCCGGCGAACAGGGCGCCGGGCCGCTCGCTGACGTACACACAGGGGTGCTCGACGGGCCTCTGCAGCCGGACGAGCGCGAGATCGGGGGCCGGCCAGCCACCGGGTCGCACTCCGGAGGAGTCGTCGGCACCGTACGAGCCGTACGCGTCGTGCGAGGCGTACGGATCTGCGGGAGCGGACCGGCGGCTCTCGGGCAGGGCGGCGACGACGGTGCCGCGGACCGAGGTCTCGCCACGGCCGGGGGCGCTCTCGAAGACGATGTCCACCTCGCGCCCCTCCCCCTGCATCGCGACGTGCGCACATGTGAGGACCCAGCTCGGGGCGACGAAGAAGCCGCTGCCCAGGAAGCCTCCGCCCGCTCCACCGGAGCCGCCGGGAGCATGCCCCGGCTCGATCCTGTGGATACGTACGGTCGCGGCCATCACGAGGTTCATGAGCGCACGGCGCGTCCGTTCCGGAACGCCCCCTGCGCCCCCGTCCCGCCCTTCGTTCATGATCCGTCGCCGCCGGGCGGCGTGGAGCCGTCCGGGTGCACCGGTGCGCCGGTCGTGCCGGGCGGCGTCCAGCCGTCGGTGACCGGCGGCGCGGGGGGCATCGGCGGGACGGGCGGAGTCGCCGTCTGCGGAGGCACGGGCGGCGCGGGCGGGGTGTCGACGGGTGGGCCGCCGTTCCAGGTGAGCGTGACCTTGATGGCGCCCTTGGCCTCACCGTCCGCGAGCAGTCCGACGACCCTGCCCGCCTTGGCGGTGAGCTCGATCCCGAACTCCACGCTGACCTCGTCGGGCCGCACCGCGCGCAACGGCTCGGCGAGCGACCGCGCGACGCCGGTCACGACCCCCTGCAGGCTCTCGACCCTGGCCTGCACCTGGTCCGCGAACCCGGTGTCGCTGTACGACAGCCCTCCCAGCGCTCCACCGGGCCCGCCGGGCATGGAAGGTCCGCCGTGCGGGGACGGCCGTGGCTCCTCCAGCTCCTCGGCACCGTGGATCCGGGCCCAGACCGGCGTACCGTCCGGCAGCACAATGCGCGTGATGCGCGCCTCAGAGTCCCCCATGGCATCCCCCGTTCCCCCAACTCCCCGCAGATTAACCCCGGTACGGGGCCGACGGGGGCGTCACCCGGCAGGACGCCGGGAACGAGCCCCCGGTTCGGGCCGGAACGGGCCCGACGGGGACATTAGGCTGTTTCCCATGTACTTCACCGACCGTGGCATCGAGGAGCTGGAGAAGCGGCGCGGCGAGGAGGAGGTCACCTTCGAGTGGCTCGCCGAGCAGCTGCGGACGTTCGTCGATCTCAATCCCGACTTCGAGGTCCCTGTCGAGCGCCTCGCGACCTGGCTGGCACGGCTCGACGACGAGGACGACGAGGAGTAGCCCCCGTCCCCCGCGGTCGGGCCGGCCACTCGCTCGGGCCGCTCGCCCGGACCTGCGGTCACGGCCCGCCGGGGCGCGTGCGCAGGCGGTCGTAGACCAGGCCGATGGCGCCGTGGGCCAGCAGGATCGCGCCCGCCGCGGTCCAGCCGGGGCTGCGGCGCGTGAGACCCCACGCCGCGAGGGGGAGGCCGGCGGCGAGCTGGGCGGCGGACAGTGCACGGGCGGTCGGGCCGACGAGGTACGGGCCCAGGGGGCCGGCCTCGACCGCGTCGAGCTCGGCCCGGACCGTGTCGCGCCAGCCGTGCCATTCGACGGGCTCGGCGCCGGGGAGGACAGGGGCGACCGCGCGGAGCCGGTCGGCTCCTTCGCCGGGGGTGAGGCCCGCGGGCATCGCGAGGCCCGTGCCTGCCAGGACCGCGACGAGGCCGACGAGCCGGGCGTGGGCGTCCGCATCGGGGTCGGGGCGGGTCAAGGGCTCCAGTGCCTGCACGTCCAGGACGGGGTCGAGGCCGAGGCGGGCCGCGAACGTCCGCATCGCCTCGTCCTCGCCGGCCGGGGTGCCGTCCGCGAGCCAGATGTAGCCGACGGTGCGGCGGAAGCCGGCGGCGAGCGTGTAGCCGGCCCGGTCGCCGTCCCACCACAGGGCCAGGACCGGCCAGTTCGCGCCGACCGCGAGGGCCGTGGCCCAGCCTGTGAGGACCCGGTCGACGGGCTCCGCGCCGGTCAGCCAGGGCTTGCCCTCCGGGACGAGCACGCTCCAGCCGTCGCCGGCCGGGGCGAGGACGAGCTGCTCGCGCAGGAGATGGGCCGAGGGCCGCACGGCGGCCGGCGCGGCCCGGCAGAGGAGCAGAGCACCCACGGATGTCGCGTCCATGCGCCATACGCTAGGGCACTTTGCCTCCTTTGATGCGCATTACATTCGGCACCCTTGACTTCCGCTGCTCGCGATATATCGTATCGAGCAGGAGACGCGATATGTTGCGTCCAGGCAGGCCCGGGAGGTCAGCACCATGCCAGACTCGACGTGGACAGTCACCGAGCCCCGTAAGCTCGCGTTCGACGAACCCGTGACGTCGTTGAGCGTACGCATCGTCAACGGCACGGTGAACGTCGTGGGCACGGACGAGAGTTCCGCCCGCCTGGAGATCTCCGCGATCGAGGGCCCGCCCCTCGTCGTGCAGCGGACCGGGTCCACCCTCTCCGTCGCGTACGAGGACCTGCCCTGGAAGGGCTTCCTCACGTTCCTCGACCGCAAGGGCCGGCACCGCAGCGCGGTGGTCTCCCTCGCCGTCCCCGCCGACGCGGCCGTCGAGGTCGGCGTCGTCGGCGCCGGAGCGGTCGTCTCCGGCATCCGCGGGCGCACGGACGTGCGCGGCATCAACGGCGACACCACCCTCGTCGGGCTCTCCGGCACGGTCCGGGCCGAGAGCGTCTCCGGCAGCCTGGAGGCCCAGGCGGTCACCGGCGACCTGCGCTTCAGCTCCGTGTCCGGCGATCTGACGGTGATCGAGGGCGCGGGTGCGTCCGTACGGGCGGACTCGGTCAGCGGCGCCATGGTGATCGACCTGGACGGGACCCCGACGGACATCCGGCTCACCAATGTCTCCGGCGAGGTCGCCATCCGGCTGCCGCACCCGGCGGACGCGCGCGTCGAGGCGAACACGGCGAGCGGGTCCGTCTCGAACGCCTTCGAGGACCTGCGGGTCAGCGGGCAGTGGGGCGCGAAGAAGATCACCGGCACGCTGGGCACGGGCAACGGCACCCTGCGGGCCACGACCGTGTCCGGCTCCATCGCCCTGCTGCGGCGCCCGCCCGCGGAGGACGAACCGTACGAGGATGCGAGCGCCCCGGGCGACGCACCCGCCGGCGACGCGCCCATCGGGAAGGTGCTCTGACATGCCACCCGTCTTCGCCCACGGCCGCCTGCGTCTGTACCTGCTGAAGCTCCTCGACGAGGCTCCGCGCCACGGCTACGAGGTGATCCGCCTGCTGGAGGAGCGCTTCCAGGGGCTCTACGCACCGTCCGCGGGCACCGTCTACCCGCGCCTCGCCAAGCTGGAGGCCGAGGGCCTGGTCACACACGCCACCGAGGGTGGCCGCAAGGTCTACTCGATCACCGACGCCGGGCGCGCCGAGCTCGCCGGGCGCAGCGGTGAACTGGCCGACCTGGAGCTCGAGATCCGCGAGTCCGTGTCGGAGCTGGCCGCGGAGATCCGTGACGACGTGCGGGGTGCGGCGGGGAAGCTGCGCAGCGAGATGCGGGCGGCGGCCTCGGCGACCCGACGCGGCGACGCGGACGGCCACGAGGGCGGCGGCTCGGGCTTCGACGAGGGCGAGACGTGGCGCGCGGCGAAGGAGGAGCTGCGGCGGGCCAAGCAGGAGTGGAAGGAGCAGGCGCGCCGGGCGAAGGACGAGTCACGGCGGGCCCGGGAGGACGCGCAGACCGCGCGTCGCCAGGCCAAGGAGGCGCAGGAGCGGACGCGCGAGGAGGTCCAGCGCATCGCCCGCCAGGTCCAGGACCAGGTCCAGGACCACTTCGCGCGGGGCGACTGGCCGACAGGGGTGCGGGAAGGGCTCTCGGAACTCACGTCCCAGCTGGGGAACATGGCGCGGGGCACGGCATGGCCGCCGTACGTCAAGCCGGAGCCGGCCGAGGCGGACCCCGACTGGGCGAAGGACGCGACGGGTTCGGACGACCCGGCGCGCGACCTCGAGCGCCTGCTGGACCGCTTCCGCGACGACATCCGCGACGCGGCCCGCGACCACGGCGTGACACCGGCCCAACTGGGTGAAGCCCGCCGTCATCTGTCCACGGCCGCGGCCCACATCACGGCCCTGCTGCGTGGCGGGGGCGCGGGCTGACGCTCCCGACCCGGCACCGCAGTCCCGGACGCCGTGTCTCACCCGGGGGGTGGCGTGTACCCACCGCCGTAGCACCACACATAGCCCGCCACCCCGAGCCGTGGCACCCCAGCGAGGCCGGCGCGTCACGGTGGAAACGGGCCATGTTCGGCAGGGAGTTGTCGAGCGGTCCCCGCTCCCCCACGACGACCGGGTCCCCGTAGGTCTTCGGGCAGGCGGTGACAGGGGCCTCGTACGACTCGGTCCAGCCGGCGGCGGGGTCGTAGTCCGCGCCCGCCTCCATCGCGGTGTTGCAGAAGTGCCGGGGCGTGGACGACCATCGGGTCCTCGATCTTCCCGAGTCCGGCCGGGACGCCCTCGCCGACGACGGGCGTCGGCTCGACGAAGAGCCAGTTGTCGCCGTCGACGGAACGGACCGCGTCCGCAAGCCGGTTGTACACCGCGGTGAGCTGCTCGCGCTCGACACGGCGGGTGGCGGCGGGCAGGTCCTCGCCCCCGCGCAGCTCGCCCATCGGCTCGTTGATCAGGTCGCAGCCGATGACCGCCGGATGACCTTCGAAGCGGTCGGCCGGGACGCGCCACATCCGCGCCTGGGCGCGCCGGAGGTCGGGATCCTCGTACAGATGCGTGAAGGCGCGTTGCACGGCCGGCTCGAAGTACTCGGCGAACCAGTCGTCCCGATGCGGCGTGAACGGCAGGCCGTCGGTGCGGGTGGCCCGGGCGGGGATGCCACGATGCCCGAAGGCGGGCCCGAATACGTCCTGGTGAGTGTCGATCAGGAGGTGGATCCCATGCTTGTCCGCCCAGTCCAGTACGCGCTCGATCGCGCGCAGGTACGACTCGCCGAAGCTGCCGCGCACGGGCTCCAGGTCGTCCCGGAAGACCAGCAGCCGGGCGAAGCCGAAGCCCTGGGCCCGCATGTCCCGGAAGTGCCGCTCGGTGATCGCGGACAGGGCCTCATCGCCGCGGTGGATCTTGTCCTCGACGTTCCAGCCGCGCAGGGTGAGGACCCGCCCGCGGTCGTCGGTGAGCCGGGGTACGTCCCCGGGACGGATGTCCGCCCGGGCGGGCGTGCCCGCTGCCGGTACCAGGACACAGGCGAGGGCGGCGAGAAGGCGGCGCATGGACGACCTCCGGCACGATCGGGAAACGTGCCGGGGATCCCATCAGCGCGTCTGACGGCCCATCAAGAGTTCGTCAGGACAATCTTGCCGAACAGCTCACCGGACTCCATCTTCTCGAAGCCCTCCCGCGCCCGGTCCAGCGGCAGCACCTCGTCGATCACGGGTCGTACGCCGGTCGCCGCGCAGAAGGCGAGCAGGTCCTCCAGCTCGTCCTTCGTGCCCATCGTCGAGCCGACGACCTTCAGCTCCAGGAAGAAGATCCTGGTCAGTTCGGCGTGCGAGGGGCGGTCGCCGCTCGTGGCGCCGGAGATCACCAGCGTGCCGCCGGGTCGCAGCGCCTTGACCGAATGCGACCAGGTGGCCGCGCCGACGGTCTCGATGACGGCGTCCACGCGCTGCGGCAGCCGCGCGCCCGGCTCGAAGGCGTCGACCGCGCCCAGCTCGACGGCCCGCTTGCGCTTGGCCTCGTCGCGGCTGGTGGCGTAGACGCGCAGTCCTGCCGCCTTGCCGAGCGCGATCGCGGCGGTCGCGACACCGCCGCCGGCGCCCTGGACGAGGACCGAATCCCCGGGGCGCACACCGGCGTTGGTGAAGAGCATCCGGTACGCGGTCAGCCATGCGGTCGGCAGGCAGGCGGCCTCCTCGAAGGAGAGCTCCTTCGGCTTCGGTAGGACGTTCCACGCCGGGACGGCGACCTGCTCGGCAAAGGTGCCCTGGTACCTCTCGGTCAGGATGGAGCGGGGCTCGTCCGGGCCGACGCCGTGGCCGGTCTGGCCGATGACCGAGTGGAGCACCACCTCGTTGCCGTCCGCGTCGACGCCGGCGGCGTCGCAGCCGAGGATCATCGGGAGTTTGTCCTCGGACAGGCCCACTCCGCGCAGCGACCACAGGTCGTGGTGGTTGAGTGAGGCGGCCTTGACGGTGACGGTGGTCCAGCCGGGTCGTACCTCGGGGGCAGGGCGTTCGCCCAGCTCAAGGCCGCTCAGCGGCTGGTCGCGGTCGATACGGGCGGCGTAGGCAGCGAACATGACCTTGACGATAGGACGGCCCGCTGCGCGGCGGAACCGCGCACTGGTGTGACGCGCACCGCGTTCGACCAACAGGGCGGCTGCACGCGGAAACCAACGGCGGCACGGCCGACCACCGGGGCCGGTCCCGAGGGGGACGCGCAGGGGTCGTGTTCTGTGCGTCGAGCGCCCGCAGCTCGTGCGGAGCGCGGTGAGGACCGACAGTCCAGGACCGAGCCCGGGAGCGGACCCCGACGGCAACCGCCCCGGCGCCGGGCAACCTCGGCCCACCGCGCAACTGCCCCGGCACGAGTGTCCGTGCCGGGGCAGTTGCGGGGGTGGGGGCGGCAGCCCCCGGAAACGTCAGCGGCGCGCCACGCCCTCCGCGCGCGCGGCCGCGGCGACCGCCGCCGTCACCGCAGGGGCGACCCGCTCGTCGAACGGCGACGGGATCACGTAGTCCGCGGCGAGCTCGTCGCCCACCACGTCCGCCAGCGCGTTCGCCGCCGCGATCTTCATGCCCTCCGTGATCCGGGACGCCCGCACCTGCAGGGCACCCGCGAAGATGCCCGGGAAGGCGAGCACGTTGTTGATCTGGTTCGGGAAGTCGCTGCGGCCCGTCGCCACGACCGAGGCGTACTTGTGCGCCACGTCCGGGTGGACCTCCGGGTTCGGGTTGGCCATCGCGAAGACGAAGGCGCCCGGCGCCATCGAGGCGACCGCCGGCTCCGGGACCGTACCGCCGGAGACTCCGATGAAGACGTCCGCGCCGGCCAGCGCGGTCTCCAGCGAGCCGGTCAGACCCGCCCGGTTCGTGATCTCGGCCAGCTCCCGTTTGACCGGCGTGAGGTCCTCGCGGTCGCGGCTGACGATGCCCTTGCGGTCGGCGACGGCCACGTCCCCGAGCCCGGCCTCGAGCAGGAACTTCGCGATGGCGACACCGGCCGCGCCCGCGCCGGAGATGACCGCACGCAGGTCACCGAGACCCCGCCCGGTCAGCTTCGCCGCGTTCCGCAGGGCCGCGAGCGTCACGATCGCCGTGCCGTGCTGGTCGTCGTGGAAGACCGGGATGTCGAGCCGCTCCTGCAGCTTCCGCTCGATCTCGAAGCACCGCGGCGCCGAGATGTCCTCCAGGTTCACCCCGCCGAAGGACGGCGCGAGCCGCACGACGGTCTCCACGATCTCGTCCGCGTCCGTGGTCGCGAGCGCGATCGGCACCGCGTCCACGCCACCGAACTGCTTGAACAGGATCGCCTTGCCCTCCATCACGGGGAGGGAGGCCTCCGGTCCGATGTCACCGAGGCCGAGGACGGCCGTACCGTCCGTGACCACGGCCACGACCTGCGATTTCCAGGTGTAGTCGTGGACGAGCTCCGGCTGCTCGGCGATGGCGGTGCACACCTTGGCGACGCCCGGCGTGTACGCGAGGGACAGGTCGTCCTTGTTCCGCACCGGTACCGTGGCCTGGACGGCCATCTTGCCGCCGCGGTGCAGGGCGAAGGCCGGATCGAAGGGTTCGCCGGACTCTCCGGCGACACTCTCCGCTTCCGTGCCGCTCCCGCTGTGGGGGTTGACGATCTCGGCTGCCATGTGGTTGACCCCTTAAGTCTTCATCAGTTGAGGGTGGCCACTCCTGGTTGAGGAGGGGTGGGCGGGCACCGCGTCCGTTCCCTGAGCCGGTGGTTGGCCCGCCGGTCAGGGGAGGTACGTACGCGCGGGCGCGCCGCACAACGCGCCCTGAGCCCCGGATGAGGGGTGTAAGGATCCTTTTTACCGGACGGACGGTACCGCCGACGAGTCCATTAGGCCGCCCCGGGCCGCTCCGTGATCTGTCGCATATCGACCTATCGTGACAAGCGAGGGGCATTTGGTGAAAAACGCCACGAAGCGCGTCCAAATGGCGAGACAGACCGAAGATTTTCCGGCCGGGGGAAGGTAGAGCTGCAGATAATGCAGTGGGTCCGGTCCTGATGTACCGGCCTGTAGCACTTCGGGGGTCGCCCGTTATCCGATTTTGACATGCGGAGGCCACTGAATGGCCTAGTCCGAATGGCAAGATGCCGGAAACACACAAGGTCGACACTCGAAGAGGAGTGCGCGACCGCCGGGCAACTCCATCACCTGCCGGAGGACCACGATCATGACCGCAAGCACCACCCGTCGCACGACCGCTGCCAGGTCCCGGATCGCCGCGGTCGGCGCGCTCGCGGTCGCCGGTGCCCTGATGCTCACCGCCTGTGGTGACCAGACGAACTCGGGATCGGGGACCGGAACCAAGGAGAGCGCCGGCAGCACCGCCCCGCTCTTCGACAAGCTGCCCAAGAAGTACCAGGACGCCGGCGTCATCAAGGTCGGCACGGACGCCGCGTACGCCCCGATGGAGTTCGAGGAGGGCGGCAAGATCGTCGGCATCGACCCGGACATCGCCGCCGCGCTCGGCAAGGAGCTCGGCGTGAAGTTCGAGTTCACCAGCGGCACCTTCGACGGTCTGATCTCCTCGCTCAACACCGGCCGCCAGGACGTCGTCATGTCCGCCATGAGCGACACCAAGGCCCGCCAGGAGGGCCTGGACGACAAGGGCAAGAAGACCGGTGAGGGCGTCGACTTCGTCGACTACTTCAACTCCGGCGTCTCGCTGCTGGTCAAGAAGGGCAACCCGGCGAAGATCACCTCGCTCGACGACCTGTGCGGCAAGAAGGTCGCCGTCCAGCGCGGCACGATCTACGAGGACACCTTCAAGGCCCAGGCCACCAAGTGCGAGAAGGACGGCAAGGGCAAGCTCACGATCGAGGCGTTCGACACCGACGCCGAGGCCCAGACCCGCGTGAAGTCCGGCGGCGCCGTGGCCGACCTCAACGACTACCCGGTCGCCGCGCACATCGCGAAGACCGCGGGTGGCGGCAACGACTTCGAGGTCGCCGGCAACCAGACGGAGGCCGGACCGTTCGGCATCGCCGTCGACAAGGACAACACCCAGCTGCGTGACGCGCTGAAGGAAGCCCTGGACGCGATCATCAAGAACGGTGAGTACGCCAAGGTCCTGGAGAAGTGGGACGTCAAGAACAGCGCCGTGACCGAGGCGACCATCAACGCCGGCAAGTGATTCCTGGCGTACCTGGCCTCGAGCGTTCCACTGAAGGGCAGTCACTGTGACTGACAAGTTCGACAAGACGCCTGCCGACGAGCCCCCCGCGGACTCGTCGGTGAGCAAGGAAGCAGCCGCCACGGCTCACCCCGAGCAGATCAAGGCGATCCCGGTACGGCACTACGGGCGCTGGGCGTCCGGCGTGATCGTGCTGGTGCTGCTCGGATGGCTCGCCTACGCGTTCGCGCAGGGCGACATCCGCTGGGCCACGATCGGGGACTACCTGTTCGACGACAGGATCGTCCAGGGTGCGCTGAACACGATTCTGATCAGTGTTCTGTCCATGCTCATCGGACTGGTGCTGGGCGTCGTCTTCGCGGTCATGCGGCTGTCGAAGAACCCGGTCACGGGCGCGGTGGCCTGGCTGTACATCTGGTTCTTCCGGGGCACCCCGGTGTATGTGCAGCTGCTGCTGTGGTTCAACCTGGCGCTGATCTTCCCGATCCTGAACATCGGGTTCTACAAGGACGAGATGGTCGACGTCATGACCCCGTTCCTTGTGGCCCTGCTGGGTCTGGGTCTGAACGAGGGCGCCTACATGGCCGAGATCGTCCGGGCCGGCATCCAGTCGGTCGACGAGGGCCAGACCGAGGCGTCGCACGCGCTCGGCATGTCCACCGGCAAGACCATGCGCCGGGTCGTGCTGCCGCAGGCGATGCGGGTGATCGTGCCGCCCACGGGCAACGAGTTCATCAACCTGCTCAAGACCTCGTCCCTGGTGTCGGCGGTGCAGTACACCGACCTGCTCCGGGCGGCGACGAACATCGGCTCCACCTCCTTCGCCATCATGGAGATGCTGATCGTCGCCTCGATCTGGTACCTGGCCCTGACGAGCGTCTTCAGCGTCGGCCAGTACTACGTCGAGCGGTACTACGCCCGCGGTTCGCTGCGCCAGCTCCCGCCCACGCCATGGCAGCGGATCAAGACGAATCTGCGCTTCCTTCAGAGCCCCAGGGGGGTGTGACATGACCGCCATGGTGAAGGCCGAGGGCGTCCACAAGTCCTACGGCGCCGCCCACATCCTCAAGGGCATCGACCTCGAGGTCGCCCCGCGTGAGGTGTTCTGCCTCATCGGCCCCTCCGGCTCCGGCAAGTCCACCTTCCTCCGGTGCATCAACCACCTGGAGAAGATCAACGCCGGCCGGCTCCACGTCGACGGCCACCTCGTCGGCTACCGCCAGAAGGGCGACAAGCTCTACGAGCTCAAGGACAGCGAGGTCGCCCTCCAGCGCCGCGACATCGGCATGGTGTTCCAGCGCTTCAACCTGTTCCCCCACATGACCGCCCTCGAGAACGTCATGGAGGCCCCGGTCCAGGTCAAGGGCGAGACCAAGGCCGTGGCCCGCGAGCGCGCCACCCGCCTGCTCGACCGGGTCGGCCTCGGCGACAAGGCCGGCAACTACCCGTCCCAGCTCTCCGGCGGCCAGCAGCAGCGCGTCGCCATCGCCCGCGCCCTGGCGATGGAGCCCAAACTGATGCTCTTCGACGAGCCCACCTCGGCGCTCGACCCGGAGCTGGTCGGCGACGTCCTCGACGTCATGCGCAGCCTCGCCGAGGAGGGCATGACCATGGTCGTGGTCACCCACGAGATGGGCTTCGCCCGCGAGGTCGGCGACTCCCTCGTCTTCATGGACGGCGGCGTCGTGGTCGAGTCCGGCAACCCCCGGGACGTCCTGACCAACCCCCAGCACGACCGCACCAAGGCCTTCCTCTCCAAGGTGCTGTAGCAGGACACCGCTGAGGGCGGGTACGGGCATGAAGTGTCCGTACCCGCCCTTTCGCGTGCCTGCGGCAGGCCGTGCGGTTACTTGAGTGCGAGTACGAGGGAGTCGGACGGGGACGCCCACACGCCGCGCGCCTCGGCGAAGCCGGCCGCGCGCAGGGTGGCGGCATGCCAGTCGAGGGGCGGGGTGTCGCCCTCGGCGTGCTCGCCGTAGATCTCGAAGCGGCGCGCGGTGGGGCCGGCGAGGACCGGGTCCTTGGCGGCCAGGGCCCACCAGTCGGCCCAGTCGAGGGCTCCGGCGGCCTTGGCGCGGTCCATTCCGGCGTGGCGGTGGGCGCGCTCGGCGGCGTTGATGCGGGGGGTGGTGTCGTCCCTCATGTGGTCGGCGGTCATGAAGACGCCGCCGTCCCTGACGAGCCCCGCGACCTGGCCGTAGAGGGTGGCGAGCGGTCCGGTGCGGAGCCAGTGCAGGGCGGTGGCGGTGAGGACGGCGTCGTAGGAGTCGTGCGGGAGGGCCGCGGTCCATTCCGGGTCGGTGAGGTCGGCGGTGACGAAGGTGACGCGGTCGTCCCCGGCGAAGTACCCCTCGGCGATGGCCAGCAGGGCCGGGTCGAGATCCACTCCCACGCTGACCGCCTTCGGGAACCGCTTGAGCAACCGGTCCGTGATACTTCCCGTACCGCACGCGAGGTCGAGGACCCTCGGCTGGGGGCCGGCGACGGCCTCGACCATGTCCAGCATCACGCGGAACCGCTCCTCGCGATCGGGCATGTACCACTCCTGCTGACGGTCCCAGCTCTCCTGCCAGGCCCGCCAGTCGGTTCCGGTCACCGCGGTCGGCTCGGTAGGCGCGGTCTCGGCCATCCGTACCCCTCCACTCCGTAATACCCTCGAAGTCAAAGCATCTGTTACCTCGACCTCGCCGACACTAGACCTCGCCCGTAAGGACTACAAGTGGAACTGGCCTATTACTCGGACTACGCCGTGCGCCTCGTCAACACCGAGGAACCGGCTCGCAACAAGGACGCGCTCACCTCGGTCGAGGCGGTCCGCGAGCTCTTCGGCCCGTCCTCCCAGGCCGCCCGCCGCGCCACCGACGCGGATGTGACCCGCTTCCGTTCCGTACGGGCCAGGCTCCGCGCGGTCTTCACTGCGGCCGACTCCGGCGACCAGACCCACGCCGTCGACCTGCTCAACTCGCTGCTCCTGGAGTACCCGGTCAGTCCGCAGATCTCCGGCCACGACTACCTCGACGACGAGGGCCGGCCGCGCTGGCACATGCACCTCGCCGACCACCCCTCCAACGCGACCGCGGGATACGCGGCGATCGCCGCGATGGGCCTCGCCTTCCATCTCACCGAGTACGGCGTCGACCGGCTCGGCCTCTGCCAGGCGGCCCCCTGCCGCAACGCCTACCTCGACACCTCGACGAACCGCTCGCGCCGCTACTGCTCCGACCGCTGTGCGACGCGTGCGAACGTCGCGGCCTACCGGGCCCGCAAGCGCCTGGAGACCGAGCGGTCGGAGAGCACGGGCCGCAGCGCGGAGAACGCCCAGGCCACCGCGGAGCGCACCGACGGCTGACCCTCGCCGCGCGGCCGGTACCGCGCCCGTACGCGCCCCAGGAGCAGCTCGTCGGGCACCGTGCCGAACACCCGGCTGTCGCCCTCCGCGTACGCGTTGTCCCCCAGCACCCACCAGCCGCCCTCGCGCCGCTCGACGAGCCGCTTCACGATCAGCAGGTCCTGCTGCAGCGGGTGCCGCATCACGGCCACGTCCCCGGCCCTGAGTCCTGCCCCGTAATGCACGAGCAGCCGGTCCCCGTGCGCCAGCGTCGGATACATGGAGGGCCCCGTCACCTCCGCGACCCCGAAGGGCGCCATCGGCTCCCGCCCCAGCTCCGTCATCGTCCACCTCCAGGCCGGTCCCGGTCCCGGCCGGTCCTCCCGGTCCGGCCCGGTCCCACGGTACGTTCCGTCGGCGGCCCCATACGCACCCTGGACTTTTGGCCTAAGCCCCAGGGGGCTCTCGCGAAAAGCCGCCTCTCACGGAGTAATGTCCCACCTGAGAAGACGATCACGAGGAAGGACAGCTCAATGCTCTCCCGCCTGTTTGCCCCCAAGGTGAAGGTCAGCGCCCACTGCGACCTCCCCTGCGGTGTCTACGACCCGGCCCAGGCCCGCATCGAGGCCGAGTCGGTCAAGGCCGTCCAGGAGAAGATGGCCGCCAACGACGACCCGCACTTCCAGGCCCGCGCCACGGTCATCAAGGAGCAGCGTGCCGAGCTCGCCAAGCACCACGTCTCGGTGCTGTGGAGCGACTACTTCAAGCCCCCGCACTTCGAGAAGTACCCGGAGCTGCACCAGCTGGTCAACGACGCCCTGAAGGCCCTCTCCGCGGCCAAGGCGTCGACGGACCCGGCCACAGGCCAGAAGGCGCTGGACTACATCGCCCAGATCGACAAGATCTTCTGGGAGACCAAGAAGGCCTGAGTCGCCTTCTGCAGGCACTGCCCGCACCCGGCCCACCCACGCCGCCGAGCCCGGCGGATACGGTGGGCCGGGTGCGGTCGTGCGTGTGCCGCCGCGGCGGGATCACCGGCTGGGAGGGCATGCTCGCGAACGTCCGCTCGGCCTACGAGGCCGGCGTCACCGTCCTCGCCGGTACGGACAGCTTCCCGTGCGGAACGGTCGCCGCGGAGGCGGCGTGGCTGGCGCGCGCCGGTATGCCCGCAGAGGCGGCGCTCGGTGCGGCTTCCTGGGCCGCTCGCGACTGGCTGGGGCTGCCAGGCCTGGCGGACGGCGCACCCGCCGATCTCGTCGCCTACGACACGGACCCGGCCGTCGAGAGCGGTGCCCTGGCACATCCGGCCAGGATCATCCTCCGTGGCCGCGTGGTGCGCTGACGCCACGTCAGCCCGTTTCCGGCCGCGTGTCGTCGTTTTCGCGTACGGCGATACGGCCGTGGGGCGGAGCCGGCTCGTGTTGACTCCAGGAGGCAGAGCACCGCACCGCCCGTGTGGCCCCTGGAGGTCCGTATGACCGAGCGTCCCGAGTCCCTGTACGAGGCCGTGGGCGGCATCGAAGCCCTGCGGCGACTGTCCACGACCTTCTACGAAGCCGTGCTCGCCGACCCCGTCCTCGCACCGGTCTTCGCGCACTTCACACCGACCCATGTGGATCATGTCGCCGTCTGGCTCGCCGAGGTCTTCGAGGGCCCGGCACGCTTCACCGAGGAGCTCGGTGGCCACCAGGGCCTCCTCCGGGCCCATCTCGGCCTCGCGATCACCGAGGAGCAGCGGCTGCGCTGGATGGAGCTGATGGGCGCCGCGGTGGACAAGGAGCTCCCGAACGACGCGCTGCTGAGGGAGCGCGTCATGGAGTACTTCGACTGGGGCACCGCGATCGCGCGCGATGTCTCGGCCGCGCCCGTGGACGAGGACCTCGGCGATCCCGGCCCGACGCCCCGCTGGCGCTGGGACGGCCACTCCTGAGACCGGATTCCTCGCGGGACCGGGAAGCCCGCGGTCCGGCAATCCCATGAGGGCGGCGCCGAGGAGTGCTCCTCGGTGCCGCCCTCGTCGAACCATGGACAGGTCAGGAAGCGCTCTCCAGCAGCCTCCGCCCGAATTCCGAGCCTTCCGGCAGCTGCCGCCGGATACGCCGGAGCGCCTCGTCGAAATCACCGCCGGCGATCCCCGACTCGTACGCCGCACCGCCGCAGTGCAGGGTCAGATTCAGATCCACCCGCTCGGGGCGGCCGTCCGCACCGCGTTCGCCGAGCGTCAGCAGGCAGCTGAGCGTGGCCTGCTGCACCGACCCGTCCAGGGCGACCGGCAGCGGCAGATCCCATTCCAGTACGCAGCCGGACAGGGCTTCGCCCGACTCCGCCGCGCGCAGGGCGTCGAAACCCGTGCCCCCGTACTCAACTCCCCTGATGCGGGTCCGTACTTTCTGCCCGCCTATCGCGACCGTGATCGCGATTGCTTCCGCACCCCGCCGGTCCCGGTACCAGCCGGTCCAGACTTCCGTCGACTCCGATGACATGGCGCGGACTGTAGCGGTATGACTGGCTCCGCTGTACAGCCGGTCACCCCTTCGAATGCCTCGAACGCCCGAACGGCCGTACAGGCTCCCCTTCGGAGCCCGTTAAGGGGCTGAACCCGCGGCCCGGCCCTCGGTCGGCTCTCCGTCCGAACCCTTGGCGTGCCGCGTGGCCCCGGCACCTCCACCGCCTTCCGCGAGGTCAGCGGCTCCCGCGCCCTCGGCATGCTCGGCGCCGTGCCCGCAGTCGGGGTTGTGGCAGGGTCCGCGAACCCACTCGGGGACGAAGGCCCCGAGGATCTTGCGCCGTTTGATGACGGTACCGACAGGCTGTCCGCAGGCCGGACACACGTACTGGCCTGGCGGGCGGCGGACGGTCCGACGTCCTTCGCTGCCCATGAGTCAAGGATAGGTCGGCACGCCCACGGCGGACAGTGCGCGCGGTCCCCGCTTCCCGCTCACCGCTTCCTGCTGTACTTCCGTACGAGCACGCCGTTACCGAAGGCGCGCACGTCGTCCAGCGCGAACGCGGTGACATCGAAGCCGGAGCCGAACATCGGCATCCCGGAGCCGTACACCTCCGGATAGGTCTTGATCACGAGCTCGTCGATCTCTTCGAGCAGCGCTCCGGCCATGCGCGAGCCGCCGCAGAGCCAGATGCCGAGCCCGTCCTCCTCCGCCTTGAGCTCGCGGATCCTGGCGACCACGTCGCCGGAGACGATCTCCACGTTCGGATCGGGGGACTTCTCGATCGTGGTCGACGCCACGTACTCGCGCATGTGCCCGTACGGACTGGTCATCCCGGCGTCCAGGCCCAGCTGATAGCTGGCGCGCCCCTGTATCACGGTGTCGAAGTGCCTGTTCTCCACGTCCCGAAGGTTCAGCAGCCGCCGGCCCTCGGCCGACACGGTCTCCGGATACTCCGTCTTCAGGAACTCCAGGAACTCCTCGTCCAGGTACCTGAACATGGACGAGGCATCGCCACCCGGGTCTCCGATGAAGCCGTCGATCGAGCAGGCGATGAAGTACGTGAGCTTGCGCAAACCGGTCCTCTGTCTCTGTCGGGGTCAGTCGCAGTTGTCTCTGTCGGGGTCAGTCGCAGTGGCCCGCCCGACTCGCTCCGTCAAACCACTGCGGATATAGTGCTCCATGCGTAGTGGTTGTGCAAGGGCCTTTTCCGGAAGGCGTGTCGAGAAGGAGGCAGGCACAGAAATGGCCAGGAACCCGGAGCGCAGGCTCGCCCTCGTGGACGCAGCCATCGAGGTGCTCGCCCTCGAAGGGGCGCGTGGCCTCACGTTTCGTGCCGTCGACAGCCGGGCCGGCGTGCCCGCGGGGACGGCGTCCAATTACTTCGCCAACCGCGACGACCTGTTCACGCAGGCGGGAGCGCGGATCCATGTCCGGATGACCCCCGATCCGGTCCAGGTCGACGAGGCCATGGCGACCCAGCCCACCCGCGAGCTCTACGTCGAGCTGATGCGCTGGCTGGTGCGGCGCATGGCCACCGAGCGCACCGGCTATCTCGCGATGCTGGAGCTCCGTCTGGAGGCCACGCGCCGCCCGACCCTCCAGGCGGAGCTCAACCGCGCGGTCCGCGCCGTGCTGGAGGAGAACCGCCGCTCGCACCTCGAGTCCGGGCTGCCGGGCGACACGGACACGTTCCTCGCGCTCTATCTCGCGATGACGGGCCTCATGCTGGAGCACTTCACGCTGCCCGATGTGCTCGCCGACCGGGACCTCGACGAGCTGGTGGAGGCCGTCGTGACCCGGATCATCCCCGAGAGGTGACCGGCTCCCGCCACATCGGCCACATGTGCGGGCCGTCCGGCAGGTCGACCGTGCGGCCCGTGAAGGCGAAACCGAGCCGCTCGTACAGCCTGCTGCTGCGGGCGCTGCTGGCCTCCAGATAGGCGGGCACACCGTCGCGGTCGCAGCGCTCCAGTACGAGCGCGATCAGGGCGGAGCCGAGGCCCTCGCCCTGCCGGTCCGGGGAGACCGCGATGAGCAGCAGATACTCGTGCTCCCTGTCGTGCGGATGGATCTCGCCGGTCAGCCGGCCGATGAGCTCGGTGCGCTCGTTGTCCGGGTCCGCGATCTCCCGCATCCGGGCCGGGGTGTCGTCCTCCTCGTCGGGCGCACCGGCGGGCACATGGAGCCAGAGCGCCGCGGCCGTGCCGTCCTCGGCCATGTCGACCCGGCCCTCGGCGAGCGCGATGTCGAGAAAGACGCCCATGAAGATGCCGTGCACCTTGCGGCGATGCCCCTCGTCGGGGAAGACCCAACTGCTCACCGGGTCGTCCATGAACGCCTCGTCGAGCAGCCGCGCCACCGTGTCGCGGTCGTCCGCCCCCGCCTGCCGTATTTGTACGCCCATGCCCGGACCTCTCTCGGATCTCGCCAACTGGTCGTGGTGATCCTAGAGTTGGGTCCTGGGCTGTCGCTCCACGGGGCGTGCTGCTGCTTCGGGCGCCGGGCGCACCTGCGGTCACACGCTCAGCGCGTCCGGCGTGTGACGAACTCCGCCAAGGACAGCAGGTCCCCGGCCGCCGTCAGATCCGGCACCGCGAGGGACAGCTGCTGGACCGCCCGCGCCATCCGGTCCGCCGCCTGGAGCTGTGCCCAGTCCCGGCCGCCCGCGCGGTCGACGGCCTCGGCCGCGCGGCGGACGGTGTGGGCGTCCATCGGCCGTGCGTACAGCTCGGCCAGCTCCGCCCCTGCGGCGGTGCCCGAGCTCAGCGCCGCGACGACCGGGAGCGACTTCTTGTGCGCGACCAGATCGGCACCGGCCGGCTTGCCCGTACGGTCCGGGTCGCCCCAGATCCCGATCAGATCGTCGATGAGCTGGAAGGCCAGTCCGGCCTCCCGCCCGAAGGCGTCCATCGCGGCGACCTCGTCCTCGCCCGCGCCCGCGTAGAGCGCGCCGAGGGCGCAGGCGCACCCGAGGAGTGCGCCGGTCTTCGCCGTCGCCATGGCGACGCACTCGTCGAGCGTGACCTCGTGAGGGTCGCGCTGCTCGAAGGAGCAGTCCGCCTGCTGCCCGGCGCAGAGCTCGATGACGCAGGCGGCGAGCCGGGCGGAGGCTGCGGCGGACACCGGATGGCGGTCCTCGGCGATCAGCCGGAGGGCGAGGGCGAGCATGGCGTCGCCCGCGATGATTGCTGCCGGGGTGCCGAACACCGTCCACGCGGTGGGCCGGTGCCTGCGCGTCGGATCCTCGTCGATCACATCGTCGTGCAGCAGCGTGAAGTTGTGCGCCAGCTCGACCGCGGCCGCGGCGCGCACGGCCTGCTGCGGATCCCCGCCCAGCGCCCGGGCGGTCGCGAGCACCAGGGCGGGCCGGATCGCCTTGCCCGCCGACCCGGCGGCCGGGGTGCCGTCGGCGTGCTCCCAGCCGAAGTGGTACATGGCGACACGGCGTATGGAACCGGGCAGCGACTCGACGGTGTCTCGCAGCCGGGGGTTGACGGCGGTACGGGTGCGCTCCAGGAGTGCCGCGGCCTCGTGGCCGTCGGGGGCGGCATCCGTGCTGGTCATGGTCACGGTCTCTTCCTCTGCGGAGGGATGGGGCGGGGGCGGGC
Source organism: Streptomyces sp. NPDC002133 (assembly GCF_040296405.1). NCBI lineage: Bacteria > Bacillati > Actinomycetota > Actinomycetes > Kitasatosporales > Streptomycetaceae > Streptomyces > Streptomyces sp. NPDC002133. Next base: position 54,337 of record NZ_JBEOXF010000037.1, on the reverse strand, counting down.
GGCACGAGCGGCGCCGCCCCCGCCGGTTCAGAGGGTCGGTACGCCTGTCGGCCGACCGGTCAGCGCCAGCGGCTCACTTCGACGTTCTCCAGCACACCGAGCGCGTCGGGGACGAGAACCGCCGCCGAGTAGTAGGCCGTGACCAGGTACGAGATGATCGCCTGCTCGTCGATGCCCATGAAGCGGACCGACAGGCTGGGCTCGATCTCGTCGGGGATACCGCTCTGCCGCAGTCCGATGACGCCCTGGTCGTCCTCGCCCGTACGCATGCACAGGATGGACGTGGTCCTGGCCTCCGAGATCGGGATCTTGTTGCAGGGGAAGATCGGCACTCCGCGCCAGGTGGGGATGCGGTTCCCGCCGATGTCCACACTCTCCGGGACGAGGCCGCGCCGATTGCACTCGCGCCCGAATGCGGCGATGGCGCGCGGATGGGCGAGGAAGAGCCTGGAGCCGCGCCGCCGGGAGAGCAGCTCGTCCATGTCGTCCGGACTGGGCACACCGTCGTGCGGCTGCAGCCGCTGCCCGTAGTCGCAGTTGGCCAGGAGCCCGAACTCCCGGTTGTTGATCAGCTCGTCCTCCTGGCGCTCGCGCAGCGCCTCGACCGTGAGCCGCAACTGCTGCTCGGTCTGGTTCATCGGCTGGTTGTAGAGGTCCGCCACCCGGCTGTGGACCTTCAGCACGGTCTGGGCAACGCTCAGTTCGTACTCCCGCGGAGCCGCTTCGTAGTCCACGTACGTGTGCGGAACGATCGCTTCGCCGACATGTCCGGCGGAGAGATCGATGGCGGCCTCGCCGTACTTGTTGGTCCGCTGATGGGGGATCGACAGCACCGAGAGGAGATGGGCACCGAGCGACTCCGCCCGCTCGGCGAGGTTCAGCACGTCCTGCCGGGTCAGCTCCAGCACGACGCAGCCCGTGGCCGCGCGGGCCGTCGAGTCCCATACGGCGTCTCCGTCGATCAGCGAGCGGTCCCCGAAGTACGCCCCGTCGGCGAGGACTCCGAGCACGGCCTCGTCGCCGTAGGGACCCGTGCCGATCTGCTCCACACGGCCGTGCGCGAGCAGGAAGACCCGGTCCGCCGCCTCGCCCTCGGCGGCCAGCACATCGCCGGGGGCGAACTCCCGCTGCCGGCAGCGCTGAGCCAGCTCGGCCAGCACCGCCTCGTCGTCGAAGCCCCGCAGCGGAGGCAGTTCTCCGAGCTCCGCCGGGATGACCTGGACCTGGCCCGCGGTCTGGACGAAGGTGACGCGCCCGTCGCCCACCGAATAGCTGAGCCGTCGGTTCACCCGGTACGTACCACCCTGTACCTGGACCCACGGCAGCATCCGCAGCAGCCACCTGGAGGTGATCTCCTGCATCTGCGGCGCCGACTTGGTGGTGGTCGCCAGGTTCCGCGCGGCGGCAGTACCGAGACTCTGCTGCGGCACCGTCTGGTCCTGGCCGCCCTCGCGCAGCTCGTCACCAACCGAGCCAACCGAACCAACCGACATGAGACTCCCTCGCAATCATGGGTTGACCTGCGAGGAAGAGCCTTCCATCACGGAGAGTCGACTCGCCATTACACAAATGAGTGGGACTAGGCGGAGACGGGCGGGGCATGCCGCACGCTTTCCACCAGCCCGGCCCAACCACCGGATCGGCCGCCGGACCCCGTCGTCCGGACCGGCTGTCCGGATCGGCTCGTCTGCCGTGCGAATCGCGTACCCCACCAACAGCGTTGGGGTAATGGCACGTTGCAAGCGCGGTACGAGTGACTCGTTCCGCTCACCCTCGCTCCCCCACGAAAAGGAGGCGGCCATGGCCCCACCCATGTCCGCGAGCAGCTTCCTCGACGCCCTGCGCGACGAGGGCCTCACGGTCGTCCAGGTCGGCGACTGGCGTCACCACAACCGCAACCACAAGGGCCCCTGGGGACCCGTGCACGGCGTGATGATCCATCACACGGTCACCAAGGGCACCGCGAACACGGTCCGCATCTGCCGTGACGGCTACGAGTCCCTCCCCGGGCCGCTCTGCCACGGCGTCATCGCCAAGGACGGCAAGGTCCATCTGGTCGGCTACGGCCGTGCCAACCACGCCGGGCTCGGCGACGACGACGTCCTGCGCGCCGTCATCGCCGAGAGGGCGCTGCCGCCGGACAACGAGGCCAACACCGACGGGAACCGGCACTTCTACGGATTCGAGTGCGAGAACCTCGGCGACGGCAAGGACCCGTGGCCCGCGGTCCAGCTGGAGGCCATGGAGAAGGCCGCTGCAGCCGTCTGCCGCCGTCACGGCTGGACGGCCCGTTCGGTGATCGGCCATCTGGAGTGGCAGCCGGGCAAGGTCGATCCGCGTGGCTTCACCATGAAGTCGATGCGCGCCCGTATCGAGGAACGGCTGAAGTGAGAACCCCGTACGGCCGCCCTTGAGCGGCCGGAGTGACGCGGGCGGCCGCCGCCGGAGAGCGCCCTGCCTGACCTCGCGCGTGACAATGGCCGGGTGAACGCGTTCGACCTCAGTGCCCTGCACCCCCGGCTCCCCTCCCCCCTGGAGCCGGTCGAGGACGAGCGCTTCACCCGGCACGGCGTCCGGCTGCTTCTGAAGCGCGACGATCTCATCCACCCCGATCTGCCCGGCAACAAATGGCGCAAGCTCGCCCCGAACGTGCTCGCGGCAGCCGGCAGGCCGGTCCTGACGTTCGGCGGGGCCTACTCCAACCATCTGCGCGCCACCGCCGCTGCGGGCCGGCTGCTGGGCTTTCGCACCATCGGAGTCGTCCGGGGCGACGAACTCGCGGGCCGCCCTCTCAACCCCTCGCTGGCGCAGTGCGCCGCGGACGGGATGCGGCTCCACTTCGTGGACCGCACGACATACCGCCGCAAGACCGAGCCGGAGGTGCTGGCCGCCCTCCTGACCGAGTACGGCGACTGCTGTGTGGTCCCGGAAGGGGGCAGCAACGCCCTTGCCGCGCACGGCTGTACGGACCTCGGGCGCGAGCTGCGCGGCGTGGCCGACGTGGCCGTCGTGGCGTGCGGGACGGGCGGGACGCTCGCGGGACTGGCCGCCGGGCTCGCACCGGGGCAGCGGGCGCTCGGCATCCCTGTGCTCAAAGGGGGCTTCCTCGGCGACGGAACGCGCGCCCTGCAGAAAGACGCCTTCGGCGGCCCCGCGGGCGACTGGACGCTGGACGAGCGCTTCCACTTCGGCGGTTACGCCCGGACCACCCCGGCGCTGGTCGCCTTTGCCGAGGACTTCGAGGCACGGCACGAACTGCCCGTCGAACGTCTCTATGTCGCCAAGATGCTGTACGCGCTCGTCGCTCTCGCCGAAGAGGGCGCCTTCGCTCCGGGAACGACCGTTGCGGCCGTGATCACAGGCAGCCCTCAGTCCTCCGCGCCCTCCCGGTAGGCGGCCGCCTCCTCCAGATCCAGCCGCCGCAGCAGCGTACGCATCATCTCGTCGTCGATCCGCCGCTCGTCACGCAGCCGGACGAAGACCTCCCGCTCGGCCTCGATGGCCTCGCGCGTGAGCCGCCGGTAGGTGTCGTCCGCGGACTCCCCGGTGATGGGATTGGCCGCCCCCAGTCGTTCCCAGACGGCGTTCCTCCGCCGCTCCACCACCCTGCGCAGCCGGTCGGCGAGCGGTCCCGGCAGAGCATTGCGCTCGTCCGCGAGCAGCGCTTCCAGAAGCTCCTCCGCCGCCCGGGACGCCTCGCTCTGGGCCTGTGCCTCGGCCAGGGTTTCCGCCTGCGCGTCGGGCTGCGGCAGCTTCAGCACCCGGATCAGCATGGGCAGGGTCAGCCCCTGCACGACGAGCGTCCCGATCACGGTGGTGAAGGTCAGGAACAGCACCAGGTTGCGGGCCGGGAAGGGCTCCCCTCCCTCCATCGTGAGCGGGATGGAGAAGGCGATCGCCAGCGAGACGACACCGCGTATTCCGGCCCAGCCGACGATCAGGGGGGTCCTCCACGTCACACCCGGCTCGCGTTCCCTGATCCGGCGCGACAGCACTCGTGGCAGGAAGGCGGAGGGGAAGACCCAGACGAAGCGCACCACGACGACGGCGACGAAGACTCCGAGGGCGTACAGCGCCGACTCCCGCACCCCGTAGGCGCCGAGCCCCTGGACGACGTACGGCAGCTGCAGCCCGATCAGCGCGAAGACGGACGACTCCAGAATGAAGGCGACCATCCTCCAGACGGCCGCCTCCTGGAGGCGGGTCGCGAAATCGACCTGCCAGGCACGGTGGCCGAGGAAGAGGGCGACGACGACGACCGCCAGAACACCGGAGGCGTGGAAACGCTCGGCGGCCGCGTAGGCGACGAAGGGGATGAGCAGGGACAGGGTGTTCTGCAGCAGCGCTTCCTTCAGATGTGTGCGCAGCCAGTGGATCGGCACCATCAGGACCAGCCCGACGGCGACACCGCCCACCGCCGCCAGGGCGAACTCCCCGATGCTGCCCGCCCAGGTCACCCCCTCGCCGAGGGCCGCGGCCACCGCCACCCGGTAGGCGGTGATCGCCGTGGCGTCGTTCACCAGGGACTCGCCCTGGAGGATCGTGGTGATGCGGTGCGGCAGACCGAGTCGGCGGGCGATGGCGGTGGCCGCCACGGCGTCCGGCGGAGCGACGACGGCGCCGAGCACCAGCGCGGCGGTCAGCGGCAGGTCCGGCACCAGCTGGTACGCGATCCAGCCGACGGCGAAGGTCGCGAAGAGCACGTAGCCGACAGAGAGCAGCGCGACGGGCCGGATGTTGGCCCTCAGGTCGAGGTACGAGCTGTCGAGGGCGGCCGTGTGCAGCAGCGGGGGCAGGATCAGGGGGAGCACGATGTGCGGGTCGAGGGCATAGTCGGGCATGCCCGGTACGTACGAGGCGATCAGCCCCGCGGCCACCAGCATCAGCGGCGCCGGAACCGGCGTCCTGCGGGCAACCCCGGCGATCGCGGCGCTCGCCGCGATCAGCGCAACCACCTGCAGCACGTCCATGCCTCATCGCCCTCACGTGCGTCGGCCTCGTCGTAACCTGGCAATCATGAGCGAGTGCCCGCATGTTCTCGACCTGCCGCACCCCGAGCCCGCACCATTGAGTCATACGTGTCCCGAATGTCTGACGGACGGGACCCATCCGGTGCAGCTCCGGATCTGCCTGAGCTGCGGGCACGTGGGATGTTGCGACTCTTCGGCGGGTCGGCACGCCTTCCAGCACTCCGAGGAGACGGGGCACCCGGTGATGCGGACCATGGAACCCGGAGAGAGCTGGCGGTGGTGCTTCGCGGACGGTTCGATCGTCTGACTCCTGGGTACGTCAACCCTCCGCCGGTTTCTCTCAATTGGGCCCCGCACACCCCTAGCCACTGTGCGTGCCCATGGGCTTACCATGAGTGACAGCGCCGGGTAGGGGTCCCGGCGACACGGCACCATGGATCGCGATAGCGTCGCCAGTCCAGGTACCGGCTGCGCACCGATGCGCAGCACTCGGCTCCGGGATCGTCCTCCTGGGGCCTCGATCGACCTTGTGCCACCTTGGAGGTGAGGGTGTCCCAGATCGCAGGCGAGCCCGGGACTCAGGACTTCGTGGAAGTCCGGCTGCCCGCTGCGGGTGCCTACCTGTCCGTGCTGCGTACGGCCACGGCCGGACTCGCGGCGCGCTTGGACTTCACCCTCGACGAGATCGAGGACCTGCGCATCGCGGTCGACGAGGCCTGCGCGATCCTGCTGCAGCAGGCCGTCCCGGGATCCGTCCTCAGCTGCGTCTTCCGGCTCGTCGACGACTCCCTGGAGGTCACGGTCTCGGCTCCGACGACCGACGGACGTGCGCCGGAGCGTGACACCTTCGCCTGGACGGTGCTCTCGGCACTGGCCGGCAAGGTCGACTCCTCCGTCGCCGACGACCGTACGGTCGCCATCAGTCTGTACAAACAGCGCGGCGCGGGACCCGGGCCGGCGTGAGGGACGAGGACGGTCCGGTGCGGGACGAGGAGCGCGGGCGTGCTGCTCCGGCGGAGCCGGTGTACGCACCGGCGGGCATCCCGGAGCAGCAGGCCAGGCCGCATCCGGTGGTGGATGGACGTGATGGCCTATCGGCCTCGGCGGAGCAGGCGCAGGCAGAGCGGGCGGCCCATATGAGCGAGCAGCACGAGCACCACGATGCGAATGACCGGAGCGAGGCGCGGTCGATGTTCATCGAGCTGCGCAAACTCCCGGAGGGGTCGCCGGAGCGCGCCGAGCTGCGCAATCGGCTGGTGCGGATGCATCTGCCGCTGGTCGAGCACCTGGCGCGGCGGTTCCGGAACCGCGGGGAGCCGCTGGACGACCTCACGCAGGTCGCGACGATCGGTCTGATCAAGTCGGTGGACCGGTTCGACCCGGAGCGCGGCGTCGAGTTCTCGACGTATGCGACGCCCACGGTCGTCGGCGAGATCAAGCGCCACTTCCGCGACAAGGGCTGGGCGGTGCGGGTGCCGCGGCGGCTCCAGGAGCTGCGGCTCGCGCTGACGACGGCGACGGCGGAGCTCTCCCAGCAGCACGGCCGCTCACCGACGGTGCACGAGCTGGCGGAGCGCCTCGGGATCTCCGAGGAGGAGGTCCTGGAGGGCCTGGAGTCGGCGAACGCGTATTCGACGCTCTCGCTGGACGTCCCCGACACTGACGACGAGTCCCCCGCGGTCGCGGACACGCTGGGCGCGGAGGACGAGGCCCTGGAGGGCGTCGAGTACCGGGAGTCGCTGAAGCCGCTGCTGGAGGACCTCCCGCCGCGGGAGAAACGGATCCTGCTGCTGCGCTTCTTCGGGAACATGACCCAGTCGCAGATCGCACAGGAGGTCGGCATCTCCCAGATGCACGTCTCCCGCCTCCTGGCCCGCACCCTGGCACAGCTCCGCGAGAAGCTGCTGGTGGAGGAGTAGGGGCGGTGCGGATGCCCCAGCAGGCTACTGGCGGGTGCGGATGCCCAGCGCCCGGGTCGTCGCCGGGTTGAGCAGGAGCACGAGGCCCGTCACCGCCACCACCGCGAGGGCGATCCCGGCCGGGATCAGGAGGGCGCCGGAGGAGCGCAGGAGGGTCCAGGCGACCGGGACGGCCATGATCTGGGTGATGATCGCCGGCCCCCGGCTCCAGCCGCGGCGCAGGAGCAGCCCGCGCGCCGCCAGCAGCGGGATGACACCGAGCGCGATGAGCGTGACGCCGCCCGTTTCGGCCTGGGAGGTGCTCTCCGGGTTGCCCGTGAGACCGCTCACCAGCATGTAGATGCCACCGGCGACCAGGGCCAGCGCCTCCAGCCCGCAGACGGCCGCCGCCGCGGTCAGACGAGCCGGACGGGACTGCGGGGACTCAGGGGTCTGCTCAGCACTGCTCACCCCAGCAGGGTAGCCGCGGCCGAGGTCCGCACTCCGGCCCGGGGCTGGGCGCGGTACTTCCCGGTAGGTACGCTGGCGCCCATGCGCGCACTCCTCGTGGTCAACCCGGCAGCAACCACCACCAGTGCTCGCACCCGGGACGTCCTCATCCACGCCCTCGCCAGCGAGATGAAGCTGGAGGCCGTGACGACCGAGTACCGCGGCCACGCCCGCGACCTCGCCCGGCGCGCGGCCGATTCCGACGAGATAGACCTCGTCGTCGCCCTCGGCGGCGACGGCACCGTCAACGAGGTCGTGAACGGCCTGCTGCACACGGGCCCTGCCCCCGAGGCCCTCCCCCGCCTCGCGGTCGTCCCCGGCGGCTCCACGAATGTCTTCGCCCGCGCGCTCGGGCTCCCGAACGACGCGGTGGAGGCGACCGGCGCGATCCTGGACGCGCTGAGCCAGCGCACCGAACGGACGGTCAGTCTTGGACTGGCGTCCGGCACGCCAGGCACGGACGACGAGGCGGCCCCGCCCCGCTGGTTCACCTTCTGCGCCGGATTCGGTTTCGACGCGGGCGTGGTCGGCCGGGTCGAACAGCAGCGGGAGCGCGGCAGGAGATCGACACACTCCCTTTACATACGCCAGGCGGCCCGTCAGTTCCTCGACGACCCGAACCGCCGGCGCGGCGCGATCACGCTGGAGCGCCCCGGCGCGGAGCCGGTCAAGGATCTTGTGATGTCGATCGTCTGCAACACCTCTCCCTGGACCTACCTGGGCAATCGTCCGATGTACGCGTCCCCCGACGCCTCCTTCGACACCGCCCTGGACGTCATGGCCCTGAGCCGGCTCTCGACGCCCGCACTGGTCCGTTACGCGACCCAGCTGCTCACCTCGACCCCCGAGCGCGGCCCGCGCGGCAAGCACGTCGCGTCGCTTCACGACCTGACGGACTTCACCTTGCATTCGAAGGTCCCACTGCCGTTCCAGATGGACGGAGACCACCTCGGACTGCGTACGAGCGTGACGTTCACAGGCGTACGCCGTGCACTGCGTGTGATTGTGTGAGCGGAACGGGCAAAAGTCCTTCCACTCGAACGTTTAGGCGCGGGTCCACCCCATGGAAGTACGGCTGTGACCTAGTCGACACCGAGGAATCAAAAAAAACTTTCCGGAAGGGGTTGTATCCGCCGCCGAGGTTTGCGAATCTCTACATGGCGATCGGGACGGCCCGCAGAACCGGCATCCCTGAGAGCCAGAACCCCTCCTCAATCTTGGACCGCAGCCAGTTCGTCTGGGCGTTGGCCCTTCCCTTGCGGGGGGATTCGTGAAAGCGTTCACATTCACAAGCAACCTGCACGTAATACCAAGAGAGGTAGCAGCCATGGACTGGCGTCACAACGCCGTTTGCCGCGAGGAAGACCCCGAGCTGTTCTTCCCCATCGGCAACACCGGTCCTGCGCTGCTGCAGATCGAGGAAGCCAAGGCCGTCTGCCGCCGCTGCCCCGTCATGGAGCAGTGTCTGCAGTGGGCGCTCGAGTCCGGCCAGGACTCCGGCGTCTGGGGTGGCCTCAGCGAGGACGAGCGCCGCGCCATGAAGCGTCGCGCCGCTCGCAACCGGGCGCGCAACGCCAGCGCCTGACGCCACCTGTTACGAGCCTGAGCCCGGCGGCGCGTACGGCGAGTACGCACTCACCGCCCCCGAGCCGCAGCGCGCAGCAGTAACTCACAGCGTTCGAGCCCCGGACCGTGTCGAAACGGTCCGGGGCTCGCTGCTGTGTCCGGCTTCCGGCCGCGCCCTCGGGACCGACCGGGGGCTGCTCAAGGGGTGCTCGTGGGCTACTTCTGGCTTTGCACGGGGATGTCGAGAACGACCCGCGTGCCGCGCTCGACACCCGGCACCATGTCGAAGGTGCCGCCCAACTCCCCCTCGACGAGCGTCCTGACGATCTGAAGACCCAGATTGCCGGCCCGCTGCGGATCGAAGCCTTCCGGCAGACCGCGGCCGTCGTCCTGGACCGTGATCAGCAGCCGCTCCTGGCCACGCGGCCCGCCACGCATCGCCGCGACCTCGACCGTGCCGTGCTCCCCCGGGGCGAAGGCATGCTCCAGGGCATTCTGCAGGATCTCGGTCAGGACCATCGAGAGCGGGGTCGCAACCTCGGCGTCCAGGATTCCGCAGCGCCCGGTACGGCGGCACACGACCTTGCCCGGCGAGATCTCCGCGACCATCGCGACAACCCGGTCGGCGATCTCGTCGAACTCCACGCGCTCGTCGAGGTTCTGAGAGAGCGTCTCGTGGACGATCGCGATGGAGCCGACGCGGCGTACGGCCTCGTTGAGCGCCTCGCGGCCGCGTACCGAATCCATCCGGCGGGCCTGCAGCCGCAGGAGCGCGGCGACCGTCTGGAGATTGTTCTTCACTCGGTGGTGGATCTCCCGGATGGTGGCGTCCTTGGTGATCAACTCGCGTTCGCGGCGCCGGAGTTCGGTGACGTCCCGGAGCAGGATGAGCGAGCCGATCCGGGTGCCCTTGGGCTTGAGCGGGATGGCGCGCAGCTGGATCACCCCGCCGCTGCCCTCCACCTCGGTCTCGCGGGGCGCGTATCCGCTGGCGAGCTTGACCAGGGCCTCGTCGACCGGGCCACGGGACGGGGCGAGTTCCGCGGTGATCTGGCCGAGGTGCTGTCCGACGAGGTCGGCGGCGAGGCCGAGACGGTGGTACGCGGAGAGCGCGTTCGGGGACGCGTACTGGACGATTCCGTCGGCGTCGAGGCGGATCAGTCCGTCGCCGGCGCGCGGGGACGCGTCCATGTCGACCTGCTGCCCGGGGAAGGGGAAGGCTCCGGCGGCGATCATCTGCGCGAGATCCGATGCCGACTGGAGGTACGTGAGCTCCAGCCGGCTGGGGGTGCGCACGGTCAGCAGATTGGTGTTGCGGGCGATGACTCCGAGGACGCGGCCCTCGCGGCGTACGGGGATGGACTCGACCCGCACCGGCACCTCCTCGCGCCACTCGGGGTCGCCCTCGCGCACGATCCGGCCCTCGTCCAGTGCCGCGTCGAGCAGCGGGCGGCGGCCACGGGGAACCAAATGGCCGACCATGTCGTCCTGATAGGAGGTGGGGCCGGTGTTCGGCCGCATCTGGGCGACGGAGACATAGCGCGTGCCGTCGAGGGTGGGGACCCAGAGGACGAGGTCGGCGAAGGAGAGGTCGGAGAGCAGCTGCCACTCCGAGACCAGCAGGTGCAGCCACTCGAGGTCGGACTCACTCAGAGCGGTGTGCTGGCGTACGAGGTCGTTCATGGAGGGCACGCTGCGAGCGTACCTTCGGTATGAACCTGACGGGACGGGGCTCCGTGGTGGAGGATGGTCCCCAAAGCGGTCCGAACGTATGGATGGACAGACAAGAATGGTCTAGTCCACAATGACTCAACAACTTCCGCCCTCCCCGCACAGGAGGACGGACCGAGGCACCCGGCGCTCTCTGCCCTGACTGCGCCGCTGCCTCCCCACGGCCGCGTGGGACCGCACACCCACCGGCCGAGCAACTCCGGGCTGCGGTGCCGGACGGGCTGAGGGTCCCGTCCCGGCGCCGCGGCCCGTGGGTTTTTCCGAGGGTGGTGCCGCCGGACCGGCCGGATCAGCGGGTCTCGGTGACCTTGGCGAGAGCGCGCGGCGCGTCCGGGTCCTGGCCGCGGGCGATGGTGACCTCGTACGCCAGCAGCTGGAGGGGGAGGATCTCCAGAACGGGCTGGACCTCCTCCGCCACGCCCTCCGTGGGCAGCACGAAGCCCGCGGACGCGGCATCGACCTGGCGCTTGGGACCGACCACGAAGAGGTCGGCCCCACGGCCGCGGAGGCGGTCGAGGACCGGCTGGAGCGCCTCACCGCCGCGGCCGTCCGTGACGACGGCGATCACCGGCGAGATGTTGTCGACCATGGCCAGCGGACCGTGCAGCAGATCGGCCCCGGAGTAGGACAGAGCCGGGATGTAGCTCGTCTCCATCAGCTTGAGGGCCGCCTCCTTGGCGGTCGGATAGCCGTAACCCCGGGACGTGATCACCATGCGCTCGGCGAAGCGGTAGCGCGCGGCCAGGGACCTGACCTCGTCCTGGCGGGCGAGGATCTGCTCGGCGAGCCCCGGCAGGACCCGCGCCGCCGAGCCGTCCCCACCCCGCAGCCCCTCGACGAAGAGGTACAGGGACAGCAGGGACGCGGTGTACGTCTTGGTCGCGGGGAGCGCCTTCTCCGGGCCGGCGAGGATGTCGACGTGGTACTCGGAGACCGCGGCGAGCGGCGAGTCCGGGTTGTTCGTCACCGCCAGGGTGACCGCACCCGCGTTCCTGGCGGCCTGCGTGGAGGCCACCAGGTCGGGCGAGCCGCCGGACTGGCTGACGGTGATGACGAGGACGTCGGTGAGGTTCGGCTTCGCGCCGTACGCCGTCGTCGTCGACATGGACGTGAGCCCGCAGGGCAACCCGAGCTGGATCTCCAGCAGGTACTTGGCGTAGAGGGCGGCGTTGTCGGATGTGCCGCGTGCGGTGAGGAGCACGAAACGGGGCTTGCGCTCGGCGATCGCGGCGGCGACCTCGCGGATCCGCGGCGCCCCCTGGTCGAGGATCCGGCGCAGCACCGCGGGCTGCTCCGCCATCTCCCCGGACATGATCCGTCCCGGCTGCTCGCTGTGTTCGGCGGACGTCGTGGCGGACATGCTGGGTGCCTCCCAAACGTGTGATGGCCGGCGTCGCCGTCAGGCTCAGTCGACCACGGAGGACCTCACCCCCGCCAGCCGGCATCCACCGTGGCGCCACCCGATTCTGCTAGATTGGTCTATACCACATACCATCGACCGATCGGCAGGCCCAGCGTGGAAGTTGTCATCGTCCCGGACGCCCATGCCGGCGGGGAACTCATCGCCGAGGGCATCGCCCACCTGCTCCGCCGCAAGCCCGACGCGCTGCTCGGCGTGGCCACCGGATCGACCCCGCTGCCGGTCTACGAAGCCCTCTCGGCGAAGGTCCGGTCGGGCGAGGTGGACGCGTCGCACGCGCGGATCGCCCAGCTGGACGAGTACGTGGGCCTGCCCCCCGGGCACCCCGAGTCGTACCGCTCGGTCGTCCTGCGCGAGGTCGTCGAGCCGCTCGGGCTCGACGCGGAGGCGTTCCTGGGCCCTGACGGGTCCGCGGAGGACGTGCAGGGCGCGTGCGAGGCCTACGACGCCGCGCTGGCCGCGGCGGGCGGGGTGGACCTCCAGCTGCTCGGCATCGGGACGGACGGGCACATCGGGTTCAACGAGCCGTGCTCGTCGCTCGCCTCGCGCACGCGGATCAAGACGCTGACCGAGCAGACGCGGGTGGACAACGCCCGCTTCTTCGACGGCGACATCGGCCAGGTGCCGCATCACGTGATCACTCAGGGGATCGGGACGATCCTGGACGCCCGGCACCTGGTGCTGCTGGCCACGGGCGAGGGCAAGGCGGAGGCGGTCGCGGCCACCGTCGAGGGGCCGGTTGCGGCCGTGTGCCCCGCCTCGGCGCTGCAACTGCATCGGCATGCGACGGTGGTCGTGGACGAGGCCGCCGCGTCGAAGCTGAAGCTTGCGGACTACTTCCGGCACACGTACGCGAACAAGCCGGTCTGGCAGGGCCTGTAGGCCTCTGCCGCGCCGCGTACCCCGGACGACGGAAGCCGGGCCGCCCCCGCGAGGGGACGGCCCGGCTTCTGTGGCTGTACGGCCGCGGGCCGCCCGCCGTCCCCCGAGCTTCACCTGGAGGGGACCCCCCATCGCCCTAGGGGAGCGAACGCCCACAGACCACTTCGGCGGCCGCGATGCCGCAGACCCGTGCCGCGCCCAGGGTGGCGACGTGGAGTGCGCCCCGCGGTGGGGCCTGGTTGAGGCCCATCTCGACGACGATCGTGTCGGGGCGGGCCGCGAGGAGGGCGTCCAGGGACTGGGCCATCCACGTGTGCCGGTGGGCGTCGCGCACGACCGCGACGATCCGGCGGTCCCCCGCGGCCAGGAGGACGTCGTCGACCGCGGCGCCCGCGTACTTTCCCGTCTCCGTGCCCGGGAGCAGTCGGGCCAGTTCCGCCGCGACGCCCCAAGGGGTCTCGTCGCCGACGGCGATGTTGGCGACCGCGGTGAACGCGGCGACGTACGGCGCCGAGGTCAGGGGCTCGAAGGGCCGCTTCCCCGCGGTGACCCGCACCGCCCGCCGCGCCGCGACGAGGCCGATGTCGGTGCTGGTGCCGGTGCTGCCGGTGCCGGGCGCGGTCCCCTCCTGTGAAGCCGCGCCCGGCTCCGATGCCGCCCCCCTGGCCCCCCGGGTCCAGTCCGCGAGCGCGCGCACGCGTGCGGCCGCGTCGGCCAGTCGTTCCTCGGGCAGCTCGCCCTCGCGCACCGCGGTGACCAGCGCATCGCGCAGCCGCAGCACGGTGTCCTCGTCGGCCAGGCCGCCACCGACACAGATCGCGTCGGCACCGGCGGCGATCGCGAGGACACTGCCGCGCTCGATTCCGTGTGTCGCGGCGATGGCCTGCATCTCCATGCCATCCGTGACGATGAGTCCGTCGAAGCCCAACTCCTTGCGCAGCAGACCGGTGAGGATCTGCGGGCTCAGGGTCGCCGGGCGGTCCGGGTCGAGCGCAGGCAGCAGGATATGCGCGCTCATGACCGACTTGGAACCCGCTGCGATGGCTGCGCGGAAAGGCAGCAGCTCACGGGCGTGCAAAGTGGCCAAGTCCACATCGATGCGGGGCATTGCGTCATGCGAGTCGACGGCGGTGTCGCCGTGCCCCGGGAAGTGCTTGGCGCATGCAGCCACTCCCGCGGACTGCATTCCCTCGACGTATGCGGCGGTGTGCCGGGCCACCAGCAGGGGATCGGCCCCGAAGGAACGCACGCCGATGACGGGATTGTTCGGATTCGAGTTCACATCAGCAGAAGGGGCCCAGTTCAGATCGACCCCGCATGCGGCGAGCCGGCGGCCCAGCTCCGCGGCCACGCCCCGGGTCAGCTCGACATCGTCGACGGACCCGAGGGCGAGGTTGCCGGGGAAGGAGGAGCCGGTACGGACTTCCAGGCGGGTGACGTCCCCGCCCTCCTCGTCGATGGCGACGAGTACGTCGTCCCGCTCGGCCCGCAACTGCGCGGTGAGGGCGGTGAGCTGCTCGGGCGAGGCGATGTTGCGGCCGAACAGGCCCACGGACGAGAGCCCTTCGCCGATCCGGCGCAGCAGCCACTCGGGCGCGGCGATGCCGACGAAGCCGGGCTGGAGGACGGCGAGTGCGTCACGCGTGAGCGTGTCGGTGCGGTGTGCGAGCGTCGTCACGGTGGCGTTATCCCTTCACCGCGCCGGCGGTCATGCCGCCGACGGCCCTGCGCTGGAGGAAGACGAAGACGATGAGCACGGGCAGGGCGAAGAGCGTGGAAGCGGCCATGGTGGCGCCCCAGTCGTCGCCGAAGGCGGTCTGGAACTGCGTCAGCCACAGCGTCAGGGTCTGTGCCTCCTTCTCCTTGTTGAGGATCAGGACCATGGCGAACTCGTTCCATGCGGTGATGAAGCCGAAGAGCGAGGTCGCCATCAGACCGGGGGCGAGGAGCGGGAAGATCACCTTGACGAAGGCCTGGCCGCGGTTGCAGCCGTCGATGAGCGCGGCCTCCTCGAGTTCCACCGGCACGGCGGCGATGAAGCCGCGCAGCGTCCAGATGGTGAAGGGCAGCACCATGACGAAGTAGATCGCCGTGAGCAGCGGGATGCTGTTCAGCATGTCCTGGTCGCGGGCGATCATGTACATCACGATGACCATGACCTCCCACGGCGCCATCTGGGCCATCATCACGGCGAGGACCAGGCCCCTTCGGCCCCGGAACCTCATCCGGGCGATCGCGAAGCTCGCGGCCAGGGCGATGACCAGGGCGATCAGCACGGCGCCGACGGTCACGGTGAGGCTGTTGACGACGTACGTCCAGAACAGGTCGACGCCGGTGGCGGTCGTGTAGTTCTCGGTCGTCGGGGTGAAGACGAAGACCGGGTCCTTGCTGAGGATCTCGCTCTGCGGCTTCAGCGAGGAGGCGACCATCCAGTAGACGGGGAAGGCGAACAGGGCGGCGATGGCGAGCGCGGCCGCGTTCTTGGCGATCACGGCGGGCCGGATCGGCTTCCTGCGGCGCACGGATGCGGTCGGGGAGGTGGCGGTCACTGCTGCTCCTCCTGCTTCAGGATCAGACGGAAGTAGAAGGACATGACGGCGATCAGCATGACGATGGTGAGCACCGAGATCGCCGCGGCGAGACCGTAGTGCCCCTGGCCGGGGCCGGTGATGTACGCGTAGACGGGGAGGGTCTCGGACGCCCGGTCGGGGCCGCCGGCGTTCATGGCGTAGACCTGGGTGAACGCCTTGAAGACCCAGATGATCTCCAGAAACGTGGTGACCATGAAGAAGGGCTTCAGGTTCGGGAAGACCACCGACCAGAAGGTCCGCCAGCCGCCCGCGCCGTCCATCCGCGCCGCCTCGTAGAGCTCGGTCCCGATCGTGGTGAGACCGGCGTACATGTTCAGTGCGACGAACGGGATCGAGCCCCAGGCCACCAGGACCGTCACGATGACGAGGGTGGACAGACCGGTCTCGAACCAGTTGTGCTGCTCGTAGCCGGCGAAGCCGAGTGTGCGCATCAGCCAGTTCATGACGCCGAACTGCTCGTCGAACAGCCAGCGGAAGACGGTGACGGACGCGACGATCGGCATCGCCCAGGCGAGGATCAGTGCCAGCGAGAGCACCAGTCGCATCTTCTTGCCGAGCCGGTTCAGGAGCAGGCCGATGAGCGTGCCGATGCCCATGATGAGGACGACGTTGGCGGCGGTGAACGCGACGCTCCGCAGGGCGACGGTCCAGAAGTCCGGATCCCCCAGCAGCTCGGTGAAGTTGTCGAACCCGATCCACTCGGGCTTGCGGGTGATCAGCTCTTTCCGGTTGACCTGCTGGAAGGAGAGGATCACGTTCCGGATCAGCGGATAGAGCAGCAGCACCGCCATGCTGAGGACCGCCGGTGCGACCAGCAGATACGGCAGCAGTCCGCCGGGCAGCGCGCGTCTGCCGCGAGGAGGCTGAAGAACCTCCTTCGTTCCGGAAGGCGGTGGCGGGGTGTTCGCCGTCCCTGCCGCCCCCCGGGGCGCGTCCGGAGGAGCGGAGGCCACCGCTCCCTGGGAGTCCACGGTCATGGTCCTCTTCCTCGCGGTTCTGGGGCTCCCGTGCCCATCGGGCGCGGCCCGCGACGAAGCGGGCCGCTGGTCGGTGCGAAGGCCGGTGGTGCGGTCGGTGCGCGCGGCGCCGACCGCACCATCGGGCGGCTGCGACTACTCCTGGTTGACGCGCTCGGTGATCACCTTGTCGGCCGCCTCGCCGGCCTTCTTGGCGTCCTCACCCTTGAGCACCTTGGTCATGAACTCCTTGATCGGGTTGGGCGCGGTCTCGACGTTCGCCCAGCCCGGGGTGACCGGGGTGATCTTGCCGACCGGCGCGGACAGCGCCATCGCCTCGGCGAAGGAACCGGCCGGCGGCGTGAACTGCGCGGCGTCGTTGTTCGGCAGCAGGCCGCCCTCGGTCGCCTGGGCGTACTTGGCCATGTGGTCCTTGCCGGCCGCCAGGGCCAGCCACTCCTTGGCCAGGTCCTTGTTGGCGGAGCGCTCGGCGACGGCGAGGTTCGAGCCGCCGAAGAAGACGGAGCCCGGCTTGTCGGCGGTCTTGCCCGGGATCGGGAAGTAGCCGAAGTCGGCGGTCTTGCCTGCCGTCTTCATCGCGTCGATCGCGCCGCCGGCCTCCCAGCCGAGACCGATCCAGGACGCGACCCCGCCCTTGGGGACGACGTCCGTGGACTGCTGCGGCGTCGCCTCGTCCTTGTCCTTCGGGGCGGTCGAGTAGGACTGCAGCTCCTTGTAGAAGTTCATCGCCGCGACCGCCTCGGGGGAGGACAGGTTGCCCTTCCACTTGTCGCCGTCCTTGACCGCGAGGTCACCGCCCTCGTCCCAGACGAAACCGGCGTACACGTACCAGCTCTGGCCGGGCAGGTAGATCGGCTGGACCTTGGAGTCCGACGCCTTGATCTTCTTCAGACCGGCGATCCACTCGTCGCGGGTCTTCGGCGGGTTCACGCCGGCCTTCTTGAAGAGGGCCTTGTCGTAGACGACGACACGGTTCGCGGCGTACCACGGTGCGGAGTAGAGCTTTCCGTCCAGCTCGGCCGAGGCGAGCATGCCCTTGTTCCAACCGTCGTAGCCGAGCTCGGCCTTGTCCTCGGTGAGGTCGGCGAGGCCACCGGTGACGGCGTAGCCGGCGGTCTGGGTGTTGCCGAGCTCAAGGACGTCCGGCGGGGTGTCCTCGGAGAGGGCCGTGGTGACCTTCTCCTGGATTCCGTTCCACTGCTGGGTCTCGACCTTGACCTTGACGCCCTTGTGCTTGGCCTCGAACTCCTTGTTGACCTCCGCGATCCAGGCCTCCGGAGCGGACCCGTCCATGACCCAGACGGTGAGAGTCTTGTTGCCCCCGGCGTCGCTCTTGCCCTCGCCGCCCTTGTCGCTGTCGGAGCCACATGCGGCAATGCTGACCATCATGCCCGCGACGCCGATCGCCGCGATGAGCTTGCGCTTCACGCCACCCTCCTCAGGGATGCTGCAACCCCCCGCCCACCGCGAAGACATACGGAGGCATACGCCGAGTACTGCTCGTGGGGCTGGGACTTGGTCTTTAATGGTTTAGACCAGTACTCGGGAGCTTGGCCTAGACCTTTAGGGGTGTCAAGGGTGTATAAGAAGGGCTGTCGCGTCCGTTATCGGACCGACACCTGAGGGAGGGCGACGACCCGTGACCGGAGCGTGCCACCATGTGAGCCGCAACAGACGGAGGTGCCGGTGACGGCAGCAGCACACGAGTCGGGAAGGCAGGCCATGGCCACGGACGGGGGCGGCACCGAGGCCGAGAACGGGACGGGAACCCGTACCGCGCGCGTGCCCAAGTACTACCGGCTCAAGAGGCACTTGCTCGACATGACGGAGACGCTGCCGCCCGGCACGCCCGTACCGCCCGAACGCACGCTCGCCGCCGAGTTCGACACCTCGCGCACGACGGTCCGGCAGGCCCTCCAGGAGCTGGTCGTCGAGGGCCGGCTGGAGCGGATCCAGGGCAAGGGCACGTTCGTCGCGAAGCCCAAGGTGTCACAGGCCCTCCAACTCACCTCCTACACCGAGGACATGAAGGCGCAGGGCCTGGAGCCCACCTCTCAACTACTGGACATCGGATACGTCACGGCCGACGACACACTGGCCGGCCTGCTGGACATCTCGCCGGGCGGCCGGGTGCTGCGGATCGAGCGGCTGCGGCTGGCGAGCGGCGAGCCGATGGCGATCGAGACGACCCATCTGTCGGCAAAGCGCTTCCCCGCGCTGCGGCGGTCGCTGGTCAAGTACACGTCGCTGTACACGGCGCTGGCCGAGGTGTACGACGTCCATCTGGCGGAGGCCGAGGAGACGATCGAGACCTCGCTGGCCACGCCCCGCGAGGCGGGACTGCTCGGTACGGACGTGGGCCTGCCGATGCTGATGCTGTCCCGGCACTCCCTGGACAGGAACGGCGAGCCGGTGGAGTGGGTGCGGTCGGTGTACCGCGGCGACCGGTACAAGTTCGTCGCGAGGCTGAAGCGGCCCGAGTCGGACTGAGGGCCGGGGAGTCCGGGGGCCGGCCTCCGGAAACAGCACAGCGCCGCGCGGCCGCGGCGGCCGGAGACGGACCGGCCGGGCCCCGGGTCCCCCGGGAGGCGGCCGAACGGTCCGGATGAGCGGTTGAGCGGTCGGAATCAGCCGCCGAGCGGTTGAATTCGGCCGCTGAGCGGCCGCCCCGTGCCGCTGGGCGATTACTGCGTCCGTTATTCGGACAAGGGTTCCATCAAGCGGAACCGTCGCCTAGATTTCGTGCGCGTTACATCAGCGCAGCTGATCAGCGACGGGACGGAGCCGCTCATGCCCGAAGTACCCGAACACAGAAAACCGATCGTCACGCCGGTACGGACGGTCGTGGCCCTCTGCCTGATCGCGCCGTTCGTCGCGATGCTCTGGGTCGGCTCGTACGCGAAGGTCGAACCCACGTTCGCCGGGATGCCGTTCTTCTACTGGTACCAGATGCTCTGGGTCGTCGTCTCGACGGCGCTGACGATGGTGGCCTACGTGCTGTGGCAGCGTGACCAGCGCGCCCGCAAGGAAGGTGCGTCGAAGTGAACGACGGCGTGAACGGCGTCGCACTCGCCGTCTTCATCTTCTTCTTCCTGGCCGTCACGGTCATGGGCTTCCTCGCGTCGCGCTGGCGCAGGGCCGAGAACGAGAACAGCCTGGACGAATGGGGCCTCGGCGGCCGCTCGTTCGGCACCTGGGTGACCTGGTTCCTGCTGGGCGGTGACCTCTACACCGCGTACACCTTCGTCGCCGTACCCGCGGCGATCTACGCGGCGGGCGCGGCGGGCTTCTTCGCGGTGCCGTACACGATCCTCGTCTACCCGCTGATCTTCACCTTCCTGCCGCGGCTGTGGTCCGTGTCGCACAAGCACGGCTATGTGACGACGTCCGACTTCGTGCGCGGGCGCTTCGGCTCGAAGGGGCTGTCGCTGGCGGTCGCGGTGACCGGCATCCTCGCGACGATGCCGTACATCGCGCTGCAGCTCGTCGGCATCCAGGCCGTGCTGGACGTCATGGGCGTCGGCGGCGGCGAGAACACGAACTGGTTCATCAAGGACCTGCCGCTGCTGATCGCCTTCGGTGTGCTGGCGGCGTACACGTACTCGTCCGGGCTGCGGGCGCCGGCGCTGATCGCCTTCGTCAAGGACACGCTGATCTACATCGTGATCGCGGTCGCGATCATCTACATCCCGATCAAGCTCGGCGGTTTCGACGACATCTTCGCCAAGGCGGGCGACGCGTACGCGCAGATCAACCCTGCGACGGACAAGCCGCGAGGCGCGCTGGTGCCCGGGGAGCTGGGCCAGTGGGGTTACGCCACGCTGGCGCTCGGCTCGGCGCTCGCGCTCTTCATGTATCCGCACTCGATCACGGCGACGCTGTCCTCGCGCAGCCGTGAGGTGATCAGGCGCAACACGACGATCCTGCCGCTGTACTCGCTGATGCTGGGGCTGCTGGCGCTGCTCGGCTTCATGGCGATCGCTGCCGGGGTGAAGGTGACCAACGGTCAGCTCGCCATCCCGCAGCTGTTCGAGAACATGTTCCCCGACTGGTTCGCGGGTGTGGCCTTCGCGGCCATCGGCATCGGCGCGCTGGTGCCGGCAGCGATCATGTCGATCGCCGCGGCGAATCTCTTCACGCGGAACATCTACAAGGACTTCCTGAAGCCGGACGCGACACCTGCGCAGGAGACCAAGGTGTCGAAGCTGGTGTCGCTGCTGGTGAAGGTGGGTGCGCTGGCCTTCGTCCTGACAATGGACAAGACGGTCGCCATCAACTTCCAGCTGCTGGGCGGCATCTGGATCCTGCAGACCTTCCCGGCGCTGGTCGGCGGCCTCTTCACACGGTGGTTCCACCGCTGGGCGCTGATCGCGGGCTGGGCGGCCGGCATGCTGTACGGCACGATGGCGGCGTACGGGGTCGCGAGCCCCACGCAGAAGCACTTCGGTGGGTCGTCGGCGGAGATTCCCGGGATCGGGGAGATCGGCTACATCGGTCTGACGGCCTTTGTGCTGAACGTGGTGGTCACGGTCGTCCTGACGTTCGTGCTGCGTGCGGTGAAGGCGCCAGACGGGGTCGACGAGACGTCCCCGGAGGACTACACGGCGGACGCGGGGGACGCGGGTGTGAAGGCGGAGCTCCCCACGGTCGGCGCGAGCACGCACTGACCCACGGAAAGCTCTCGTCCGCGATCGGCGCAGGCTCGGTGAGCCTGCGCCGATCGCCGTCTCACGGCGGGGGCCTCTACGCGCGCCCGTGCGCGCCCGGGCCGACGTCGTCGCCGTGAGGAAGACTGCCGGCATGGACTTCATCATCAGGCGCGCGGAGCCCGCCGAGTACGAGACGCTCGGGGCGATCACGGCGGAGGCGTACCTCGGGGACGGGCTGCTCGACTTCGGGGAGGACGACGAGTACCTGCACACCTTGCGGGACGTGGCGGCGCGCGTCGAGGACGCCGAGGTACTGGTCGCCGTTGAGGCGCAGGGACGGGTGCTGGGCGGGGTGACCTTCGTCGTGTCCGGCGGCCCGTGGGCCGACATCGCCCGCGAGGGCGAGGCCGAGTTCCGGATGCTCGCCGTGGCCAGGGAGGGCCGCGGCAAGGGCGCCGGCGAGGCGCTCGTCCGGGCGTGCGTCGACCGGGCACTGGTCACCGACGGGTGCGTGCGGCTCGTCCTGTCCACGCAGCCCTCGATGCACACCGCGCACCGCATCTACGAGCGCCTGGGCTTCGTACGGACCCCCGAGCGGGACTGGGAGCCGGTCCCCGGGCTGGCCCTGCTGACGTACGCCCTGGAGCTCCGTCCGACGCCGTGACACAACATGTGGTGGGTGACGCAACTCCCCGCCCCCACATGTATGCTCATGCTCGCTGTCGCCGCAGGGGAATCCGGTGCGAACCCGGAACTGTCCCGCAATGGTGTGCCGGCGCGCATGTGTGCGCGCCTGCGAGTCCAAGGACCTGCCGACGGTGCGCCCGGACCGTCCGGCCCGGGTGCCCAAACGTCCGGGCCTCGCGGAAAAGGCCGGTGGACGCGGCGCACCTGCCCCCACAGGCGTGCGCCCGTGCCCCGAGCGCCCCGCCGGCCCCGAGCCGAGCGAGGGAGAGCACCCCGTGACCATCGCGCCGCCCGATCCTGCTTCAGTGCAGCGTGCAGACAAAGCCGATGGGCCAGGCACCGCGCTGCTGCGGACCCTGACCGGCCTCACCGCCGACCTCCCCGACACCGACCCGGGCCGGGTCGCCGCCGCCGCGCTCCGCGGCCGGCAGGCGGGCTCGGACGAGGCCGAGCTGCGGGATCTCGCGACCGAGGCGGCCGCGGGGCTGATCTCCGAGGACCCGGCGTACTCGCGGCTCGCGGCCCGGCTGCTGAGCCTCACCATCACGGAGGAGGCGACCTCACAGGGGGCGACCGCCTTCTCCGACTCCATCGCCGTGGGCCACCGCGAGGGCCTGATCGCAGACCGGACCGCCGCGTTCGTACGCACCCACTCCGCCCGGCTCGACGCGCTGATCGACGGCGCCGCGGACGACCGCTTCGGCTACTTCGGTCTGCGCACTCTCTACAGCCGCTACCTCCTGCGGCACCCGATCGCACGCAAGGTCATCGAGACGCCGCAGCAGTTCATGCTGCGCGTGGCCACCGGGCTCGCCGAGGACGACTCGGTCCGCGCCCTCGACGAAGTCGCCGCGCTCTACGGGCTGATGAGCCGGCTCGACTATCTGCCCTCGTCCCCCACGCTCTTCAACTCCGGCACCCGCCACCCGCAGATGTCGTCGTGCTATCTGCTGGATTCCCCGCTCGACGAGCTCGACTCCATCTACGACCGCTACCACCAGGTCGCGCGGCTCTCGAAGCACGCGGGCGGCATCGGCCTCTCGTACTCCCGTATCCGCTCCCGCGGTTCGCTGATCCGCGGCACCAACGGCCACTCCAACGGCATCGTGCCGTTCCTGCGGACCCTCGACTCGTCGGTCGCCGCCGTGAACCAGGGCGGCCGCCGCAAGGGCGCGGCCTGCGTCTACCTGGAGACCTGGCACGCGGACATCGAGGAGTTCCTGGAACTGCGCGACAACACGGGCGAGGAGGCGCGCCGTACGCACAACCTCAACCTCGCGCACTGGATCCCCGACGAGTTCATGCGCCGGGTGAACGGGGACGCCGACTGGTCCCTCTTCTCCCCGGCCGATGTGCCCGACCTCGTGGACCTGTGGGGCGACGACTTCGACGCCGCGTACCGGAAGGCGGAGTCGGCAGGCCTCGCCCGCAGGACCATTCCGGCACGCGACCTCTACGGCCGCATGATGCGCACCCTCGCGCAGACCGGCAACGGCTGGATGACCTTCAAGGACGCCTCCAACCGGACCGCCAACCAGACCGCCGAGCCCGGCACGGTCGTGCACTCCTCCAACCTCTGCACCGAGATCATCGAGGTCACGAACGACGGCGAGACGGCCGTCTGCAACCTCGGCTCGGTCAACCTGGGCGCCTTCGTCACCCCGGCCGGTGACATCGACTGGGAGCGGCTCGACGAGACCGTCCGCACGGCCGTGACCTTCCTCGATCGGGTCGTCGACATCAACTTCTACCCGACCGAGCAGGCGGGCCGCTCCAACGCCAGGTGGCGCCCGGTGGGCCTCGGCGCGATGGGCCTCCAGGACGTCTTCTTCAAGCTCCGGCTGCCCTTCGACTCGGCGGAGGCGAGGGCCCTCTCCACGCGCCTCTCCGAGCGGATCATGCTGGCGGCGTACGAGGCGTCGTGCGAACTCGCCGAGCGCAACGGCCCGCTGCCCGCCTGGGAGCGGACGCGCGCCGCGCGCGGAGTGCTGCACCCCGACCACTACGACGTCGAGCTCACCTGGCCCGAGCGCTGGGCGGCGCTGCGCGGGCGGATCGCGACCAGCGGCATGCGCAACTCCCTCCTCCTCGCGATCGCGCCGACCGCGACCATCGCTTCGATCGCGGGCGTGTACGAGTGCATCGAGCCCCAGGTCTCCAATCTCTTCAAGCGCGAGACGCTGTCCGGTGAGTTCCTGCAGGTCAACTCCTATCTGGTGGACGACCTGAAGAAGCTCGGCGTCTGGGACGCGCAGACCCGGGAGGCGCTGCGCGACTCCAGCGGCTCGGTGCAGGGCCTCAACTGGATCCCGGCGGACGTGCGGGAGCTGTACCGCACGGCGTGGGAGATCCCGCAGCGCGGCCTGATCGACATGGCCGCGGCCCGCACCCCGTTCCTGGACCAGTCGCAGTCGCTGAACCTCTTCATGGAGACGCCGACCATCGGCAAGCTCAGCTCGATGTACGCGTACGCCTGGAAGCAGGGCCTGAAGACGACGTACTACCTGCGCTCCCGCCCGGCGACCCGCATCGCCCGCGCCGCATCCGGCGCGAAGCCGGTGGCCACCACCGTCCCCCAGCAGCAGGCCGCCCCCGACGCCGACGCGATCGCCTGCTCCCTTGAGAACCCCGAGTCCTGCGAGGCCTGCCAGTAATGTCCCACCCGTCGCCCGCCCCCCACCCCTCGACGACGGCGCTTCGCGCCGACACCTCCCGGATTCCGAAGAATCTGCTGGACCCGGGCTTCGAACTGACGCTCCGTCCGATGCGCTACCCGGACTTCTACGAGCGCTACCGGGACGCCATCAAGAACACCTGGACCGTGGAGGAGGTCGACCTCCACTCCGACGTCGCCGACCTCGCCAAGCTCTCGCCCGGCGAGCAGCACATGATCGGCCGGCTCGTGGCCTTCTTCGCGACCGGCGACTCGATCGTCGCGAACAACCTCGTGCTGACGCTCTACAAGCACATCAACTCCCCCGAGGCGCGGTTGTATCTCTCCCGCCAGCTCTTCGAGGAGGCCGTGCACGTCCAGTTCTATCTGACGCTGCTGGACACCTACCTTCCCGACCCGGAGGACCGCACGGCAGCTTTCGCCGCCGTCGAGAACATCCCTTCGATCCGCGAGAAGGCGCAGTTCTGCTTCCGGTGGATGGACTCGGTCGAGACGATCGACCGCCTGGAGACCAGGGCCGACCGCCGCCGCTTCCTGCTGAACCTGATCTGCTTCGCGGCGTGCATCGAGGGGCTGTTCTTCTACGGCGCCTTCGCCTACGTGTACTGGTTCCGCTCCCGCGGCCTGCTGCACGGTCTCGCCACCGGAACGAACTGGGTGTTCCGGGACGAGACGATGCACATGAACTTCGCCTTCGAGGTCGTGGACACGGTCCGCAAGGAGGAGCCGGAGCTCTTCGACGACGAACTCCGGCAGCAGGTCACCGACATGCTGAAGGAGGCGGTGGAGGCGGAGCTGCAGTTCGGGCGCGATCTGTGCGGTGACGGCCTGCCGGGCATGAACACCGAGTCGATGCGCGAGTACCTGGAGTGCGTCGCCGACCAGCGGCTCACCCGGCTCGGCTTCGCCCCGGTCTACGGCTCGCAGAATCCGTTCTCCTTCATGGAGCTCCAGGGCGTCCAGGAGCTGACGAACTTCTTCGAGCGCCGGCCGTCCGCGTATCAGGTGGCGGTCGAGGGCTCCGTCGACCTGGACGCGGACTTCTGACGGTTCTGCCGGACACATGCGGGCGGGGGCCCGGACCGGGTGACGGTCCGGGCCCCCGCCCGCTCCGCGTCCCGGTGCTCCGCCTCACGCAGCCCGCGGTCGATGGCGCGGTCCCTTGCGTACCCGATGAGCGACGGAAGGCCGACGAACACGAGCATCCCGACGATGACGAGGTAGGTGAGGAATGTGTTCATGCCCTCCACTCTCGCCTTCGGGCTCCCGGAATATCAGTGGCAGGACTGTCGGCAACCATCGAATTACTGCCACACTGGATCCATGCTGAAGAACGTGGCAGCCGTCCTGCTCGACGGCGTACACCCCTTCGAGCTCGGAGTCCTCTGTGAGGTCTTCGGCCTCGACCGCAGCGACGACGGACTCCCGGTCCACGACTTCGCCGTGGCCTCGGCGGAGGGGCCGCAACTGCGAACCCACGCCGGTTTCACGCTGGCCGTGGAGCACGGGCTCGACCGGCTGGCGGAGGCCGATCTGATCGCCGTGCCGACCGGGAGCAACTACACGGAGCGTGAGTACCCGCAGGAGCTGCTGGAGGCGCTGCGCGCGGCCGTCGACCGGGGTGCGCGGGTGCTCTCCGTGTGCACCGGGGCCTTCGTGCTGGGGGCCGCGGGGCTGCTCGACGGCCGGCACTGCACCACTCACTGGCGCCATGCGGCCGCACTGGCCGACCGCTGTCCGCGGGCGCTCGTCGACCCCGATGTGCTGTACGTCGACGAAGGGCCGGTGATCACGTCGGCCGGCACCGCGGCCGCGATCGACGCCTGCCTGCATCTCGTGCGCAGTGAGTACGGCCCGGAGGTCGCCAACAAGATCGCCCGCAGGATGGTGGTGCCGCCGCATCGCGACGGCGGGCAGGCGCAGTACATCGACCGGCCGCTGCCGCGCACCCGGTGCGACACGGTGGGCGAGGTGCTCGCCTGGATGGAGCGGCACCTCGACCGTGAGCTGACCGTGGAGCAGTTGGCGGAGCGGGCCCACATGTCACCGCGGACCTTCGCGCGCCGGTTCCACCAGGAGACGGGGACGACGCCGTACCGCTGGCTCCTGCGCCAGCGGGTGCTGCTGGCGCAGGAGTTGCTGGAGGCCACGGACGACACGGTGGACGCGATCGCGGGCCGCGCGGGCTTCGGCAACGCGGCCGCGCTGCGCCACCACTTCCTCCGTACGCTCGGGACGACGCCCAACACGTACCGGCGCACGTTCCGCGGGCCGGTACGTGCGGCCTGAGCGGGCCCGGCGGGCCTGAGCGGGCGGCGGGCCCGGGCGGGTTCGGCCGGACCCGGGCGAACTCAGATTCCGCAGCTCGACGCGGACCAGAAGCGGCTCCCGCGGTGATCGACGTGCGCGTGGTCGCCGTGGCCCGGGTAGCCGGGGCCGAGGATGCCGTTGAAGCCGTGGTTACGGGCCTGCTGGGCGAGCTTGCACAGGGAGTGCGGGCCCGCGCCGAGGTCGGCGGCGTCACCGTACAGATGGCGGCTGTCGGAGGCTCCGCCGACCGCGCTGTTGCAGGCGTACGAACGGAAGCCGCTGGTCACGGTGATGGGCTGGTCACCGAGGGCGTGCCGCATGGCCTCCAGCTTCCACATCGTGCGCAGTGCGTTGGACTTCGCGGTGGCCGCGCTCACCGCACCGCCCGCCCAGGTGGAGTTGCAGTCGTTGAGCTCGGCGTAGCTGAAGTGGATCGGGGTGCAGTCGTCGTCCTGGAGGGCGTAGAGCTTGCTGAAGGTGGCGGGGCCCGCGATGCCGTCGGCGACGAGTCCGTACGCCGACTGGAAGCGCTTGACCGCGGCGGCGGTCGCCGGGCCGAAGTCGCCGTCGATGGCGAGGACGCCACCGTAGCCCGGGTAGCCCGCGACCCGGATCTGCAGCTGGGTGACGTCGGCGCCGGAGGTCCCCTGGGAGAGGGTGCGGGACCAGGTGTAGCAGCCGTCGGCGTGGGCGGTACCGGCCGTGGCCATCACCCCGCCCACACTGGCAACCATGAGCATGACAAAGGACAGCAGGAGTCGTGCGGTACGTCTGGGCATCGGCCCTCCAGGGCAAGTCCACCGGATGAGAGACGTGCGAGTGCACGCATGAGACTGGCGGGACGGTCGACGCGCGTCAACAGGGCATGGACAGCCGTCATTTGTCCGCCCATTGGCAGTCCACCGGCGGCAAGGCGAGGGCCCCGCACCGGTCACCGGAACGGGGCCCTCACCACGCGGACACGACGTCGGTCGTTTCAGTCGTTCGGCACGGTCTCGTAGCGCGGCGTGCCCTCCGCCATCTGCCGCAGCGCGTCCTTGCGGTCGCGCTTCGAGAGCCGGTCGATGTAGAGGTAGCCGTAGAGGTGGTCCGTCTCGTGCTGCAGGCAGCGCGCGAAGTAGCCGGTGCCGCGCACCTTGATCGGCCTGCCCTCGGCGT
Organism: Streptomyces sp. NPDC002133; assembly: GCF_040296405.1. NCBI lineage: Bacteria > Bacillati > Actinomycetota > Actinomycetes > Kitasatosporales > Streptomycetaceae > Streptomyces > Streptomyces sp. NPDC002133. The sequence continues at coordinate 26,314 of NZ_JBEOXF010000037.1, read as the reverse complement.
CCTGTCCGTGCACCTCGGCGTAGTCCGGGCGGGGCAGCGAGGCGTACGCCGTCGGGACGGACAGGCAGCCCTCGTTCGAGTCGTCGAGCACACGGCGCTCCGGCGGCAGCTCCTGCAGCACCGGATTGCAGACGACGCCGGTGTGACGTACGCCTTCGTCGTCCGGGCAGTCGTAGACGAAGACCTTCAGGTCCACACCGATCTGGTTGGCGGCCAGGCCCACGCCCTCCGCCGCCCGCTGGCTGGCGAACATGTCGTCGATCAGCGCCGCGAGCTTGTCGTCGAACTCGGTGACGTCCTTGCACTCCTTGTGGAGCACGGGGTTGCCGACGACGGTGATGGGACGGGCCGTACCGCGCTCGCGGTGCGCCCGCTCGCGCTCCTCACAGTCCTCCGTGTCCACGACGAAACCATCGTTGACCTGCTGGTCCGTCTGCTGGTCCGTCTCCTGCTGCGCCATTGTCCGCCGTACGCCTTCCTCGGTGCCCGCTGATTGCTCCGTACAGCCTACGGCCCTGCGTCAGCAGACTTCCTCGAGATCCCGCCACTCACGGCTGTCCGGACTGTCCGCGACCCAGCCGTCCAGCAGCCCGCGCACCAGGCCGGCGGGCGCCGCGATCCCGCACTCGCGCTCCGGTACCCACAGGTCCCCGGCCGTACGGTGGCCGAGCGGCCCGGGGTGGCCCGGCTCGCTGTGGTCGTGCGGGTCCAGGTGCTCGCCGTCGCCCTCGGCGCTCGGCATCCGGCTCTCGGAGCAGGCCCGGCAGAGCAGCCGGACGGAGGACGACCAGTCCTCGGCGGCGAAACCGGCGTCGGCGGCGAGCTGCTCCAGCGCGTCCCGGTCCTCCTCGGTGGCGGCCTCCAGCAGCACCACCCAGGTCGGGACGGGCGAGGGCGCCCAGAGCTCGATCTCGTCGAAGACGGGGAAACTGTGGCCGGCGGCCGTCGTGCGCTCGCCGTGCGGTACGCCGTCGTGCAGGACGACCTCGCCCCAGCGGCGGCCGGACGACGGCAGCGGGATGGACAGCACCTCTATCCGGGCCGGGTCGAGCCTGCGGCCCCACACGACCTCGGCCTCGCCCTCGGGAGACAGCCGCACGGCAGCGCTGCCCAGGTCCATGCCGACGGGTTCGCCGCTCGCGGCGGCCTCGCCCGGCACCCTCAGCCCGTAGGCCTGCCAGGAGCGCCGGGCCAGCGGCCAGTCCTGCAGGGCCGTCGCGGCGATGCCGACGTTCCACCAGTCGGGGGCGCCGGTCTCCTTGTCGAGCAGCGCGACGGCACGCAGGCCCGCGGCGCGCGCCTGCTCCCAGTCGTGCCGGAACTTGTGCAGCAGCGCCAGATTGAACCAGGACTCCGAGAGCCAGGGTTCCAGGTCCGCAGCGCGGGTCAGCAGCGCGCCCGCGTCCTCGTACCGGCCGTCGCCGATCAGCGTGAACGCGCGGTCGGTGGCCTGCCGCCAAGAGGCGGAGGGCCGATGCCGTACCTTCCCGAAGATCCTCACGATTCCCGCCTGCCGGTCGCTCGGGTCACTTCCCCCGGACACATGGCCGCCTGTGTCTTCGTAGCCGTGTCTCCTGTATCTGCCTTCATTCGCATCCAACCATGCCCGGTCGGACGCCCGCTCATTACCCATGGGTTACCCAGGCCGGGCAGGGGCCAGACCGCCTGCCCTTCCCCCACCACCGCCCTCAGCGGAGGCCCTGCGGGCCCCACGCTTCACGGGACAGGACGCGGGCGAGGGACTCCACGACTTCCGGCTGGTAGTCGCGCGCGGTCCCGAGGCGGAGCTCCTCCAGCGCGCCGAGAGCGCCTTTGGCACTTTCACCGGTGAGATCGTCGTACGCGTTGACGGCACGGACGATTCGGGCGGGAAGCGGCTGTTCGCGATACGGATCCGCCTGCCGCTCGACGACCACGGCGACGGCCGCGGGTACGCCGGTCTGGCGGACCACGGCGCCGCCCAGCAGCGCGATACGGCGCTGCTCGGCGGCAGGAAGGCGGGCGGTGGCCCCTTCCGGTACGGGGTCGACGAGGGAGAGCTGCCCGATGTCGTGCATGAGCGCCGCGTACTCGAGAACGGTCAGCTCGGGCCCGGACAGCCCCAGCTCGCGACCGACGGCGGTGCTGAGGGCGGCGACGCGGTGGGCATGGCCGTGGGAGGTGTAGCCGGCGATCTCGGTGGCCCGGGCGAGCGACGCGATCGTCTGGCGGTAGGTGGTCCGCACCGCCGCGTACCGACGGAAGGACAGCTGGGTCAGCAGCAGCGGTACGCAGAAGACCGGGAGCGCCCAGAGTCCGGCGACGGCGACGCCGAGCGCCATGACGGCCCCGGTGGCGCAGACGGCGGAGCCGATGCCGAGGAGCGAGCGCAGCTCGTCGCGGAGCAGCGGACCGTAGGGGTAGCGGGTGCGTGCGCGCAGCATCAGGGCGGCGAGCACGGCGTCGCAGAGCGCGGTGAGCAGCAGGAGCAGCAGCAGGTAGAGCGCGTAGTACGGGCCCTTGCCGACGTGGTCGGCCAACTCGCCCGAGTGGTGGAGCGGTTGGAAGCAGACCGCGGCGAACGTGACGGTGAGCACGCGGCGGGCCACCTGGTCGAGCGCGGGGCCGCGGCCGCGTGCGATGTGCGGGACGACCCCGGCGAGGGCGCCCGCGACGACGACCGCGACGACCTGGAGGACGCCGTGGGTGCTGCTCGTGCCGGCGCTCTCGTCGAGCAGCGCGTACGCGAGCGCCCCGGCCGACCCCAGGGGCGCGGGCTCGCGCTCCCCCGGCAGCGCGCCCCGGCGGGCCAGCTCCCCGACGGCGATGAGCACGCCGAACGCGAGCGCGATCCCAGGGTCCTCGATCCCGGTCCACAGCGTCCATCCCAGCCCGGCCACGGTCAGCACCGCCGCCGCCCCGTACACACACGCGACGGTCGGCGGGACGCGCCGTCTCATCCGCCCCGCCGTCTGTCGGCCATGTCCCGAGCGGCCCGCGCTGCGACCACGGCGTCGACCACCCGGCGTACCCGTTCGCCCGGGGTGCCCGGGGTGCCGGCGGGCGGGGGCCCGGTGGGGCCGGGGTCGGGCGCCGGGGCCGGGTCGGGGACGTCGGCCACGACGGACGCGGGGCCCACGGCGGGGCCACGCGGGGTGGGCGGCGCGCCCGGCGTGCGTGCCGCACTCGGAGCCGCGGCCGGAACGGCCGCCGACGGGGCCCTGACTGCAGCGGCATCGGGCGGCGGGGGACCACCGGGGCCGCCCACGGCGCCCGGCAGCGGCTCGTCCGCGGTGACCGCGATCTGCCAGCCGTGGCGGGACAGGGCCCGCACCAGGGCACGGACCATCTGGGGGTCGAACTGGGTGCCCGAGCAGCGCTTCAGCTCCTCGACGGCCGACGCGACGGGGCGGGCCCGCCGGTAGGAGCGGGTGGAGGTCATCGCGTCGAAGGCGTCGGCGACGGCCACGACCCGGGCGAACTCGGGGATCTGGCGGCCGGCCAGTCCGTACGGGTAGCCGCTGCCGTCGACGCGTTCGTGGTGGTGCAGGATGGCCGCCCTCGCCTCGTCGAGGAAGCCGATCCCGCGCACGATCTCGTGTCCGTACTCCGGGTGCAGCTCGATGACCCGGCGCTCGTCGGGGGTGAGCGGTCCGTCCTTGCGCAGCACCCGTGTGGGCACGCCGAGCTTGCCGACGTCGTGGAGGATGCCGGCGAAGCGGAGCACCTCCAGCCGTTCCTCGTCCATGCCCAGCTCGCGCGCGATCAGTACGGACGCCTGCCCCACGCGCTCGCTGTGCCCCCTCGTGTACTTGTCCTTGATGTCGACGGCCTGCACCAGGGCCCGGATGGTGGAGCGGTGGGCGCTCCGCTCGCGGTGGTACTGCGCGAAGGCCCAGCAGGAGATGTACATCGGCAGCAGGACGAACAGCGCGGAGACGGGGCCGTACGGGCTGCGCCACAGCACGGCCATCATGAGACCGGCCAGGCCGTGGACGGTGTGCGGGGCGAGCGAGCCCGGAAGAATCCCGCGCCACGCCGCCCGTAACGGCAGCCGCTCGGCGGTGGCCAGGACCGCGCCGTCGAGCGCGCTGAGGACGAGGCAGAACGCCACCGCCGCGGCCCCCGCCGGCAGCAGCGCACCCGGAAAGGCGGGCGCGGTGCCGATCCCTCCGCACAGCAGGGCCGCCCAGGACGCGGCCCAGGCGGCCAGGGCGAGTTGGGCGGCACGCCACACCCGCCGTACGGCCGCGGGTCGCTGTTCGACATGGGCGACGAGCGCGCCCGGCACCGCCGACAGCGCCGCCGCGGCGGGCGGCAGCAGCAGCGCGGCCGCCAGCAGCACGGGAAAGAACGATCCGGCGCCCATCGGCACCGACCCGCCGGGGAACCGTCCGAGGAACGGGCGGCCGGCGGGCATTTCACACATCGCGTAGACCCCGGCCAGCAGCGCGACCGCGCCCCAGGCGACATCGGCTCCGGAGAACACCGAGGGGAGCACACATGCGCCGGCGCACGCCACGGCGCAGAGAATCAATGCACGCGCCCCACCCGGGATACCTCTCACCCGCGCTCAGCCCTCCTCGGCCGCCCCCGAACAGAGCGTCAGGCTAGCGAGTGGACCGATCCCCGGCGGCGGAAAACGACCGATTAGCACCATCGGGTGACACGAGCGATCTCCGCAGCCCCTCCACAGGCCCGGCGGCGGGAGCACGTCCGCGGCCGGCCCGGGGCAGGCACCCCGTGTACACCCGCGGCTCCCCCGGCCAAGCGCTCCGCGTGCGCCCGCGCACGCGAGAAGGGGCGCACCTTTCCGGTGCGCCCCTTCTTCCGTCGCTGGTGCGGCAGCGGCTACTCCGCCGTCGCGGTCGGCAGATCCGCCCCCGCCACCGTCACATCGTGCTCCGGCACGGCCTCGCCCGACCGGATCAGCTCGATCCGGCCCATGACCTTGGCGCGCAGATCGACCGGCACGTCGTCATGGCCGCAGCAGCGCTTGACGAGCTTCTTGACCGCCCGCTCCAGGCCGTACTTCTCCAGGCACGGCGAGCACTCATCGAAGTGGACCTCGAACTTGGTGCAGTCGGCGTCGGGCATCTCACGGTCGAGAAACTCGTAGAGATGATCGAGAATCTCCGCGCAATCCGTCTCGTGCGGCTCTCCGCAGCTCATGAGCCCGAGCCTTTCCGATCGTTCGTCGACTCCCCGGCGCCTGCGGGAACCAGCCCGCGGTCACGGGCGTAGTCCTCGAGCATTCCGCGCAACTGGCGGCGGCCCCGGTGCAGTCGGGACATCACCGTACCGATGGGTGTTCCCATGATGTCCGCGATCTCCTTGTAGGCAAAGCCCTCGACGTCCGCCAGATAGACGGCGATGCGGAACTCCTCGGGGATCGCCTGCAGCGCTTCCTTCACGTCGGAGTCCGGCAGGTGGTCGAGCGCCTGCGACTCGGCGGAGCGCAGGCCCGTCGACATGTGGGACTCGGCGCGTGCGAGCTGCCAGTCCTCGATCTCCTCGGCGGCACTGCGCTGCGGCTCACGCTGCTTCTTGCGGTACGAGTTGATGAAGGTGTTGGTGAGGATGCGGTACAGCCAGGCCTTGAGGTTCGTGCCCTCCCGGAACTGGTGGAACGAGCCGTACGCCTTCGCGTACGTCTCCTGTACGAGATCCTCGGCGTCGGCCGGGTTCCGCGTCATGCGAAGCGCGGCCGAGTACATCTGGTCGAGAAAACCGAGAGCGTCCCGCTCGAATCGTGCGTTGCGCTCGGCGGTCGTCTCTTCCGCACGGCCGTCGTCGGTCCCAGTGACCGGACCCACCTCCTCCAACGCTGTGGCGAGTCCGAAACCGGACACGCTCGAATCGGAGGATAGACGACCAACCGCTCCGCCCGCCGCCCGAGTGGCGCCGGTCCCGACCGTCGGCAGAACCGTCCACTCCAGGTCAGAGGCGCGCGAACGACTGGGGCAGATGGTCGAACCCATGCGACGGACTCCCTCTCCGAGCTCCTGAACTGACGTCCGGCACAACAGAGACCCGGCCCTCGGCTATTCCCGTGCGTGGACGACCGTCAGGATCAAGCACGATCCGGGTCGGATCACGCCAGAGCGGTGATCCACTTCCGTACGCCGTCGACGACCTCGGCCAGCGCCTCCTCCTGCGTCAGCGCCGCCCGCTTGGGCACGGACAGCCCATGATCGGCGGAGTCCACCTCGATCAGCTCGTACTCCCCCTCGGGGAACTCCCCCGGCGTCCCGAACGGGTCGTTGCCGCCCTGGACGACGAGCACGGGCACGCCGGCGCCCAGCAGCTCGTCCGCCCGGGACTTCTCCGGCCTGCCCGGCGGATGCAGGGGGAAGCTCAGCGCGAGTACGGCACGGGCGCCCAGCTCACTCGCCGTGCGGCAGGCCACGCGCGCCCCGGCGCTGCGCCCGCCCGCGACGATCGGCAGCCCTTGCTTCTCCAGCGCGGGCCACAGCCCCCGCCAGCCGGTGTCCAGGGTCTTCGGCGCCGGTGCGACCTGCTTCCCCGCCACCCGCCAGGGCTGCTCCACGAGGGCCACGGTCACCCCGGCTGCGGGCAGCTCGGCGGCGAGTGCCTGCAGGTCACGGGCCCCGATGCCGCCGCCCGCGCCATGGCTCGCCGCCAGCACGAGCCGGGCCTTGCCGATGGCGGGGTGCCAGGTGATGCGGGCGTCCCCTGCGGGCGTCCCGACAGTCTCGCTCTCGATCTCGCTCTGTGTCACGTAAGCAGTGTCACACCGTCTGCCCCGGAGATCTCAGAAGAGGGTGCCCACCTCGGGAGCCTCCAGCTCCTCCAGCAGCTCCGGCCCGTTGTTGCGGACGTTGCTGACCGCCGTCGTCACCGGATACGCCCGCATCAGTCCGGGCGGCGGCGGCGCCAGCAGCGCGCGCAGCTCGTCCACGTCCGTGCGCGCCGGGTCGAGCCATGCGTCCCAGCGGTCCTCGGTCAGCATCAGCGGCATCCGCGGATGGATGTCGGACAACGAGTGCGGGCCGTCCGCGGGCGCGACCGCCAGCGGGCTCGTCTCCGCCTCGGTCGTGATCACCGAGCAGGTCACCCACCAGGACTGGGGATGGTCGTCGGGCAGGGTCCGGTCGCGCCAGAACTCGTAGAGCCCGGCCATCGCGAAGACCGAGCCGTCGGCCGGGGTGACGAAGTACGGCTGCTTGCGGGGCCGCTTCTTCTTGCCCTGCACCTCCAGCTCCCGCTCGTCCGTCCCGGTGACCCACTCGTAGTAGCCGTCGGCCGGCAGGATGCAGCGGCGGGCGACGAAGGGCCGGCGGTACGAGGGCTTCTCGTGGACGGTCTCCGCGCGGGCGTTGATCATCCGGGCCGCGCCCTCGGGGTTCTTGGCGAAGGACGGGACGAGTCCCCACTTGAGCTTCCGCAGCTGGCGAACCGGACGTCGCTCGTCCGCGTCCTTCAGAGGACGTTCGAGTACCGCGTAGACCTCTTTCGTCGGGGCCACGTTCCAGTCGGGGGCCAGGGTCTCCGCCGGTTCCCACTTCTCGATCTGGAAGAGTCCCGTCAGGTCCTCGGGCCTGCGACTCGCTGCATACCGTCCGCACATAAGTGCCACACTGCCACGATCCCCAGCGTCCCGAGGAGCCACCCCGGAAATGGCCACCACCGCCGCCGTCGCCGCCGTCGAAGTATTCGGCACCCAGCCCGCGCCCGACCAGTGGCTGGTCATAGGCACGGCCGCGCTCGCCCTCGTCGCCGTCGTCCCGCACGCGCTGTGGCGGCTGTCCCGCAATGCGATCACCATTGCCCACGAGGGCGGTCACGGCCTGATCGCCCTGGTCACCGGCCGCCGGCTGCAGGGCATCCGGCTGCACTCCGACACCAGCGGCCTCACCGTCAGCCGCGGCAAGCCGACCGGGCTCGGCATGATCCTGACCGCGGCCGCGGGCTACACCGCGCCGCCGCTGCTCGGCCTCGGCGGCGCCTGGCTGCTCGCCGCGCACCGCATCACGCTGCTGCTGTGGGTGGCGACGGCGCTGCTGATCGCCATGCTGCTGATGATCCGCAACGCGTACGGGGCACTCACCGTGATCCTCACCGGCGCGGCCTTTCTCCTGGTGTCCTGGCTGACCGAGCCCGCCGTACAGGCGGCGTTCGCCTACGCAGCGGTGTGGTTCCTGCTGCTCGGCGGCGTACGGCCGGCCTTCGAGCTGCAGGCGAAGCGGCGGCACGGTGGCGCGTCCGACTCGGACGCGGACCAGCTGGCCCGGCTGACGCATGTGCCGCCCGCGATGTGGTTCTTCCTGTTCCACGCCGTGTCGCTGTGCTCGCTGATCGGTGGCGGTCGCTGGCTGCTCGGTCTGTGACCGGTCGTGGAACACCCGGGGTGGTTGCGGCCCACTAAAGTGAAGGCCATGACCGACAGCCCCGTGCACGTGCACCCCGAGCACCTTGACCTCTGGCCCGCCCCTCATGCGAGCGGGCCTGTCGATGCGACGGTCACCGTGCCCGGATCCAAGTCGGTCACCAACCGCGGACTGGTCCTCGCGGCGCTGGCCGCCGAGCCCGGCTGGCTGCGCCGCCCGCTGCGGTCCCGCGACACCCTGCTGATGGCCGAGGCCCTGCGGGCCATGGGCGTCGGCATCGAGGAGCAGGTCTCCTCCAGCTCCACCGCCACCGGCGGCCCGGACTGCGGCGAGGCCTGGCGGGTCATTCCCGCCGGGCTGCACGGCCCCGCCACCGTCGACGTCGGCAACGCCGGCACCGTGATGCGCTTCCTGCCTCCGGTCGCCGCCCTCGCCGACGGCCCGATCCGCTTCAACGGCGACCCGCGCTCGTACGAGCGTCCGCTGGGCGGCGTGATCAACGGGCTGCGTGCCCTGGGCGCCCGGATCGACGACGACGGGCGCGGAGCGCTCCCGCTGACCGTGCACGGCGGTGGAGCGCTGGACGGCGGCCCGGTGGAGATCGACGCCTCCTCGTCCTCGCAGTTCGTGTCCGCCCTGCTCCTCTCGGCACCCCGCTTCAACCAGGGCGTCGAGGTGCGGCACGTGGGCTCCACACTTCCGTCGATGCCACACATCCGGATGACGGTCGACATGCTCCGCACCGTCGGTGCGCAGGTCGACGAGCCGGAGACCGGCGGCGAGCCGAACGTCTGGCGGGTGCGCAGCGGCGCCCTGCTCGGCCGGGATCTGACCGTGGAGCCGGATCTGTCGAACGCCCAGCCGTTCCTGGCGGCCGCACTGGTGACGGGCGGCCGCGTCACCGTCCGCGACTGGCCCGAGCACACCACCCAGCCCGGTGACGCTCTGCGGGAGATCTTCACCGAAATGGGCGGTTCCTGCGAGCTGACCGACGCCGGGCTGACGTTCACCGGCACCGGCCGGATCCACGGCATCGACGTCGACCTGAGCGAGGTCGGCGAGCTGACCCCGGGCATCGCCGCGGTCGCGGCGCTCGCCGACTCCCCCTCGACGCTGCGCGGTGTCGCGCATCTGCGCCTCCACGAGACGGACCGCCTGGCCGCGCTCACCAAGGAGATCAACGAGCTCGGCGGCGATGTCACCGAGACCGAGGACGGGCTGCACATCCGCCCGCGCCCGCTGCACGGCGGGGTGTTCCACACCTACGACGACCACCGGATGGCGACGGCCGGCTCGATCATCGGTCTCGCTGTCGAGGGAGTGGAGATCGAGAACGTGGCGACGACAGCCAAGACACTGCCCGACTTCCCGAGGATGTGGACCGACATGCTCGCGGGCAACTGAGCGGGGACGGCAAGAAATGCGCCGCTACGGCAAGCACACCGACGAGGACGACATCCGTCAGCGCCCGAACCCCAAGGGCAACCGTCCCCGGACGTCCATCCGCCCCAAGCACGAGGACGCGGCGGAGGGCATGGTCCTGACCGTCGACCGCGGCCGTCTCACCTGCCTGGTCGAGGACCGTACGGTCATGGCGATGAAGGCCCGCGAGCTGGGCCGCAAGGCCGCCGTGGTGGGCGACCGCGTCGAGCTGGTCGGTGATCTGTCCGGCAGGAAGGACACCCTGGCCCGCATCGTCCGCATCGGCGAGCGCGCCTCGGTGCTGCGGCGCACGGCCGACGACGACGATCCGTACGAGCGCGTCGTCGTCGCCAACGCCGACCAGCTGGCGATCGTGACGGCCCTCGCCGACCCCGAACCGCGCCCGCGGCTGATCGACCGCTGTCTGGTCGCCGCGTTCGACGGCGGGCTGGAGCCGCTGCTGGTGCTGACCAAGTCGGATCTGGCCTCGCCCGACGAACTGCTGGAGCTGTACGGCGCGCTGGGTGTTCCCCATGTCGTCACCACCCGCGACGAGTTCGTGGGCGGCGTCGCGGCCGAGCGTGTCTACGAGCACCTCAGGGGCCGGACCACCGCGTTCGTCGGCCACTCCGGTGTCGGCAAGACGACCCTGGTCAACGCGCTCGTCCCGATGGATCGGTGGCGCAGCACCGGCGTGGTGAACGCGGTCACGGGCCGCGGTCGGCACACCACCACGTCGGCGCTCGCACTCCCCCTCGCGGGCAAGGACAACGGCTGGGTGATCGACACCCCCGGCGTGCGGTCCTTCGGGCTGCACCATGTCGATCCCTCGCGGGTGATCCTGGCCTTTCCCGATCTCGTACCGGGCACGGAGGGGTGTCCGCGCGCCTGTTCGCACGACGAGCCGGACTGTGCACTCGACGAGTGGGTCGCTCAGGGAAACGCCGATCCCGCGCGTCTGTACTCACTGAGGCGGCTGCTGGCCACGCGTGAACGACGCGAAGGCGACTGAGCCGCGCACGTTTGCGAGCGCCCGCCGCTGGTAAGTGCATAATCGCACCAAGTGAGACGAAGCAGTCACTGAGCGTGGGACTGGGACGCGGGAGGCACTGACGATGGCGTGGCTGCTGGTAGTCGTCGCCGGACTCCTGGAGACGGGGTTCGCGATCTGTCTCAAGCTGTCGCACGGCTTCACGCGTCTCTGGCCGACCATCGCGTTCGCCATCTTCGCCATGAGCAGCTTCGGCCTGCTGACGCTGTCGCTGCGCAAGCTCGACGTCGGCCCCGCCTACGCGGTGTGGACGGGGATCGGCGCGTCGGGCACCGCGATCTACGGAATGATCTTCCTCGGGGAGGTGGCCTCCACTCTGAAGATCGTCTCGATCGTCCTGGTGATCTGCGGCGTCATCGGCCTGCAGCTCTCCAGCCCGGCCCACTGACGGCCGTACGGACGAGCTGACCGACGCCATCGGGGGCGGGCGCGACGACGCACGAGAGCGCGAGCCGCACGGCCAGTTCGCAGCGGTGGGCGACCTCGGCGGCCTCCTCCTTGGTACGGCTCCGGGCGGCATGTTCCAGGGCGGCGAACGAGCGGTCCCGTACGGCCGTGGCCAGCTCGGACGGCGCGGGATGCCCGGCGTCCGCGCGGCGCTGCGCGGGCACGCCGGAGAGTGCGGCGGTCCGCACGGCGCGCGGCGCCGGCAGGCGCTCGCCCCAGCAGCCGGTGAGCAGGGCACGCAGCAGCGGCCTGGCGCGGGCCTCGCCGACGGTCCACTCGGCGACGGCCACGAGCTGCTCGACGCCGCCCGCGCCACGCTCCAGGAGCAGTGACCGGTCCACTCCGTGGAGATACGCGTCGGCCTCGCGCCGCACGAGCGCGCGGGCAAGGCCCTCCTTGCTGCCGAACTCGTTGTAGAGGGTCTGACGGGAGACCCCCGCGACGGAGGCGACATCGACCATCCGAATCCCCGACCAGGGCAGATGGTAGAGAGCGGTGAGAGCGGCGTTCAGCAGTGCTTCTCGCGCTGATGGCATCGTGGCCTCCCGGGCGGGCCCCGGGGCCCTGCGGCTCTGCGCTCAGAGTTGACGCGTGGACACGCGCTGTCAAGAGCGCGTGCGGTTCCCTGCCTCGCCCGACGGGGAGTCGGAGGGGCCGGAGTTGGGTTGCTCCTGCGGGGATAGAGTTCGACCATGGCCGACTACCACGATGATCTGCGTCTCGCCCATGTCCTCGCGGACGCCGCCGACGCGGCGACGATGGCCCGGTTCAAGGCGCTCGACCTCAAGGTCGAGACCAAGCCGGACATGACTCCGGTGAGCGAGGCCGACAAGGCGGCCGAGGAGCTGATCCGCTCCCAGCTCCAGCGCGCCAGGCCACGCGACGCGATCCTCGGCGAGGAGTACGGCATCGAGGGCACCGGCCCGCGGCGCTGGGTCATCGACCCGATCGACGGCACGAAGAACTACGTCCGCGGGGTTCCCGTGTGGGCGACGCTGATCTCCCTGATGGAGGCCGGTGAGGGCGGCTACCAGCCCGTCGTCGGTGTGGTGTCGGCACCGGCGCTCGGCCGCCGGTGGTGGGCGGCGAAGGGCACGGGCGCGTACACCGGCCGCAGCCTGTCCTCCGCGACCCGCCTCCACGTCTCGAAGGTGTCCCGGCTCTCGGACGCGTCGTTCGCGTACTCCTCGCTCGGCGGCTGGGAGGAGTACGGGCGGCTGGACGGCTTCCTCGATCTGACCCGGGCGGTGTGGCGCACGCGGGCGTACGGCGACTTCTGGCCGTACATGATGGTGGCCGAGGGTTCGGTGGAAATCTGCGCGGAGCCGGAGCTCTCGCTGTGGGACATGGCGGCGACCGCGATCGTGGTCCAGGAAGCGGGCGGCACGTTCACCGGCCTGGACGGGCTACGCGGCCCGCACAGCGGCAACGCGGCGGCGTCGAACGGGCTGCTGCACGAGGAGCTGCTGGGCTATCTCAACCAGCGCTACTGACGCGCGCACGGCTTGTCGGTGCCGGGTATCAGGGGGACGGCCGCCGACGCCCGGACGGCACAGGGCCGTCCAGCAGCACCGAACCCACCCCTCCACCGGCCGCGCGCCATTCGCGCCCCCACTCGGCCGCGCACGCCCCCTTGTTGGTATCGCACATCGCTGCCACGCTGAGAGTCCCCCCACTTGTGAACTTGTGAATCAGTTCTCGTTGAACGGTTCACCAAGGAGGTGGCTCCGTCCATGCTCGTCCGTGACGCCATGAGCACGGTGGTCCTCACCATCGGCCCCGCACACACCCTCCGCCAGGCAGCCCGGCTGATGTCCGCGCGCCGCGTCGGGGCGGCCGTCGTCCTCGACCCCGACACCAGTGGTCTCGGCATCCTCACCGAGCGGGACATCCTGAACTCGCTCGGCGCCGGTCAGGACCCCGACCGCGAAATCGCAGGCACCCACACCACCACCGACGTCGTCTTCGCCGCCCCCGCCTGGACGCTGGAGGAGGCCGCGGAGGCCATGACGCACGGCGGCTTCCGCCATCTCATCGTGCTCGACGCCCACGGTCCCGTCGGCATCGTCTCCGTACGCGACATCATCCGCTGCTGGACGCCGGCCGCCCGGCGGCGTGCGACGGCAGCCGCACTCAGCGGCTAGGGAGGCCGCGGAGCACACAAGAGGGCCGGACCCCTGAACGGGGATCCGGCCCTCTCTCCACGACAAGCGGCCCAGTACTGGTGTGTCAGCCGCGCAGGGCCTGGACCGCGGCCTCCAACCGCTTGCCGAAGTCGCCGTCAGCCTGACGGAAGTTGTCGATCGCACGCGCGGCGATCTCGTCGCGGGAGACCTTGGCGATGAAGCCCGACAGGTTCTCGATCAGACGGCCCTTCTCGTCCTCGGACATCAGGCGGTAAAGGTTGCCCGCCTGGACGAAGTCGCTGTCCTCGGCGTGCGACGGGGCCACGTGGTTGCCCGTGCCGCCGGAGACGGCGGTCGCCTGCCACAGCGGACGGTCCGTCTGGAAGGGGCCGCCGAAGCTGTTCGGCTCGTAGTTCTTGGCACCCTTGTGGCGACCGTCGTACAGGAAGCCGTCACGGGAGTTGGTGCGCGCCTCGGTGGCGTGCGGGCGGTTCACCGGCAGGTGGTCGGCGTTGATGCCGACGCGGTAGCGGTGGGCGTCGCCGTACGCGAAGAGACGGCCCTGGAGCATCTTGTCCGGGGACGGACCGATGCCCGGCACGAAGTTCGCAGGGCTGAAGATGGACTGCTCGACCTCCGCGAAGATGTTCTCCGGGTTGCGGTTGAGCTCCAGCTTGCCGATCTCGATCGGCGGGTAGTCCTCGTGCGGCCACACCTTGGTGAGGTCGAACGGGTTGAAGCGGTAGGTCGCCGCATCGGCCGCCGGCATGATCTGGACCTGCACGGTCCAGGACGGGAAGTCGCCGCGCTCGATGGACTCGCGCAGGTCGCGCTGGTGGCTGTCCGGGTCCTCACCCGCGAGCTTGTTGGCCTCGGCCTGCGTGAGGTTCCTGATGCCCTGGTCGGTCTTGAAGTGGTACTTGACCCAGAAGACCTCGCCGGCCTCGTTGTTCCACTGGTACGTGTGCGAGCCGTAGCCGTTCATGTGGCGGTACGAGGCGGGGATGCCGCGGTCACCGAAGAGCCAAGTCACCTGGTGCGTCGACTCGGGGCTGAGGCCCCAGAAGTCCCAGACGTTGTCCGCTTCCTGGCTGCCCGTGTACGGGTCGCGCTTCTGCGTGTGGATGAAGTCGGGGAACTTGATGGCGTCCTTGACGAAGAACACCGGGGTGTTGTTGCCGACGAGGTCGTAGTTGCCCTCTTCGGTGTAGAACTTCAGCGCGAAGCCGCGCGGGTCACGGACCGCGTCGGCCGCGCCGAGGTTGCCCGCGACGGTGGAGAAGCGCAGGAAGGTCTCGGTCTGCTTGCCGACCTCGGAGAGGAACTTCGCGCGGGTGTACCGGCTGACGTCGGCCGTCACGGTGAACGTGCCATAGGCGCCGGCACCACGCGCGTGGACGACCCGCTCCGGGATGCGCTCACGGTTGAAGTGCGCGAGCTTCTCGAGCAGCAGCTGGTCCTGGACCAGAACCGGACCGCCAACGCCCGCGGTCTCACTGTTCTGGTTGTCGGCGACCGGCGCGCCGGCCTCCGTGGTGAGCGGTCCCTGAATCACGTGCGCCTCCTGCGTGTCCTGCGTCATTCGAAGCAAGTCCTGCCCCTTGGCCAATGCCGAATACGATCCTATGATGGACATCGTCTAAGTCAAGTAGACATCCAAAGTCACACCCGTTCAGGACGCGCCTCCCCAGACTGTTAGGCTGATACGTATGAGTGACCTGTTGGAACGACTGCGCGGACGCGGCTGGCGGATGACCGCGCAGCGTCGCGTCGTGGCCGAGGTCCTCGACGGTGAGCACGTTCACCTGACCGCCGACGAGGTGCACGCACGTGCCGTCGAGCGGCTGCCGGAGATCTCCCGCGCGACGGTGTACAACACGCTGGGGGAGCTGGTGTCGCTGGGCGAAATCCTGGAGGTGTCCACGGACCGCCGCGCCAAGCGGTACGACCCGAACGCGCACCGTCCGCACCAGCACCTGGTCTGCGCCCGCTGCGGCGCCATCCGCGACGTCCACCCGACGGGCAACCCTCTGTCGGACCTCCCGGCTGCCGAGCGCTTCGGCTTCACGATCTCCGACGTCGAGGTCACTTACCGGGGCATCTGCCCGAACTGCGCGAACGTCTAGCTCCGGTCATCGCCCGGCCTCGGTCGCCGGCTGCTCTCTCTTGCCGTGTCTCGTGGGCGGTCGTTCCACCGGGGCTCTCCGGGAACGAGCCGCCGGGGCTTTCGGGCGCCGACGCTCCGGGGGAGAACCAGTGTGCACGGGACCATCCACCGGCCCGCAGCCTCGAACACGCCGAAGGCCCGGATCCTCAAGGATCCGGGCCTTCGGTTTCAGTAGCGGGGACAGGATTTGAACCTGCGACCTCTGGGTTATGAGCCCAGCGAGCTACCGAGCTGCTCCACCCCGCGTCGGTGAGCCCAACAGTACGTCACCCCACGGACCAGAGCAAATCGATAATCGTTCGCCTGTTCGTCACGGCATGATGCCGAGCGATCACGCCGTCAGCTCCTGATGCAGCGCCTCCCGCAACGCCTCCGCGCGCTTCGCGACCTCCTCCGGCCCCAGGTCCACGGCCCGCGCACACCACCGCTGGCCTTCCGCGAGCTCGCCCCGCCGCGCCGCGAGCAGCGCCATCCGCAGCGCCGCACGTCCGTGCCCGGCCCGGGCGGCGCGCGCCCACCACAGGGCCGCCTCGCGCTCGTTGCCCTCACGGGCGAGCAGCAGCCCGAGGTTGAACGCCCCGTTGCGGCTGCCCGACTCCGCGGCCTCCCGGTACCACCGCGCCGCATCCTCGAGGTCACCGCGCGCCGCTGCGAGCATGCCGACCCGTACCTGCGCACGCCGGTGCCCCTGCTCGGCGGCCCGCTCGTACCACTCCTCGCACTCCGTCTTCTCGGTCACCGGCTCACCGAGTGCCGGCGGTCCGGGCGGCACCTGGCGTGCATCGAGCACGGTCGCGAGCCGGAACGCCGCCTCGGCGCTGCCACCACCGGCCGCGCACCGCAGGTGTCGCTCCGCCTCCCGCTCCTCGCCGTCGCGCAGGCGCGCCATGCCGACCTGGAGGGCGGCCTCGGTGTGCCCCGCGGCGGCTGCCCGCTCGTACCAGCGCAGCGCCGTACGGTCGTCGTCCCGGCCGGCGTACAGGATGCCGAGGTTGAACGCGGCGTCCACGCTGCCGGCCTCCGCGGCCTTGGAGAACCACGGCTCCGCCCCGGCCGCGTCACCGGCCTGGAGAAGCAGCACGGCGAGCGCGTTGGCGGCCTCGCGGTGGCCCGCATAGGCGGCGCGGCGGTACCACTGCTCCGCCTGGACGGTGCGGTCCTGGGCGGCGCAGAGCAGGCCGAGGTTGTAGGCACCGTTGACGTCGCCCGCGTCCATGGCCGCGCGGTACCAGCGCTCGGCTGTCTGCTGCTCACCGCGGGCGGCGTGCAGTGCGCCCAGGGCGTTGGCGGCGTTGCCGTCTCCGTCCTGCGCGGCACGCAGCCACCACACGGCGGCGCTCTCCTCGTCGCCGGCGTCGCGCAGCAGGAACCCGAGCGCGCAGGCGGCACGGGCCTCGCCGTCCTTCGCGGAGGTGAGGTACCACCGCCCGGCCTCCTTCAGCTCGCCCCGCCGCTCCAGGATCGCCCCCAGATGCAGCGCGGCCCGCCGGTGCCCTCGCGCGGCGGCCTGCCGGTACCACTGCTCGGCCTCCCGCCACAGCGCCCGCGTCCCTGCGGCGTCCGTCTCGGCCCGCCCGGGCGCACGGTCGCCCGCGCCCGGCACACGCGCACCACGGCTCCCGCGCTCGGCCGCACGGCTGCCGTTGTCGAGCCGGACACCCTGCGGGCGGTCCGGGCGCACGTCCGCGGTCACGGCGTGGCGCTCCAGCGCACGCGCCAGCCGGTAGGCCGCCTCCCGGTGGCCCTGCTCCGCGGCCGCGCGGAGCCAGCGCTCCGCGCCGGGCTCGCTGCGGTGCTCCAGCAGGTCGGCCAGTGCGTAAGCGCCGAGCGCATGGCCCTGCTCGGCCGACTGCCGCAGCCAGTACTCGGCGGCGGGCTCGTCGCCGCGCTCGCGGTAGTGCCGGCCCAGGGCGTGCGCGGCCGCCGCGGAGCCCGCGACAGCGGCGATGCGCCACCAGCCGGCCGCCTCGTCGGCGTAGCCGCGCTGGTGGAGCAGCACACCCAGGTTGTTCGCGGCGGCGCGGTCGCCCTCGGCGGTCGCGCCGCGCAGAAACGGCTCCGCGCCGTCCAGGTCGCCGCGGCGCAGCAGCATCGCCCCGAGCACGCTCATGGAGGGGATGTCCCCGGCCTCGGCCGCACGACGGTGGCGCGCCTCGATCTCGGTCTCGGCCGACTCGACGGCGTCGACGGCGTCCATGGGTTCGACGGAGCCGGCGGACCCGGCGAAATCGAGGGATTCACCGGACTCGAGGGAGTCCATGGACTCGAGGGGTTCCACGTGGTCGGTGGACGCGGCCGGCCCCGCGAGGCCGGCGGGCGCCAGGGCGTCGAAGGGCTCGGTGAGATCCAGGGCGCCTGCCGCCTCCACGGCATCGATACCGACCGCGCTCATCGCGGTTCCGGTATGCCGCTGCGCAAACCGCCCTGTAGTCAACAGAGTTGCCCTGTCCCCCATAAATCCCATCGTCGCACCACCCGCAACCCGCGTACACCTGGTATACCGCAGCCAGTGAGGTCACTTCAGCGTTTTGTCGACATGCCCACAGAGAGATAAGTCAAACACGTCTCACCCCAACCCGCCCCGACCAACTCGCCACACCCGCCACCCACTTCCCCCGAACGCCCCCGGCGCATGACAAGGGCCCGGATCCTTGATGGATCCGGGCCCTCGACTTCAGTAGCGGGGACAGGATTTGAACCTGCGACCTCTGGGTTATGAGCCCAGCGAGCTACCGAGCTGCTCCACCCCGCGTCGTTGTGCACCAACCGTACCACGGTGCGTGGCGGCCACTGCCCGGCGGCCCTTCGGCCACCGGGCAGCCACCTGCCACCGCCCGGCCTTGCGGTCAGTCTCCCTGCGGCTGCGACTGCGGCTGCTGGGACTGTGCCGCGGCCGCGCGTTCCAGCGCTGCCTGCAGGTCCGCCTGGGCCTTGCCGTACGCCGCCCAGTCGTTCTTCTTGAGTGCGGCCTGGCCCTCCTCGTACGCCTTCTGCGCGTCCGCGATGGCCTGCTTCAGTGCCACCTCACCGGTGACCGGCGGCTTCGTCGTGTCACTCGGCGGCGGTGGCGTCGTGGGCGGCTGCTCGGCGCCGTCGACCCCGAAGACCGCGTTCAGCGCCTCCGCCAGGCTGTCCTTGAAGACGGGCTTGCCGCCGTACGAGACGGCCACCTTCTTCAGCAGCGGGTAGTTCGCGGCGCCGCCTCGGGCGTACACCGGCTCGACGTACAGGAACCCGCCGTCCAGCGGAACCGTGAGCAGGTTGCCGTAGTCGATCTCCGAATCCGTACCCCTGAGGTCACGCACGAACGTCGCGACCTCGGGCACGCTGTTGAGCTCGCTCTGCACCTGCGAGGGCCCTTGGACGGTCGACGTGACTCTCAGCAGCCTTATCGAGCCGTAGTTCTTGCTGTTCGCATCGGCGTCGACGGCCATGTAGGCACCGAGGTTGGGGCGCCCGTTGGGTGTGAACGTCGTCGTCAGGGAGAACTTCTGCTCGCTGTCGCCAGGCATCTTGAGGCTCAGGTAGTACGGCGGGACCGCGCTGGTGTCCTGGTTCGTCGGGTCGTCCGGCACCTGCCAGGCGTCACTGCCGCTGTAGAACTGCTCGGGGTCGGTGACGTGGTAGCGGGTGAGCAGCTCGCGCTGGACCTTGAAGATGTCCTGCGGGTAGCGCAGATGGGCCAGCAGGGCCGGATCGATGTCGCCCTTCGGCTTCACCGTGTCCGGGAAGGCCTTCATCCAGGTCTTGAGAACCGGGTCCGCGGTGTCCCACTGGTACAGCTCGACCGAGCCGTCGTACGCGTCGACGGTGGCCTTCACCGAATTGCGGATGTAGTTGACCTGGTTCTGCTGCGCAACGACGGCCCGTTGGGTGTCGGTCAGTGAGTCGGCCGTCGTCTCGCCCAGCGTCGTACGCGAGGCGTAGGGGTAGCCGTTCGTCGTGGTGTACGCGTCGACGATCCACTTGATACGGCCGTCGACCACCGCCGGGTAGGCGTCGCCGTCGATGGTGAGCCAGGGGGCCACCGCCTCGACGCGCTCCTTGGGCGTGCGGTTGTAGAGGATCCGCGAGCCCTCGCCGATCGCCCCTGAGTAGAGGATCTGCGGCTCGTTGAACGACACGGCGTACGCCGCTCGGTTGAACCCGTTGGAGAGGTTGACCCCGCTCTTACCCTTGTAGCTGGTGGTCTCCTCACCGTTCTTCTCGTAGTCGAGCTCCTTCTGGGGGCCGCCCACGATCGAGTACTGCTCGGTCTTCTCGCCGTAGTAGATCCGCTGCTCGTACTTGCCGAGCTGACCGGTCGTCGGCAGACCGGACTCGGTGAAGTCGGGCGCGCCCACCGTGCCCTCGTCCGGATCCGTGACCGCGCTCGTCCCCTTGGCCGCGATCGCGCCGTAGCCGTGGGTGTAGGTGAAGTGGTCGTTGATCCAGTTGCGCTTGGGGATGCCCTTGATGTTGAGCTCGCGCAGACCGATGACCGTGTCCTGCGGCTTTCCGTCCGGGCCGGTGTACCGGTCGACGTCCAGGGTCGCGGGGAACTGGTAGTACTTCCGCTCCTGCTGGAGCTGCTGGAAGGCGGGCGACACGATGTTGGAATCGACGAGCCGGTAGCTGGCGGCGGACGTCGACTGCTCGCGCTGCTCCGCCTTGCGCTTCGGGTCGCCCTTGCCTGCGTAGTCCTCGGCCTTGGCCGTGTCGATGCCGTACGCCATGCGCGTGGCATCGATGTTCTTCTGGATGTACGGCGCTTCCTTGGCCTGCTCGTTCGGCTGGACCTGGAACTTCTGCACAATGGCCGGGTACAGGCCGCCGATCAGGATCGCCGACAGCACCATCAGGCCGAAGCCGATCACCGGCAGCTGCCAGGTGCGGCGCCAAAGCGTCGCGAAGAACAGCACCGCGCAGATCACGGCGATGCAGAAGAGGATCGTCTTGGCCGGCAGATACGCGTTGGCGTCGACGTACCGCAGGCCCGTCCAGTTGCCGGCCGCCTTGAAGTCGCTGGACTTCACCGCCAGGCCGTACCGATCCAGCCAGTAGGCCACGGCCTTGAGTGCGACGAAGAGCCCGAGCAGCACCGAGAGATGGCCGGTGGCGGCGGCGGTCGCCCGCGCGCCGGGGCTGGTGATGCGCAGCCCCCCGTACAGATAGTGCGTGAGCGCGGCGGCGATCAGCGAGAGCACGGCCGCGGCGAAGCCGAAGCCGAGCAGGAAGCGGTACCAGGGCAGATCGAACGCGTAGAACGACACGTCCATCTGGAACTGGGGGTCCTTCTGCCCGAACGCCACACCGTTGACCCACATGAGCCAGGTGCGCCACTGGGAGGAGGCGGAGGCTCCGGCGATCAGCCCGACGAGTGCGGTGATCGCGAGGAGCACCCACTTCTTGTACGGGGCGACACTCATCCGGTAGCGGTCGAGGCTCTGCTGCTCCATCGACATCGCGCTCAGGGGCGGGCGCAGGCGGTGCGCCAGCCAGATGTTCACCCCGACCGCGGCGGCCATCAGCAGGCCGAAGACGGCGAACAGGCCGACCTTGGTCCAGAGGGTGGTGGTGAACACCGACGAGTACTTCACCGAGCGGTACCACAGCCAGTCGGTCCAGAACCCGGCGAACATGACAAAGGCCATGGCCAGGACGGCCAGCACCCCCAGAGTCATGAGCAGGGTGCGGACCCGCCGGGACGGCCGACCGACTCTGATCCGTGGCCCGGTAGGGCCTCCGCCGCGGTCCGGCATCTGGAAAGCCAACGTGCGCCCCTCGAGTTCGCGGTCGTGTAATTCGTGTAAGCCCTGTGCAAAGCAGGCTCAGCGATCGTAGAGCCCACTCATGCAACTTACTGAAGCTTTACCTAGTTCCCGACTCCGGGTCCGAAGGAGGCAGGATATTGACCATGTCCAACGTTTCCCCCTCAGGCCCCCCGATGGCCGCGAGCCCGCTCACGCGAGCGGTGCTCGAAATCGACGAGTACACCTCCGGCCTCGGCTGGGACCAGCCGGCGAGGCTCTTCGCCCTCGTCGACACCGCGCAGCTGCGCACACAGGAGCCGGGCCTCGCCGCCCAGCTCGGTCTCGACGACGGAGAGCCGGCCGCTCCGCTGACCCCGGTCGAGCAGGACGAGATCCCCTCGGGCACCGCTCTCGACGAGTTCCTCGCCACGATCGCCTGGCCCGACGCGGTGGCGGGCTGCGCCCTGACGGTGGAGCGGCTGATGCTGCCGCCGTCCGCCGAGGCGTCCGTACCGGAGGGCCTCGACGAGGCCGGCCTGGCGAAGTGGGTCGCAGGACACCCGGACCGTCAGGAGGTCCGGATGACAGTGGCGGTGCTCCGCGACGGCGCGCGCGAGTCGGCGCTGCGGCTGCGGGAGAAGGACTCCCCCACGGAGGTCCTGACCGGTTCCGACCTGGTGCCGGGGCTGGCCGAGGCGCTGTCCGCGACCTTCGAGGCGTAGCTGCGGGGTGGCGCCGGGGCGCCCGGCCGGCGGTCGACGGCCGGCCGCGCGAGGGGGCGTGCTCGGTCCAGGGCGCGCCCCCGTGGCCCGGCCGACCCGGTCAGCCGGTGGAGCAGCTGGGCAGACCGGTCGTGTCGCCGGTGCGGATCTTCTCCAGGGACTTCACGGCGTCGTCGATGGTCTTGACCCGGACCAGGGTGAGGCCGTCGGGGATGTCGGAGGCGGCGGACCTGCAGTTGTCGCTGGGCGTCAGGAAGTACTCCGCGCCCGCGTTCCGCGCGCCCACCAGCTTCATCTCGATGCCGCCGATCGGGCCGACCGCACCCCTCTCGTCGATCGTGCCGGTGCCGGCGACGAACTTGCCGCCGGTCAGATCGGACGGAGTGAGCTTGTCGACGAGGCCGAGCGCGAACATCAGTCCCGCGCTCGGTCCGCCCACATCGGCGAGCTTGATGTCGATGGTGAACGGGAACGTGTGGTCCGTGCCGGCGGTGATGCCGACGATGGCCCGGTCGCCCTCGTCCGACTTCACGGTGCTCACGGACACGTCCTGCGCGGCGGTCGGCTCCTTGCCGGCCTTCTCCGCGGCGGCCGCCTCCTTCGCCGGGACGATGGAGAAGACCACCGCGCCGCCGGGTTCGTGCTTGGTGACGGCCTTCGCGACATCGTCCGGCGCCTTGACCGGCGTACCGTCCACGGCCTTGATCACATCGCCGGCGTGCAGCACGCCCTGCGCGGGGCTGTCCTTGCGGACGGAGGAGACGACCACACGCGTCTTCACCGGGATCTTCAGCTCCCGCAGCGCCGCGACCTTGGCGCTCTCCTGCGACTGGGTGAACTCCTCGGCGTTCTCCTGGGTGGACTGCTCCTCCGTCTTGCCGTCCGGATAGAGGGTCTCGTGCGGCACCACCACGTTGTCGTGAGCAAGCCAGCCGTAGACCACCTCGGCGAGGTTCATCTTGTAGTCGGCGCCGGTGACCCGCACCGTCGTCATGTTGAGGTTTCCGGAGGTCGGGTACGTCTTGCGGCCGGAAACGTGCAGCACCGGCTCGCCACCGGACTCGCCGAGCGTGTTCACCGTGGGCCCGGGCGTCATCTCGGAGTAGGGCGGCGTCATGAACACGCCCACACAGAGCAGCACAATGAGGACGAGGGTGGAGGCGAGCATCGTCGCAGTGCGGCGTGGCATGGAACGACAGTACGGGACTGGTCCGTCAGTACACCCGTCGGGCCGGTCCGTACGGGGCCCTGGGCAGAGGGCTCGCGGCAGGCCTCAGGCGGCGTCCGAACCGGAGTGGGACTTCTCCATGGCATCACGGAAGCGGGCATAGCCGGCGAGCTCGGCCACGTCCCCGGTGGTTCGATCGCGCGAGGCCCAGCTTCCCCATATCGCTGCACCGATGGCAGCGATCAGCGGAATCAGCAACCAGGCAAGTGCCGCCATCCCGACCTCCCAACCCCATGCGCTGGAGCAACTGCTGCAACAGCTACCTGATCAGCAGATTAACCATCCGTCGGTTCAACGCTCGGGCCAGGGGGGCGGTTACGCAAATCGACTCGCGGTAACAGCCGGGAGGGGTGCCCGTCATTCATCCCGACAGCGCGGTCAGCAGGCCCCCACCCACTCCTCCGTACCGTCCGAGAAGCGCTGGTGCTTCCAGATCGGGACCTCGTGCTTCAGGTCGTCGATCAACTTGCGGCAGGCCTCGAACGCCTCACCGCGGTGCGGGCACGAGACGGCGACGACAACCGCGAGATCCCCGATCTTCAGATCACCCACACGGTGGATGGCGGCGAGGGCGCGAACCGGGTATTCCGCGGCCACCTTCTCCGCGACGCGGCGCATCTCCGCCTCTGCGGTGGGATGGCAGGAATAGCCGAGCGTGTCGACGTCGGCGCCGCCGTCGTGGTTGCGCACGGTGCCGACAAACAGCGCCGCGCCGCCGGCCGCGTCGTCACCGACGGCGCGGAAGACCTCGTCGACGGAGAGCGGGGTGTCACGGATCTCCAGGAGGCGGATGGGGTCCGCTGCCGCCTGCTCTCCGGGGTGCTCGTTCGTGCGTGCCATGGCCCCATCGTGCCGTACGCCCCTGGCATCGCGGAATAGCGCTTTCCCCCGGGCGACCTCGGCTGTGCTTGGAGCCTCCTGCAGAGAGGTACAGACAGGTACGGCCACATGGGGTACGGGCCACAGCGAGATACGGGCGCGGGCCGCGCCGCTACAGGCCGCGCCGCTTGCGGGCACGCCGCACCAGCGCGGCCGTACCGAGCAGCGCTACGGTCGCGCCCGCGGCACCGGCGGCGGCCGTGGCGTCCTTGCGACCGAGGCGGCGGCCCGCGACGGTGTGCCGGCCCTCGACCTCCTCCAGGAGCGCGGCGAGAACCTCCTCGTTCGTCCAGTGCGGTCGCCACCCGGCGTCGTGCAGCCGTCCGACACTGACCACCCAGGGGTGCATCGTGTACGCCAGGTCCCCGGCGGGGGACGGGGTGAGGCCGATCCGGTGCAGCCGGGCCGCCGCGCCCAGCGCGACCGCGGACGGCAGCTCCATGCGCCGGATGCCGCTGAGCTCCTCGACCTCCTCCTGCTCAAGCCAGCCGTCGCAGCCGACCGCGAACTCCCCGTCGACCTTCTCCAGAGCCGCGTACTCCAGCGCGCTCACCAGGTCCTCCACGTGGCAGAACTGCCAGGTGGGACGGGATCCGGCGACCACGAGCAGCCGCGGGGACTCGAAGTAGCGGGTGAGCGCCGTGTCCGTGCCGCCCACCAGGACGGCCGGCCTCACCACCGTGACGTTCAGTCCCGGGTGGGCGCGGGGCGCGCGCCGGCCCAGGCGTTCGATCTCCAGCAGGTCGCCGACGCCGGTCGCCTCCGCCGTGGCGCGCAGCTCCGCGTCCTCGGAGAGCGGGATGTCGTTGTCGGGCAGCGCCCCGTAGACCATCGCCGACGTGCACAGGACGGCCCGGTGGACGCCTGCGGCCGCGGCGGCGGTGAGCACGGTCTGGGTGCCGCGCACGTTGTACGCGGTACGCGCCGCCGGATCCGTCTCCAGGTCCAGGTCCAGCGCGAGGTGGACGACGACGTCGGCCCCGCGCAGCTTCTCGGCGATCGCCGGGTCGCGGACGTCGAGAATGTGCCAGTGCGCCTCGGGAACGTCGCCGCGCCGCTCGTCGATGGCGATGACCTGCTTGATCTCGTCGGATGCGACGAGGCGCCTGGTCAGCAGGTCTCCGACGCCCGATGCGGCGCCGGTGACCGCGACCACGGGGCCGCGCCCCATGGCCGGGGTTGAGTGGTTTCGCGCTGCGCGAACCTGCGGATCTGGGGAACTCACCGGGCGTCTCCAGCGGTTGTCTTCAGTAAGTGCGCGAATGACGCGTACGTACCAGGTGGCGTCCATCCTGCCGCAGGCCATGAGTCGACGGAGCATCGAGCCCTTGTCCGGCCCGGATGTCTAGGCTGGTGGTGTTGTCGGGCATTCGCCGCCGGCAGGAAGCCGGCGGCCCTACGAGCCGAGGAAACCCGTGAGTGACACCCCATTCGGATTCGGCCTTCCGCCGGAGGAGCCGGAGAACGGCGACGAGGGCAAGAAGAAGGACCCCGCCGGAGGTGGGCAGGGGCCCGGCGGCCAGGGCGGCGGCCCGGACAACCCCTTCGCGTTCGGATTCCCAGGTGCCGGCGCGGGCGGTGCGGAGAATCCGTTCGCGGCGATGTTCGGTTCGCTGAACCCTACCGACCTCGGCGCCGCCTTCCAGCAGCTCGGCCAGATGCTGAGCTATGAGGGCGGCCCGGTGAACTGGGACATGGCGAAGCAGATCGCCCGCCAGACGGTCTCCCAGGGCACCCAGGACGGCACGAAAGACGCGAGCATCGGCCCAGCCGAGCGCGCCGCGGTCGAGGAGGCCGTCCGTCTCGCCGACCTGTGGCTCGACGGCGTGACCTCGCTGCCCTCGGGTGCGGGCACCGCCGTGGCGTGGAGCCGCGCCGAGTGGGTCGAGGCGACCCTTCCGGCGTGGCAGCAGCTCGTCGACCCGGTCGCCGAGCGCGTGGGCCTCGCGATGGGCGATGTGCTGCCCGAGGAGATGCAGGCGATGGCGGGCCCGCTGATCGGCATGATGCGCTCCATGGGCGGCGCCATGTTCGGCCAGCAGATCGGTCAGGCCATCGGCGTGCTGGCGGGCGAGGTCGTCGGCTCCACGGACATCGGGCTGCCGCTCGGACCGGCCGGCAAGGCCGCACTGCTCCCGCTGAACGTGGAGGCGTTCGGCAAGGACCTCGGCGTGACCAAGGACGAGGTGCGGCTGTATCTCGCCCTGCGC